>JAPLSM010000224.1 GCA_026398635.1 Spirochaetota bacterium | reverse complement strand
AAGAGGATCGTGCGGCATCTGATCGAGGATGTCACCGTCACGAAAGCAGCCGACCGGCGTATTCTCGTGCAGGTCCGATTCAGGGGCGGAGCAACGGAAACCATGCAGGTGGATGCCCCGCTACCGGCGCCCGAACTGTTTACCACCAGCAGGCAAACGATCGCCCGCATCGACGCCTTGCTCGACTGCTACCATGACAGCGGTGTTGCCGCTGTGCTCAACGCCGAAGGACACCGCGGCGCCCGTGGAATGGCGTTCAGCAGCGCCTCCATTGGGAACATCCGCCGCAAGCATGGCCTGAGCAGTTTCACCGATCGTCTTCATGCGCAGAAGCTGCTGACGATCAACGAGATCGCGCGCAAACTCGATGTGTCTCTCAATACTGCATTCGTGTGGGCGAAGAAGGGAATACTGGAAGCGAAACTTCATCCGGCCAAGAAGTTCTATCTGTGCACGCTGGAACCTGATACCCTTCGACAAAGGCTCACGACCGAGCGCGAAGAAAGAAGAATGACACGGCGGCTGTACGAGAAAACGATGAACCGTTTGAACGAGGTGCAGTATGAACTCTAGTTCCAGACCTTCGGCGAGTTCGCTGTGTGGCACCCCCACGGGCACTCCGTTGTGCTGGAAGACAGTTTCGACCGCCACGACCGCTTCTTCTCCATCCCGCCGGGGGCCAACGAAGCTCTGATGGAGATCTGGCACCGTAGGGTGTTCGCCTTGTTCCTCACAAGGGTCTATTGAATCCCGACTTCGCCCGCAAGCTCCTGGGCTGGAGGTGCTCGGGGGTCTTCGAAAGCGGAACCCTCATCTGGGACCAGGACTTACGGGAGCCCCTGTGCCAGTACATCGTGCGTGCCCCGTTTTCCCTGCAGAAGATCCGTTGAGATGAGTAGGTGGGCACCGTCATCTGGAAATCCTCCCCCTCGGGATACTTCAAGGGCAGGGAGCGGCGCTTCAGCAGTTCTCAATTTGAACAAGTGGTGTGGGGCGGGTCCTGCATAGCCTGCCCCCGAAACCTTGACTGATGCTGCGGGCCGGCTGATAGAGGTACGCCATGCAGTGTATCAGCCTGGACAGCACCTGGTCCCTCACCTGGTTCCCTGAGGGTTCGCGCGCGGCGAGCGGCCCCACGGGCCTGGACGGGGCCGGCGAAACGGTCGAGGCTCGCGTGCCCGGGAACGTGGAGCTCGACCTCATGAGGGCCAGCAGGCTCCCCGACGTGTTCGCGGGCACGAACATCTGGAAGCTCCGCGGCCTGGAACGGAACGAGTGGTGGTACGAGCGATGCTTCACTCCCCCGGCAGGGTTCGGCTCGCGGAGGCTGGAGCTCCTGTTCCACGGCCTGGACTGCGTGGCCGAGGTCTGGCTAAACGGTGAGCGGGTCGGACGGGCCGACAACATGCTCGTGGAGCACGCCTTCGACGTAACCGGGCGCCTGCGGCTCGGCGGTGAGAACCGGCTCTCGGTGCGCCTGGCGTCGCCGCTGCTCGCCGCGCGCTCCTTCGACTACCCCGCCTCCGCGGCGTCCCTGGAGACGAACCACGAGAGCCTGTTCATCCGCAAGGCGCCGCACATGTGGGGATGGGACATCGCCCCGCGCGCCGTGTCGGCGGGCATCTGGCGCTCCGTGGAGCTCCGCTCCTGGGGGGAGGTGGAGATCGTGGACCTCGCGTTCCACACCAGGGAGATCGACAGCGCCGACGCCACCCTCGGCCTGCACTGGCAGATCGACGTCGGCACCGCCCCCCTGGAAGACATGAAGCTCCGCATCATGGGTCGCCCCGCCGACGGGAGCCCGGGGGGCTTCGAGCACGAGGAGGCCGTGCGGTTCACCGCGGGGGACTCGACGATCCGCGTGAGCGGGGCGCGCCTGTGGTGGCCGCGCGGCTACGGAGATCCGGCCATGTACCACGTGCGCTGCGAGCTCGTCTCGGGCGGACGCACCCTGGCCTCGCGCACGGAGCGGATCGGCATCCGCACCGTGGAGCTCGAGCGCACCGACCTCGCCACGGCGGAGGGCGGGGAGTTCCTGTTCCGGGTGAACGGGGTGCGCGTGTTCTGCAAGGGCTCCAACTGGGTGCCCCTCGATGCGTTCCACAGCAGGGACGCCTCCCGCTGCGAGCGAGCTCTCGAGCTCTTCGACGACCTCGGCTGTACGATCATCCGTTGCTGGGGCGGCAACGTGTACGAGGACCACGCCTTCTTCGAGCACGGCGACGCGCGCGGCATGATGGTGTGGCAGGACTTCGCCTTCGCCTGCGCGGTCTACCCGCAGGACGAAGCCTTCCTGGCCCGGGTCCGGGCCGAGGCGACCGCGGTGGTGCGCAAGCTCCGCAACCACCCCTCCCTGGTGCTCTGGAACGGGGACAACGAGGTCGACCAGTTCTACCTCCACCTCGGGCGCGACCCGGCCGCAAACCGCATCTCGAGGGAAGTCCTGCCGGCGGTCTGCGCCGAGCACGACCCCTGCCGACCGTACCTCCCGAGCTCGCCGTACGCCTCCCCGGAGGCGGTGCAGCGCTACCTCGCGACGTTCCGGCCCGGCGAGGACCGCGGCGTGCGCACCGTCCCGCAGGAGCGCGAAAGCGCGAGCAGGCTCATGCCGGAGCAGCACCTCTGGGGGCCCCGGGAAAACTTCAAGAGCTCCTTCTACGCGGAGAGCACGGCGCACTTCGCGAGCGAGATCGGCTACCACGGCTGCCCGAATGTCTCGAGCCTCGAGCGCTTCCTCACCCCGGGGGGGCTCTGGCCCTGGCAGGACAACGACGAGTGGCGCGCCCATGCAGCCGACCCGGTGCCCGAGGGCGGCCGGTACCGCTACCGCATCAAGCTGATGGCCGACCAGATCCGGGAGCTCTTCGGCTCCGTTCCCGAGGAATTAGAGAACTTCGTGATCGCTTCCCAGATCAGCCAGGCCGAAGCGAAGAAGTACTTCATCGAGAGCTTCCGCATGCGGAAGTGGCGCCGGACCGGCATCATCTGGTGGAACGTCATGGACTGCTGGCCGCAGTTCTCGGATGCCGTGGTGGACTGGTACTTCGGGAAGAAGCTCGCGTATTGGTACATCAGGCGCTCCCAGCTTCCGGTCTGCATCGCGGTGGACGAGCCGGAGAACTGGCAGTGCGGCGTGGTGGCATGCAACGACACGCTCGCCGCGGCCGAGGGCACCTGCACCGTCACGGACGCGGACTCGGGAGAAACCCTGCACTCCGGCCCGTTCCGCTCCCCGCCGAACTCGTCGGTCCGGATCGGAAGGATTCGCGCCAGCCACGGCGACCATCGCCTCCTGCTCGTGACCTGGGAGACGGCCGGGGGGCGGGGGGGGAACCACTACTGCCTGGGCAAGCTGCCCCTGGACCTTGCGTGGTACCGGCGCCACCTGGAGTCGATCGCAAGCCTGGAGCCGCGATTCGACGCCGGAAGCGTGGGGAAGTAGACGGCCCGGTCGCCCGCCCATGCAAACCAGCGGCAGGTCCTCCCTGCGGCGGCGCAGGGGCGGGAGGTGCACGTGGTGCGAGCGCAGCCGGTAGTAGAGGTCGCGACGGAAGGCACCCTTCTCCTGCATGGCCGCGAGATCCCGGCTGGTGGCCACCACGATGCGGGCGTCGGATGCCTTCTGCAGATCGGAGCCGATGGGGTAGTAGCGCCCCTCCTGCAGCAGGCGCAGGAGCTTGACCTGCGAAGCAGCGGCGCATGGCTGAGACGGATCGGCGCTCGCAACCGCGGATCCACGCGGTGCTCCTCGATTGCGGCGGCACGCTCGTCGACGAGGCCACCGAGATCAAGGACGGGCGGTGCTCGACCTGCTCGAGGAGAGCACGGACCTGCGCGACCGGCTGGAGGCGAATACCCGCCGGTTCCGGGCGGGCATCGCGGCGGCAGGCTTTGCCATCAAGCCGGGTATCCACCACATCGTGCCCATCATGCTCCACGACGAGCGGCTCGCCCTCGAGATGGCGCGCCGGCTCCTCGACGAAGGCATCTACGTGGTCGGCTTCAGCTTCCCCGTGGTGCCGAGGGGGCAGGCCAGGATCCGGATACAGCTCTGCGCGCTGCACACGGACGCGGACATCGACTGGGCGATCGCGGCCTTCGCGAAGGTCGGCCGCGCGCTGGGGGCGATCGCCTTAAGCGCATCCGCCCCCCCTTCACCCAAGCCGCACCGAACGGTATAATTGAGGAACCGATCGAGGAGAGATGCCATGAAACCCGAAGACAAGCCCAAGGTCCAGGAGCTCGTGAACGACGCGGGCAACCTCCGGTCGCGGAATCCGGAGGAGTCGAAGTTCAAGGATTGGAAGGACAAGACCGAGCGCAAGCTAGAGGACGCGTTCGGCAAGGGTTCCGAGCAGGTCTCGCGATTCAAGGCGCTTCGGTTCTTCGAC
>JAPLSM010000242.1 GCA_026398635.1 Spirochaetota bacterium | reverse complement strand
CTGACTCGAAGGATCAGGGCGTGGAACCGGGTGCCCATCATCGTGCTCTCGGCGCGTGGTCGGGAGGAGGACAAGGTGGCAGCGCTCGATGAGGGCGCCGACGATTACCTCACCAAGCCCTTCGGGGTTAATGAGCTGCTGGCGAGGATCCGGGCTGCGATGCGCCGTTCGGCGGCGTCATCCGCAGGAGCGGATGCGGCCGTGCTCGAGGTCGGCCCCCTGCGCATCGATCAGGCCCGGCGCGAGGTGACCGTCGGGGGTCGCGAGGTTCGCTTGACGCCGATCGAATACCGGCTTCTCGTGCTACTGGCCGGCAATGCGGGCAAGGTGCTCACCCACCGGCAGATCCTGAAGGAAGTATGGGGGCCGCCGTACGTGAACGAAAGCCACTATCTCCGCGTGTTCATGGCCACGCTGCGGCGCAAGGTGGAGGAGGACCCCGCGAGGCCCCGCCTGCTTCTGACGGAGCCAGGGGTTGGCTACCGGATGAAGGATGCCTGAGCCGGCCCCTCGCGGTTGCCCCTCCGAAGAGTTACTGCCCCCACTGAGTCCGCTCTGCTACACATCTCCGCACCATGACCGAGCTGCGCCTGCTCTTCCGCTTCCTCGACAAGGATTTCCTGTTCAGGATGATCTTCATCCTGCTGCTGTACTCCATCGTGCTCCTCGTGGGGATCTTCTTTTTCCTGTGGCTCAGCGAGGTGGGCGGCGACTGCGTTATGAGCGCGGTTATGGACCTTCCGCGTGCGCCTCGGCAGGCCGTGGTCCTCTCGCTCCTGCCCGCAGCCGCTTTCAGCGGGCGGGCGTTCATGCGTGCACGATCAGCACCCCCGAGGGACTTCGCGGCGACACGCGGGTGCCTCGGGCATCGGTTTGGAACGTGCCGTTCTCGACCGCGCTGACTCCGGTGACGTTCCTCAGGCAGACGCTCCAGGGTTTGCGCGCCCCGTGGGTTTCGATGGTGAACGAGCGAGCCTCCCGCCGGATGAGGACTTCGCACTCCCGGCGTCCCTGGGAATCGAAGAGCGCCTTCGAGATCGTTCGTCCTGCCTCGATTTCGAAGACGTGATACGTGACGCCGTCGGCGTAGTCGTAATCCGGTTTCGTCTCCTCATTCCCCACCGGGATGATGCTTCCCGGCCTGACCATGAGCGGGACGCTCGTGTAGCCGTGCGTCTCGGTTCTCCATGAACCGCCATCAACGGTTTCCCCGGTGAGGAAGCTCGTCCACCGGCCCTTCGGCAGGTAGTAGGTCACCGTTCCCCCGTCATTGAAGACGGGCGCGACTAACAGGGAGTCTCCCAATAGGTACTGCCGGTCGAGGAAAGCGCACGTCGGATCGTCGGGGAACTCGAGGATCATCGCCCTCATGACCGGAAGACCTGAGGCGACTGTCTCGCACGCGGCGGCGTAGAGGTAGGGCATGAGGCTGCATTTGAGCCGCACGAAGAAACGCAGGACATCCGAGGATTCCTCGTCGAACAGCCAGGGAACCCTGTAGGATTCGTTTCCGTGCAGCCGGCTGTGGGATGAGAGCAGACCGAACGCGGTCCAGCGCTTGTACAGGTCCGGCGTGGCTGTCTGCTCGAAGCCGCTGATGTCGTGGCTCCAGAACCCAAACCCCGAGAGCCCGAGAGACAGGCCGCCGCGCAGGCTCTCGGCCATCGATTCGTAGGTCGCGGAGCAGTCCCCACCCCAGTGGACGGGGAACTTCTGGCTTCCCGCGGTCGCGGACCGTGCAAAAACCAGCGCTTTGCCCTTGCCGTTCTCCTCCTCGAGTACCTCGAACACCGCCTTGTTGTACAGGTAGGTGTAGTAGTTGTGCATCTTCCAGGGATCAGACCCGTCGTGGTAGACGACCTCGGTGGGGATGCGCTCGCCGAAATCGCTCTTGAAGCAGTCGACGCCGATCTTCACCAGCCGGCGCAGGCGGTCCTTGTACCACCGCACGGCATCCGGGTTCGTGAAGTCCACCAGCCCCATGCCCGCCTGCCAGCGGTCCCACTGCCAGACGCTCCCGTCGGGCTTCATCACGAGATAGCCCTTCTCCATCCCCTCGTCGAACAATGGGGACTTCTGGGCGATGTAGGGATTGAGCCACACGCAGATGCGCAGACCCCTGCTTTTCAGTCGTTTCAGTATCGCCTGCGGATCGGGAAACTGCGCCCGGTCCCACTCGAAGTCGCACCACTGGAACTCCTTCATCCAGAAGCAGTCGAAGTGGAAGACATGAAGCGGGATGCGCCGCTCGAGCATCCCGTCGATGAAGCTGTTGACCGTCGTCTCGTCGTAGCTCGTCACGAACGAGGTCGTGAGCCACAGCCCGAAGGACCACGCCGGAGGCAGGGCCGGCCTGCCGGTAAGCTCGGTGTAGCGGAGGAGCGCATCCTTCGGCGATTCGCCGCCCACGAGGTAGTATTCGAGCTCCTCCCCGGGAACCGAGAACTGGGTTCGTGTCACGACCTCGGAGGCGATCTCGAACGAGACCTTTTCGGGGTGCGCGACGAACACTCCGTAACCGAAGCTCGACAGGAAAAACGGCACGTTCTTGTAGGCCAGCTCGCTGCTGGTCCCGCCGTCCTCGTTCCACATGTCCACGACCTGCCCGTTCCTGACGAAAGGGGTGAAGCGCTCGCCGAGCCCGTAGATGCTTTCGCCGACGCCCAGGGACAGCTGCTCGCGCATGTAGCGCTTTCCGTCGGAGTCGATGAGGTATCCCGTGTGCCTGGCGCCGGTCCCCGTGAGCCGCCGGCCCTCGTGGAGGAACTCCACGCCCCAGCCGCCGCGTTTCCTGACGCGAACGGTCGTTTTTCCACTGGTGAGACTCACCGCGTCGTCCGTCTCCTCGATGCGCGGCTGAAGGTCCGGGCAGCGCTGTATCTCGAATTCCGGAAGCCTCTTGCGCCCGCCTTTGAAATGAACCACGCGAACGTGGATGACATCATTCATCGGCGAGTCGAAGGTCAAGGTCAGGAGCGGCAGGTTGAGGGTGTCGTTCCGGCTGGAGAGCGCCTTGCAGGGAGCGAATATCGTCACGCAACCGGCGGCCGTCCTGACCTCGTTAACCTCGGCCGGGGAGTGCAGCGTCACGCCCTCCCTCAGGCCCCAAAATCCATTGGTGAATTTCATGCGTGTCCTTTTCTACGTTCCTGCGGCGCGCTTCCCATGCGCTCCCCGCGGCCTCCGCGCCCCGTTGGGCGAAGTCGCCGGGGGATCGCTTACCCCTTTACAGCGCCGGCCACCATCCCCTTGATGATCTGCTTCTGGAGCAGGAGATAGAGAATCACAGCGGGCGTGATCGTCAGCAGAACTCCCGCCATCGCGTAGTGCCACTCGATCTTGTACTGCCCGAAGAAATTGTATGCCGCCAGCTGGAGCGTCATGGCCTTCTTCTCTCCGCTCAGGACCAGGAGCGGCAGCAGGAAGTCGTTCCACATCCACATGACGTTCAGGACGATAACCGACACCGTGACCGGCTTCAGAAGGGGGAAGATAACCTGGAAGAAGGCGCGCAGGGGCTTCGCGCCGTCGATGGCTGCGCTTTCGTCGAGGTCCCTCGGAACCGTCTTGACGAAGCCGTGATACATGAAGAGCGAAAGGGGGATGCCCAGGCCCCAGTAGATCACGGCGAGGCCCCAGACGGAGTTGGTCAGGTGCAGCGTCTTCGCCACCTTCACCAGCGCGATCATGAAGGAGTGGAAGGGGATCATCATCGGGGCCACGCACACCATGAACAGGAGCCAGCTGGTGCGTGTCCTCGTCCGCGACAGCTTGGTGCCGGCTATCGATGCGAGGAGGACCACGCCGCCCGTCCCCAGCACCGTCGCGATGAGGGTGTTGAGGAAGAGGCTGGGGTACCGCATGAGGGTGAAGGCGTTGGAGAAGTTCTCGAACCTCGGGCGGGTGGGAAAGGTCATGACGTTGGCCATGATCTCCTGGAAGCTCTTCAGGGAGTTGATCGCCACGAGGATGAGGGGGTAGACGTACAGGATTGCCACGATGAAGAGCGGGATGCTCGCCAGCCAGGGGAGGACAGCGCGTCGCCGCCTCATGCCTCGACCTCCCGGCGCTTGAAGGCGGTGAGCTGCACGATGGTCACGGCCAGGATGAGCAGGAACAGCACGACCGACTTCGCGGCTCCATAGCCGAACCTGCTGTCGCTGAACGCCGTCTTGTAGATGTCCAGTGCGACGCTCGCCGTCGCGGTGCCCGGCCCCCCGAAGGTGAGGCTGAAGATGACGTCGAACGTCTTCAAGGCGTTGGAGAGTGAGTAGAAGACGCAGACCGTCACGGACGGCATGATCAGGGGCAGGGTGATGCGGAAGAACCGCGCGACAGGCTGTGCCCCGTCGATCACGGCGGCCTCCAGCTGCTCGCGGGGAACGGTCTGAAGCCCGGCGATGTAGATGACCATGTAGAAGCCGATCGACTGCCATATCGACACGATCACGACGCTCACGAAGGAGAGCCGCGAATCGCCGAGCCAGCTCAGCTCGAAGAGCGGCAGGCCGGTGATCGCGAACAGCGAGTCGAATCCCCGGGAGAAGATGAACCTCCACACGTAGCCGATGATGATGAGGCTGATGATGTTCGGGATGTAGAACGCGGCGCGCAGCATGTTCCTGCCCTTGACGTCGCTGTCGAGGATGACCGCAATGAGCAGCGCGATGACGTTCGTCAGCACAACCACGATGACGGTGAACAGCAGCGTGAAGCGTATCGCGTGTCCGAGGTCCGTATCGTTTGTGAGGAGCTCGACGTAGTTCGCCAGGCCAATGAACTTGGGCACCTTGTCCAGGCCGTTCCACTTCGTAAAGGAGTAGGAGATGCTCATCAGGAAGGGAATCTCCACGAAGAGGAGGATGACGAGGAGCGCGGGGGTCGTCATGCCAATGAACTCGAGTGCTCGTGCGAGGCGCTTTCTCTTGCGTGTGGTTCCCATGTCTCCGTTCCTGAACGCGACAGGAGAGGAAGGCCTCTCCTGTCGCGTTGTCTCTCTCGATGCGCCTGCGGGCCTACTCCGCGGCGGCGTTCGCGATCTTCGTGTACGACGCGTCAAGGGCCGCGAGGGCCTGCTGCCTGTTGGTCTGGCCGGCGCAGTAGCCCTGGAGGATGATCCCCAGGCTCTGCTCGGTCCCCGTGGGGAACCTCTGATAGTACCATGAATAGTTCGGGGTCTTGGCGGCAAGGAGGCTCACTGTCGCCTGGGCCAGCTGCGCGGTCGCGGCCTTTGCGCCGATGATCGGGGAGAGCTGCTTGATCTTGTCCGGGACCCAGGCCTTCCCGTACTCCGAGGTCGTCAGCCAGCGCAGCCAAGCGAGGGCAGCCTGAACGTTTTTTCCGTCCTTGGCGATGCGGATGGTCTGGTTGGAATCGAACATGATCCCGGCCTTTGCGGCGGCATTGCCTACCGGCCCCAGCAGGTAGCCGATCTCGATGCTCGGGTTGGTCTTGCGGATCGTGTCCTCGGCCCAGTTGCCCTGGTGGATCATCCCGACCTTCCCCGTGGCGAGCAGGGAGCATTGATCGTTGAAATCGGATTCCATGGGCTTGGGGCCGCCGTACTTCTTGATCAGGTCCAGCAGATTGAAGACATCGCCCATCTCCTTGATGTTCTTGAACTTCAGGCTTCCATTGTTCAGCTTTTCCACGAACGTGGCGTAATCCCCGCCGTAGGAGTCCTTGATGGGGGCCAGGACCTGCCACGCGGTCTGGGGAAGGACCCACCACTCCTTGTAGCCGGTGGCGAATGGCTGGATGCCCTTTGCCTGCAGCTTCTGACACACCGCTTCATATTCCCTCAAGGTCTTCGGCAGCGCCTTGATCCCGGCATCGGCGAAGACCTTCTTGTTGTAAATGAAGGAGTGCGACTGCACGAGGAAGGGATAGCCGGTGACCCTCCCATTGACCGTCACGCCAAGGAGCGCCGTCGGCTCGATCAGCTTGATGAAGTCCTCGTCCGTCATGTCGTAGCAGTAGTCCTTGTAGGTCCGGTTGTCCGCGTATGCGCTGCTCATGAACACGTCGGGAATGTCGCCCGAGTTGAGCTTTGCGCGCAGCACGGTCACGAAATCTGCCTGCAGGACCGTGATGTCGAGGGTGTTGCCGGTCTGTGTGTTGTACACCCTCGCCATGTCGTTGTACTGGTCGGCGAGCTCAGGGCTGTAATAGAGCATCTTGAGCGTCACCGGCTTCTGCGTCTGGCCAACGACGAGCGCGGCGCAGAGCAGAAGGAACCCGATTGCGAGAAAAGCCTTCTTCATTTTCTCTCTCCTTTCAGGGTATTGCGGGGACCTTCCGGTCCGTATATGATAAACGTTTATCATACGGAGAAGCCGGTGTCAATAAGAATCTGCAAACCAAACTTCACATCGAGAGCCCCGGGGGGGCTTCTCTTTCTCGCAGGAATTGGCTATGCCTATGCCGCAGCATGGGCAATTGCCGACGGCGCACTCACTCGGCATACTCCTGGCGGGCATCCCGGCGGATCGTCGCCCCGTCGGTGCCGATGAAAGGCGAAGCGTCATGGGAATGACACAGCAGGACATCGCCGACGCTCTCAAGGTCTCTCACATCACCGTCCATCGGGCATTGAACGACTCGGGATACGTCTCGCGGGCGCTCAAGGAACGGATCCTCGCCTACGCGCGGAATGTCAACTACGTTCCTCACAAGGCTTCCCAAATACTGTTGAGGAACAAGGTCCGCAAGATCGCCATTTTCTCCTCCGCCCTTCCGCACTATTTCTGGAAGGACATCAGGACGGGCATTACCATCGGCGCGGAGCAGATCCAGGCCTTGAACTACCAGGTTCACTATCGCACAATCGCGGAGAGGAACACGCGCCTCTACCTGAAAAAACTGAAGGAGGAGATCGCCGACGGAGTGGAGGCCGTCGCAATCGTCAACCAATGGATATTCGACATGAAGTCGATCATCGCGACCATCGAGCGCAAGGGGATCCCCTACATGACTCTGAACGTCGATGCGCCGGACAGCAATCGACTCTGCTATATCGGACCCGACTACCGGGCGGGGGGCCGGCTGGCCGCGGAGTACATCGGAAAAATTCTGACGTTCAAGAAGAACCCGCATGTGCTCGTCATCACCACGCCCGCGGAGATTCTTGAGGATTCGAGCACTCCCGACCTCAACAGGCTGCGCTGCGAGGGGTTTCTCCAGGGCATACAGAGGCACTTCGGGAGAATTGCCCACGAGGTGGGGTACCTGACCACGGACATCCGTTCGAAGGAGGTCGGATCGCAGATCGAGGACCTCCTGAGATCGAGGAAGGCGAAAGTCGACGTCATCTATCTCATTCCCGCGTACAATACCCAGTTCATACAGGCCCTGGAGAAGACCGGGCATGAGAACACCGTGATCGTCCTGCACGACCTAGATTCCTCGGCCAACCACTATCTAGAGAAAAACCTCCAGACGGCCGTCATCTACCAGAACCCCATACTGCAGGGCTACTATGCCGTGAAGATCCTCGAGAATATGCTCGAGTCGGGCCATCCGCCGGACCTTCGGCAGATCACCATCGAGCACAGCCTCCTCCTCAACGAGAACAAGAACCTCTACAAGAACCACTACCTGTTCGCGCGAATGATCGACTGAGACGTGCCCCGCGGGGCCCGCCGCTCGCCGCGCCCGCGCTGGCCTCGCCCGCGCTGGCCTCGAGCCCTATGGAACTGAGATGGCCGGGGCGTACTTCCCCGGGGATGCGCAGGCGGCATCGGTCCCCCGCGCGTTCCCCTGCGCGTTCCCCTGCTTGAGCCAACAGAGCATTGCGCCGAAGAACGCGGAGCTGGGGAAGACGGCGAGGGTTTTCTGATCCCCACGATCGGCAGCCTTGCCCTCTCTGGCGAGCTGGGCGATGAGCCTGCCGAGATTCCGCTGGACGTCCTGCGTGAACAGGTAGTGAAACGCCGGAAACCTCCCCTACTCCAGGATCCGGAGGAAGAAGCCCTTCCGGGCCGTGTAACGATCGAGCACGGTCCGAATCAGGGACGGCAGGCTGGTGCTGATTTCCGGCGGTGTAGAGCCTGTCGGTTCGGCCGCGAAGACATCGAGCCATTCCACCAAGCACATCTGCAGAAGCTCCCACTTGTCCTTGGAGTGCAGGTAGAAGGTGGATCGGTTGATGCCGGCTTTTCTGGCGACCATCGCGACGCTCACCGCATCGAAGTCCCGTCAGACACGGAGTCCATGAATGCATTCTGCAGATCCCGGCGCGTCCGTGCGGAGCGGGGATCGACCTACTTTTCCGACATATCAGCCAAATATGCCGAGTATTCAAGAGTCAATACAGAATTGTCGTGTGCGGATTCCAGAAATTATGACCCCCATAATTTCAGGAACCCGCACCATGCTCGATGATGGGCCCGGATGAGCGAATAAGAAATG
>JAPLSM010000081.1 GCA_026398635.1 Spirochaetota bacterium | reverse complement strand
CGCACCTTCGGGTCCTTCTGCAGATCCGTGTTGTACGCGCACGCGGAGGAGGAGTAGAAGTAGCGCCCCGCCCCCGCCCGCCAGGCCGCCTCGAGCATGTGCGTGTTGATGAGGATGCTGCGGAGGCACTCGACCCTGTTCTTCTCGATGAAGCCCATGCCGCCCATGTCAGCCGCAAGGTTGTAGACCTCGACAGCCCCCTCGCAGGCAACCCGGCAGCTCTCCTCCCGGCTCAGGTCCAGGCAGAGGCACTCGACGCCCTCCACCCTCTGGTACCACTCCGGCAGCGGCTTCTTGTCGACCGCGCGAATGCGGGTGAAGCCCTTGTCGTGGAAATACCGGGCAAGGGACCCTGCGATGAACCCACCCGCTCCCGTGATGACGATGAGGTCGTCCTTTCTCATGCCGCCTCCTTTCTCTCTGCTCTTTGTCCCGAAGTATGCGGCCCTGGGGGGTTCCCCGCAAGACTCGAATTGCGTATACTCTCTCACGTTTTGCGCACACAGAAACGCATCGCCATCGTCATGGGACTCGCGGACGCCTATGAGCACGGCATCGCCCGGGGCATCGTGCGCTACGCGAAAGCCACCCGCGGGTGGCATCTGTACGGCTACGGCTGGATGTTCAGGCCCCTGGATGCGCTGGAGGTCTGGAGGGGCGACGGCATCATCGCGCGGGTTGAGTCGCCGCAGGATGCCGCCGGCCTCGCGGCCCTGAAGGTCCCCATCGTCGACGTTGCCGGTGCCTACCGCTCGCCCTCGTTCCACCTCGTGGCGAACGACGATGAGGCGACGGGACGCAAGGCGGCAGCATACCTTCGCTCGTGTGGGTTCCAGCGCTTTGCCTTCTGCGGGGTCACCGGTACGGGTTGGTCGGCGGGCCGCGGGAAAGGGTTCGCGGAGGCAGTGCGCCCGTTCTGTCCCGAGGTGCCGGTTTTTGAGGAGCCTCTGGCCTGGTGGGAGAGCCTCGGCGAGTCAGGACGCCTGCGACGCTGGATCTCCCGGCTTGAACGGCCGGTCGGCGTTTTCGCGTGCAACGACACCTCGGGGTTGAAGCTGGCGGAGGTGTGCAGATCGCTGCTGGTCCCCGTGCCAAACTCTGTCGCTATCCTGGGAGTGGACAACGAGGATATTCTCTGCGAGATGGCCTCCCCATCCCTGTCGAGCATCGAACTGGACTGCGAGACGATCGGCTTCCGGGCGGCCGCGCTCCTTGACAGACTGACTGCTGAATCCCGCGCTGTCGATTCCCGTTCTGCACGCTCTGCGGGCGCCCGGGAGCAGAATCGGGTCCTCCTCGTGGCCCCGAAGGAGATCGTGGAGCGAGGGTCGACGCAGGTGTTTGCCTGCGGAGACCCGATTGTGGAGCGTGCCGTGCGCTCCATCCGTGTTCGCGCCGCCCAGGGCGCGACCGCGGCGGCGATTCTCGCCGAGCTTCCTGTCTCGCGGCGGAGCGCGGAGATCAGGTTCCGAATGGCGACGGGCCGCTCGATCCGCGAGGAGATCCTGCGGGTGCGCATCGCACGGGCAAAGACCTTGCTGAGGAGCACTGATCTCACCATCGCGGCAGTTGCCGCAGAAAGCGGATTCGGCTCGGCGCAGAG
Source organism: Spirochaetota bacterium (assembly GCA_026398635.1). Taxonomy (GTDB): domain Bacteria; phylum Spirochaetota; class Spirochaetia; order SZUA-6; family Fen-1364; genus JAPLSM01. The sequence goes on along the minus strand of JAPLSM010000081.1, from coordinate 872 downwards.
GTTCCACGAGGCATTCAGAAGGCTCGAGGGGGCTTCTCCCGGCGCATTCAGGAAGCGCGGGCAGCGGCGTCGCTGACAGGTGCAGCGAGGGAGCTCTCCTCGGCGCCGGCCTGCGCGTGCCAGAGGACGTAGCCGTCGCCGGCTTCGACGACGCCTTCTTCACCGAGTACGTGAGCCCACCCTTGACCACCGTGCGCCAGCCGTTCCGCGAGCTGGGCGTGACGGCCATGGAAACCCTGACCCGGCTGCTGGCGGGCGCCCCGGCGCGCAGCCTCCATGTGATCCTGCCGACCACACTCGTCGTGCGCGCCTTCTGCGGGTGTCGCTACGCCGAGCACAATCCACCTATACCGGAGGACCGTCTCGTGCTCAGCTAGCTGCGCGGCTGCGGGCATCGACCGATCCTTCGCCTACCCCAGGATCTGCGTGCGTCCCTTGAATGACCGGGAGAGAGTCTGGCGGTCGGCGAACTCCAGGTCGCCGCCCACGGGCAGGCCGAAGGCAATGCGCGAAACCTTCACCCCCGTGCCCTTCAGCGCCTTCACGAGATACAGCGCCGTGGTCTCGCCCTCGACGGTGGGGTTGGTGGCGAGGATCACCTCCTGCACTCCACCGCGGTGCACGCGCTCGAGCAGGCTGGCGATGCGGAGGTTCCCGGGGCCCACGCCATCGATCGGCGAGATGGCGCCCATCAGCACGTGGTAGCGGCCACGGAAGTCGCGGATCGACTCGATGGTCGCCACGTCGCGGGGCTCCTCCACCACGCACAGCTCCGAGTCGTCGCGCGAGGCGTCGGTGCAGATGGCGCAGGGGTCCACGTCGGTGTAGGTGCCGCAGACGCTGCACGGCCGGATCGTCCGCTGCAGGGCGGC
>JAPLSM010000068.1 GCA_026398635.1 Spirochaetota bacterium | reverse complement strand
CTGGCCGACCGGGATCTTACCCTCGCGGACATGCTGACGTACGCGATGCAGGACGAGCGGATCGCCCGGACGGAGTACGAGGTCATCCTGGACACGTTCGGGTCCTCCCGGCCGTTCTCCAACATCATCAAGGCCGAGGAGACGCACATCCGGTACCTCACGGATCTGTTCGCCGACCGCGCTCTCGCGGTTCCCGCGGACGACACGGTGAAGCCCGCGGCGCCGAAGGACTGGGCAGCCGCCATCGAGGCGGGCCGGCAGGCGGAGATCGACAACATCGCGATGTACGATCGGTTCCTTTCACAGACCCTGCCGGCGGACGTGCGGCGGGTGTTCGAGCGCTGAAGGCGGCGTCGCAGAACCACCTGCGCGCCTTCACCAACAACCTGGCCCGCCGGTAGGCGGGCAAGGCGCAGGCAAGGAGGGAGCACATGAAAAAACCGAAGACCCGGTGGCGCCTCGCGGTGCAGATCGTCTTCTTCGTCCTGGTCGCGGCCATCTCGGCCAACCACGGCCTCGAGCTCGCTGGGGTGTCCATCCCGGTCCTCTCGAGCGCGTCGCTGCACGCGATCTGCCCGTTCGGCGGGGTCGTGTCCATCTACCAGGTCGCCACGGCCGGCACCTACGTGCAGAAGGTCCACGCCGCGTCGTTCATCCTCATGGGGATCGGCTTCCTGGTCGCCCTGCTCTTCGGTCCCGCGTTCTGCGGCTGGATCTGCCCCATGGGCAGCATCCAGGAGTGGTTCGGTAAGCTGGGAAGGAAGCTCCTCGGCCGGAGGTACAACCGGGTCATCCCCGCGAAGCTGGACCGGGTGCTCCGGTACCTGCGCTACGCGGTGCTCGCCTGGGTGCTGTACATGACCGCGGTCACGGGCAAGCTCGCCTTTGAGGCCTACGACCCGTACTACGCCCTCTTCAATCTGTGGTCGAGCGAGGTCGCCATCGGCGGGATCATCGCCCTGGCGGTCACGCTGGCCGGCTCTCTTATCGTGGAGCGGCCGTTCTGCAAGTACGCCTGCCCCTACGGCGCAGTGCTCGGCCTCTTCAACCTCTTCAGGATCTTCGCCGTCCGGCGCAACCCGCCGACCTGCACGAACTGTAAGGCCTGCGACCGGGCCTGCCCGATGAACATCGAGGTATCCGCGAAGCACGGCCGGGTGCGCGACCACCAGTGTATCACCTGCCTGGAGTGCACATCGGAAAAGGCCTGCCCCGTGAAGGACACCGTCATCCTCGGCATCGGCGCCCCGGCGACGCCCGCGTCCGCCGAGCCCGCACCGGCGAAGGAGGCCACGACGTGATCAGCATCAGGACGAAGCACCTGGCGGTCGTCGTGCCGCTCGTGTTCGCGGCCGGCATCGGCCTGACCATGGCCTTCAACCTCTGGAAGACCGAAACTTCGAAGGTGCCGGTTACTTTCATCTCCGGCGAGTTCGCGGGCCAGGCGAATCCCGCGGACATCCGCGGCTCCTACACCTTCGCGGACATCGTGAAAGCGTTCCCGGTGCCCCTCGAGGACCTCGCCCGCGCGTTCGGGGTCACCGAAAACGCCGCGGCGTTCCAGGTGAAAAGTCTCGAGAGCGCTTTCCTCGGCACCGATTCCGTGCGCCTCTTCGTGGCCCGGTACGCGGGACTGCCGTACGAACCCCAGGAAACGACGGCGCTGCCGGCCGCGGCAGTCGCGGTCCTGGTTGCCAAGGGCGGCCTGAGCGCCGGCGAGATCGCGGACCTCCGGGCTCGCGCCGTAGGTGGCGACCTGACCGCGGCAGCAGCTTCAGCGCCCGCGGCTGGGACGGCACCCGCTGCTGCTGCAACCGCGACGACGACCGCGCCGGCGGCAGCCGCACCCGCAACGACAGCTTCAGCTCCCGAGACGTCCCCGGCCGCCCCTGCGGTTTCCGGCTCGAGCACTGCCGATCACGCCACTACCGAAGCGGACCGCACGATCAAGGGCAAGACCACCTTCAAGGAACTGCTCGACTGGGGTGCGGCTGAGGTCGACATCAGGAAGGTCTTCGGCGGCGAGATGGGAGCCACCGGGGTCGCGGTGCGGGATTACTGCACGGAGAAGGGCATCGAGTTCTCCACGGTGAAGACCGCGCTGCAGGACCTCGTGAACGCCGCCGCGCCCTGAACGGGGGACGTCGGCGCCCTGATGCTGCCTACACCGCGAACGAGCGGGACATGGCGTAGTACCAGAACTGGCGGCCGCCGTGCTCATCGGTCCCCTGGCCGCCGTGCAGCCGGTCGAACCACGCGAAGCCGTACCCGTGGATGAACAGCTCCTCGAAGGCCGTGTAGAGCGTCTCCAGGAACCGGGGCACGGCCTGCATCGCGTGCGTCAGCGTGGCGGTCGTGAAGGGCGGGAGGACGACGGAGAGGGCGCCCGAGTAGACGATGCCCGGCCGGCGGATGGGTAGACCGCCGTCCCACGAGAGGACGCTGCGGGCATCCACCTCCCCCGGCCTGAGTTCCCTTGAATCCGGCAGGGGATCGTCGAAATCGCACTCGCAGGAAACGCAGGGCCATGGCCTGCCGTCCGCGAGACGCACGCCCTCCTTCCAATGGTAGCGGGTGCCGAACCGCCTGACGTACAGCGCCGCGCACGGCACCAGCAGCGGGCTGGTGCCGAACCGCAGCCGGGATGCCCGGCGGCCCGTCACGTATCCCCGGGCCTCGGCCATCAGGGCTGAACCGATGCCGCATCCACGGTGGTCCGCGTGCACCTCGATGCCCGCGAGATGGAAGAAGGCGCCCCGGGAGTCCCGGTCCGGGAACACCCCGATCCAGCCGAGCAAGCCGCCCGAGGAGCGGTCCACGGCAACGATCTTCTCGCCATGCCGCTCCTTGAGGTACGCGAGGTGGTCGACCGGCCCTTTCTCGCCGGCGCTGCCGTGAGTGAGTGAAGCCCGGGACATCGCGCCCGCCTGGGTGAAGACCTTGGAGTAGTCCCCCAGGCCGGTCCAGAGTTCCTCCCGGTGCTCCTCGATGAGCCGGATGAAGCCCAGATCCATGGGGTGTGCCCTGCCGGTCCCGAGAGTACCAGACCGCGGGTCGCCCGTCCACGCCGGATAATATGGAGTTGAGCTGCACCGCCGACCACCGCACTACCGCCACAACTCATTGGACTACCGGCGCCACTTCCTGCCGGCACTTCAGGTGTCAGCGCCAATGCCTTGTGAGGAGGCCTCTGCTTTCTTTGAAGTCAGACTGCAACGTGTCGTGGTTGGCTATCTTTCAGTATGATAACTTCCTTTCGTCTCGGACAGGCGCATCTATTTCCTGCAACTATTTTCGTTCCTACCGTTTTGTCAGCCGCTGCACCGGATTTTACTTCTTGCGGTAGTAGATATAGTATGAACGAAGGTTCGGATCGATTTCCTCCGGATATACAGCGGTGTCTTCCGTGATGTTCCCAACGCCGACACTCTTTGCGCAGAGCTCCCAGACTTCCCCTTTCTTGTCCACCCGCATGAGGGCTGCAACTTCATGCCGCATGTATTCAGGGTGGGTACGAGTGTTGTACATCTGGCAATACGTGTTCCCTTTTTCATCCACCCAGGTCTTCTTAACCTTGATTGTCCATGTGCCGTCGGGGGCCGCGGAAGTCGGGAAAAGCCAGTCCTCCCCTACATAATCCGGGCGGATGACCGTCACCTGAGTCTGCAATAGGGTTCCGGGGTACTCAGTGTTCACCCAGGTGCCGACGAAACGCTTGTAGGCCTCCTCGTCGGACAGGACCTGCTGCTTCGGCGCGCAGTCCGCCAGTGCCAGGGCGCAGATCACCAGCGCGGTGAGCGCCACACAAGACCAGCTCGTTTTCAACTTTGCCCTCTTCCATCTTGCTTCGGGAACCCATCGAACGCCGTTCAGAAACCAGATAGCAGCCCCCGCAAGGACCCGCCGGCAGGCGGGCGCGCTACTGGCGATGGTACATGAAGTACCGGTCCTCGTACTTCCTGGCCTCCGGGTCGATTTCGTCGGGACAGACGGAGAGCTATCTGCCCCACTTGATGTTCGCCTCCCAGACGTCGCCAGCCCTTCCATTCACTGCCACTAGCCCTATCCGCAAACCACAGGATTGCTGTGATAGTTGATGCGTGCGTGCGCATAACTATCATATGCAGGATCATGAAATTGTACCGTCAACAAACTTACGGATACGTGGCCCATCGTCGTAAAGCCGCCTAACAATACTTTATACGATCTTTTTCTTGACAAATCGATCCTATAGGTGTAGTTTGGAAACCGACCGGTTGGTATGTTTCCGTGATGCCGCGGACGATCGCGGGCCGGCCGTCCGGAGGAAAAACTGCTGTGCAGGTGAGAAGCGAAGAGACACGGACCCGGATCCTCCAGTCGGCCATGAAGCTCTTCAGCGAGACGGGTTTCGATGCCACCGGGGTGGCCGAAATTTGCGGCACCGCGGGTGTCAGCAAGGGCGCCTTCTACCACCACTTCGAGACCAAGCAGGCGGTGTTCCTCCAGCTCCTGGAGGACTGGCTGCAGCAGGTGGACGCCGACCTGCAGACCGCGCTCCGTGAGTCACCCACCGTGGTCGAGGGCCTGCTCGGCATGGCCGCCCGCACGCGAGAGGTCTTCTCGGCAGCGGATGGCCGGCTGTCGATCCTCCTCGAATTCTGGTCCCAGGCGCGCAAGGACCCCGTGGTCTGGGAACGCACCATCGCGCCATTCCGCCGCTACCGCGACGCGTTTGCGGGCATCGTCAGGAAGGGCATCGCGGAAGGCTCGCTGCGGCCCATCGACGCCGACAAGGCGGCGCAGGCCTTGATGTCGCTGGCAGTCGGCATCGTTCTGCAGGGCGTGCTCGACCCGAAGGGCGCCCGGTGGGACCGGGTCATCCAGGACACCATCGGGATGCTCGTGGAAGGCATAGGAAGGAAACAGTCATGACACTCGTCACCGGTGCGGCGGGACATCTCGGCAACGTGCTCGTGCGCGAGCTCGCGGAGCGCGGCGACCGGGTGCGCGCGCTGGCGCTGCCCGGCGAGGACTGCTCGTGCCTCGCGGGGCTCGGTGTCGAGATCGTGCGGGGCAACACCCTGGACCCCTCCTCGCTCGTGCCGGCGTTCGCGGGTGTCGGGACCGTGTACCACCTCGCGGGCATCATCTCCATCCTGCCTGGCCGGGACGCCCTCATGCGTCAGGTCAACGTGATCGGCACCGCGAACGTCCTGCGCGCCGCCCGCGAGGCCCGGGTGGGACGGCTCGTCTACGTCAGCTCGATCCACGCGCTGGAGCGCCCGCCCCGGGACGTCACGATCGACGAGTCGTCCCCGTTCGATCCCCACAATGCCGCGGGGGAGTACGACCAGACCAAGGCCGAAGCGTCGCTGCTGGTGCTGCAGGAGGCCCGCCGGGGCCTGGACGCGGTCATTGCCTGCCCCACGGGCATCATCGGGCCGTACGACTACCGCGAGTCGGAAATGGGGCGGCTCATCAGGGGTTTCCTGCGGCCGGGTCCCCGAGCCATCGTGCGCGGGGGCTTCGACTTCGTGGACGTGCGCGACGTGGCGCACGGCCTCGTGCTGATGCGCGAGAAGGGCAGGAGCGGCGAGGTCTACATCCTCGGCGGCTCCTACATCAGCTTCACCGACCTCATTGCGGAGGCGCGGCGGGGGTCTCAAGACCGTTCCCGCGGCGTCGTCGTGCCGCACATCCTGGCCCGGGCTGCCGCGCCGATCACCGCCCTCGCGAACCGGCTGGCCGGCAGGGACCCGCAATTCACCCGCTACTCGCTCGAGACCGTGGCGGGCAAGGTGGACATCAGCCACGCCAAGGCCTCCCGTGAGCTGGGCTGGCAGCCCCGGCCGATCGCGGACAGCATCGCGGACACGGTCCGCTGGTGGCGCGAGCACCCGCTGATCGTGCCGGTGCGCCGGCCGCCTCGCTCGCGCCGTGCCGCGCCGGCCGCCGGCGCACGCCCCCGCGTGGCGGTGGTCACCGGGGCATCCAGCGGCATCGGCGCGCTCACCGCCCGGAGGCTCGCGGAGGCCGGCTACCACCTCGTCCTCGTCGCGCGCCGGCTCGAGCAGCTCGACGAGATCGCCGCGGCGATCCGCGACGCCGGCGGCATGGCCGACGTGCTGGCGGTGGACCTGGCCCGGCCCGAGGGACCGCAGGCGGTGTTCGAACACGTCATGGAGCGCCACCGGGGGGTCGACGTGCTCGTGAACAACGCGGGCTTCGGGTGGTACGGGTACGCCTCAGACATGCCGTGGGTGACGGCGCAGGACATGATCCAGGTCAACAATGCGGCGCTCGTGCAGCTCATCATGCTCTTCCTGCCCGTGATGCGCCGCGTCGACCAGGGCCACATCGTGAACGTGAGCTCCGTGGCGGGCAGCATCCCCAGCCAGGGCGTGGCGCTGTACTCCGCCACCAAGAGCTTCGTGGACGCCCTGACCACCGCGCTATACCGCGAGACGCACGGTACGGGCGTGCACGTGAGCGTCGTGAAGCCGGGCCCCGTGCTGACCGAGTTCTACCGGACCGCGGAGCGCCAGCCCAACGGGTCCACGGTCCCGGCCGAGCGCTTCGGCGTCCGCGCCGACACGGTGGTGAAGGCCATCATGCGGCTGCTCGAGCGGCCGCGCCGGGCCGTGTGGGTGCCGGGCCCGCTCCGCGTCCTGCCCTGGGTCGAGTTCAGCTTTGGCTGGCTCATGGACCGGCTCGGCCCGCTGCTGCTGCGCCGGCGCTCCGCGCGAGCCTGAGAGCGGCACTGGGGCTCTCGCTACGTGCTTCGCACGTAGCTGTCGCCCTCGCGACTTCGTCCTTCGGACGAAGTCGCTGGGTTGACGCGCCGGCAGTCTTCGCCCGGGGCCAACTTGATCTGGCGCGCAGCCACTGTCAGAATGCGGCAACCTCATGCCTGAACAGCTTCAGCGCCGAACCCGGGCGCTTCTCTTTCTCTGCGTCGGTACCCTCACCTTCGGCTTCTCCTCCGTCTTGATCAGGCTGTGCGCATTGCCTTCCGGCATGGTGGCTTCCCTGCGCATGCTCATCGCGGGATTGGTGCTCCTGCCGTTCGTCACGCCGGGCATCCGCGCGATCGTGCGCGGACGGGGAATCCGGAGCCTGCTGCCCCTGCTCGTTCCGGGTCTCCTGCTGGGGCTCCACTTCCACCTCTGGGTCGCAGGCGTCAGGCAGACCTCGGTCGCGACGGCCACCTTCATCTTCGCCACCAATCCCGTGCTCTTTGCGGTCGCCGAGTTGGCGGTCTACCGGCGCCGCCTCTCGGCCGCGGACTGGTTTGCGATCGCGCTCGCCGCCGCGGGGGGTGCCTGGCTCATGGCGTCGGGCGGGAGCGGCTCGAGCCTGGCAGGCGCAGCACTCTGCCTTGCCGCGACCGTGATGTTCGTGCTGTATCTCGTGGCTTCCGAGAAGGTTTCATCCGGCACGCCTCACCCCACCTACGTGTGCCTGATCTACCTCGCAGGAGGCCTGCTCACCCTTCCCCTTGCGCTAGCCCGGGGCGAGGCGATGACGCCCGCATGGACCGACGGCAGCGCCTGGCTCGCGCTCGCCGCCCTCGCGCTCCTGTCCACCCTCGTCGGCCACGCGTCGAACACCTATGCCGTGAGATTCTTCCCGCCGATCCTCGTTTCGTTCACCACCCTGCTGGAGCCGATCCTCTCCAGCATCGCGGCGCTGGCCGTGCTCGGCGAGCGTCCCCCGACCGCGGAGTATCCCTCCTACGCCCTGTTCGCGGCAGCCACGGCGCTGTTCCTCGCCGCCCGATGGGTGCGGGGCCGGTCAACGCGCTCACGGTGCTCGACACGCGGCCCTGCTCCTGGGAAGAGTTGTCGTCCCTGATTTACCTGTTGAGGCACGTGACCCTGAATGGGCCGCGGATCTTCCTCGTCTTCGAAGACCACGCTGGCCGAAAGTGTCTGGCAATCTATCGTAAGACCTACAGCATCGGTCGGACTGCACGTTCCGCCAGAAGCACGCGACGAAGTCCTCCATGAAGGTCGCAGGCAGCGTCTCAATCAGCTTCATCCACTCCGACGGAACCGCGACCTGGGCCAGGAACGAGTTTCCGCGCGCACCTGGCTGCAGGAAAAGTTAATGCTGGATATTTTCGCGGGCATCGCGCCCGGTCCGACCAGAATTCCGGCAGGAAAATGCGGTTCCTTGACGACCGATACCGGCAGCGGTAGGATCGCGTCAGATTCTCAGAATTGTGATCGGGAAAGGACGGAAAATGAAAAAACGAACCAGTCGCCTGGCGTTTGTCGTCTGGTGATCCTTCTTGCCGGCAGCCTGCTGGCATTCGCATCCTGCCAGACCGTACCGTATGCCCCGAAGCGCGCTACCGAGCAGAGCGCCCTGCTCGTCGTTCCTCTCGAGTTCAGGAACGAGACGAGCTGGCAGCTCGAGCATGTCATGAGCCTGAACTTCGACGGCGTGGAGGACTCGAAGACGGGCGACCTGCTCGAATTCGGCAGACCGTTCGGATTCATCACGAGCGTGGCGCCAGGGGATCACCGGATCACCAGGGTGCTCATCCCCTGGAAGACGTCCGGCCAGATCCTTCATCAGATGGCGCTCAACACTCCGTTCACCGTCAAGGCGGGAATGGTGAGCATCCTTCCGATGCGTTTCAGCTTGTGGTTCAAGTCGGATGGAGCGTACCTCTCCACCACCAACCTGCTTCCGAACCAGGTTGCGGAGATACGGGCCGAGCTCCAGGAGTACCGCAACATCGAAACCTGGACCATGGAGCCGCAACCGTAGAAGTAACCGCTGGGCCGATGCTCCTCACGGCGCGCCGGCTGCCCCGGCCCGTGGGGACCCGGGGCGCACGTCCGACCCGTACCACCTGGCTTCGCCAGGTGGTAGGCCATCCTTGGCTCGCGCGGCCGTGAGATCCCTCGAGCGGCAGCCCTAGCGCGCCCTCTGGCGCGCGAAAGCGAGAGCCCCTGTCTACGCCGCGCCTGATCGCCGTCCATGGCTACGGCGCGGCTACGACATCCCTGTCTACGACTGGAACCGGTAGCCCACGCCGTGCACGGTCAGGATGTGCCGGGGGTTCGCGGGATCGGCTTCCACCTTCTGCCGCAACTTCACGATGTGCTGGTCGAGCGTGCGGGTCGTGCCCTCGTAGCGGATACCCCATACCTCTTCGAGGATGGCCGACCGGTCGAGCGCCTCGCCCTGGTGGTCGGCGAAGAGACGCAGCAGGTGCACCTCCCGGGGCGTCACCGCGAACTCGTGCGTCCCGCGCCGGCCCTTCAGGGTGCGCGGGTCGATCTCGACGTCCCCGAAGGCGATCGCGGGAAGGTCGGCGCGGTCATCGAGCCGGATCGATCGGGCGTGCGCCCGGCGCAGCGCCGCGTGCACCCGGGCCGTGAGCTCGCCCGTCCCGAACGGTTTCACCACGTAGTCGTCGGCCCCCAACTCGAGACCGACCACCTTGTCCACCTCCTCGGCCTTAGCCGTCAGCATCATCACGGGGGTCAGGGGGTCCGTGCGGCGGATGGCGCGGCACACGTCGTAGCCGCTCATCTCGGGCATCATGACGTCCAGCAGCACCAGGTCGGGTCGGTCCGCTGCAAAGCGCTCGAGCGCCTCGCGGCCGTCCCTCGCCGTGGTGACCCGGTAGCCTTCCGAGGCGAGCAGGTCACCGACGCCGAGGAGGATGGCCTCCTCGTCGTCGACCACGAGGATCTTCTCGTTCATCCCGTGCCACTCCCCCTCCGCCGGCGCGGCCGGCCCGTGCGTTCCCCTGCGGCCGGGAACTCCGCACGGAACACGCTGCCCCCGCCCTCGCGCGGTTCGTACGAGAGCTCCCCCCCGTGGTCGCGCACGATGCGCCGGGCAATGCTCAGGCCCAGGCCGGTGCCCTTCACCCGGGTGGTCAGCGAATCGTCGACACGGTAGAACTCGCGGAAGATCCGCGTGGCGTGCTCGGCTACGATGCCGATGCCCCGGTCGAGCACCCGGAAGAACGGCCGGCCTCCCGCAACGCCCGCCTCCACGCCGATATCCCGCCGGTCCGCCGAGTACTTCTCGGCATTCGACAGCAGGTTGCCGAGCACCTGCCGCAGGGCGTCCTCGTCGCCGAGCACGGGAGCCGGACCCCCAACCGTCTGGAATTCTACCGCGAAGCCCGCCTGCTCGAGCCGGGGACGCTCGGCCTCGAGCACGCCCCGGCACAGCTCGACGAGGTCCGTCTCGCGCTTGGTGTAGCGCTTGTGGCCCTGCTCGAGCTGCGAGAAGTCAAGCACGTTGTTCACGAGCCGGGCGAGTCGCCCGGATTCGGCCACCATCAGGTCCAGGTAGCGCTGCCGGCGGTCGGGATCGGCCTGCCGGCCGTCCCGCAGCATCTCCGCGAACATGCGGATCGAGGTGAGCGGCGTCTTCAGCTCGTGCGAGACGTTCGCCACGAAGGTGGTCCGCTGCTGCGCCGCGCGCATCTCCTGGCCGAGCCCCAGGAACACGAAGGCGCCGCCGCCGCCGATCGAGGCCACGAGGATGGCGACGAGGATCCACAAGAGCGAGGTGCGCAGGCGCACCTGCGAGGCGAAGAGGCCGGGGTCGGCGAGGTACGAGGCGACCTCCCAGCGCGGCAGGCTCTCGTGCAGCTCCAGCGCCGCGAACGGCCGCTGCCAGTCGAGGGTCCGGCCGTCGGGGGGCGTCAGGAGCGGCTCGGCCGCCTCGTCGAGCACCGTGAGGATGCGCTCGCCGGCGAACGGATTTGGCAACAGGGCCACGAGGCGTTCGGAAAGGCGGGGGAGGTTGACGAGGCACCCCGCGGCGCCGCCGTCGG
>JAPLSM010000465.1 GCA_026398635.1 Spirochaetota bacterium | reverse complement strand
GGGCGAGCACGACAATGTTGTCATGGTCGTCCAGGAAGACCCACAACGGCGTGAACTCGCCGAATGTCTCTTCCACCACGGCGCGCACCGCGTAGAGTGCAAGCCGTCGTTCCCGCTCTTCGAAGTGCGCCGTGGCGACCGCGCGCTCCACAACGTGGATAACGGCCATCGCGAGCTGTCCGGAGGTTTCCATACCCAGGAACCGCGCCTGCTCCGTAATCTCCAGCGGGGAGAGCCGGGCGCGCACCCAGTCGCGGAGGAACTGCTCACGCAGAAGGACCATGTTCCGTTCCAGCTGGTCGCGCGCCCACGTGGTGTATCGCTTCTGGCGGCGCGACTCAGTGAGCGCTTCCACGGCCCGGGAGAGAACATTCGCGAGCATCTCCTGTGGAACCGGCTTCAGGACGTACTCGAACACCTTGAGTTGCAGGGCGCGCTGGGCGTATTTGAACTCGTCGTGACCCGACACGACGATGATAATGCAATCGCTCAGGATCCCGTTGATTCTCTCAATGAGGTCGAGGCCGCTCAAGAAGGGCATGCGGACATCGATCATGAGGATGTCCGGCATCTCCTTCTGCACGAGGGCAAGCGCCGTCTCCCCGTCCTCGGCCTCCGCCACCACGGTCATGTCGGGCCGGATGCGCTTGATCGTTGTGCGCAGTCCGCGGCGAATCTTCGGCTCGTCGTCAGCAATCATGACCTTCCACATTGCACTACCCCTCGGGCGGCAGGCGACTCCCCTTGGGAGACGCCGAGAGCTCCTGGCTCATCACCAGCGGATGGAGGATCTCCACGGTGGTGCCGCGGCCCGGCGCGCTGTCGAATCGCAGGCCGTACTGCGTGCCGAAGGAAAGCCGAATCCGCTCGTGGACATTATGGATTCCGTAGCCCTCGAGCCCCTCGCCGTGGGGATGGGCAACGGTGAGGAGCGCGCGGACCTCCTCCAGCTTTGCCGGCGTCATCCCCACTCCATCGTCGCTCACGCGCAGGACGAGCATCCCGTCACGGCGGAGAGCCTCCACCTGGATCGAGCCGTGGCCCCTCCGCTCCTTGATTCCGTGGTAGATCGCGTTCTCCACCAGCGGCTGCACGGTGAGCTTCAATACCATGCAGGAGAGCGCTTCCTCATCCGTGCTGAGGGTGAAGTCAAACTTGTCTTCGTAGCGCGCCTTCTGAATGATGAGATAGCTGCGCACGTGCTCCATCTCGTCGGTGATCGGGATCATCTCCTTGCCCCGCGAGAGGGCGATGCGGAAAAGGCTCGTGAGCGCGCCGACGATCTGCACGATGTCCTGGGCGCCGTGCTCCTGAGCCATCCATTGGATGGTATCCAGCGTGTTATAGAGGAAATGGGGCTTGATCTGTTCCTGCAGTGTCCTCAGCTCCGCCTCTCGCTTGCTCTGCTGCTCACGGTAGACCAACGCGATGAGCTTCTGGACTTCCTCGATCATCGCGTTGAAGCTCTTGCCGAGGTGCCCGATCTCGTCCTCCTGCCGTCCATCGAACCGGACGGCGAGGTTGCCTTCCTCCGCTTCCTTCATGAGAGATCGTAGCTCGATCACCGGCCGCGCGATTCCGTTGGAAAAGAAGACCGCGACGATGAGCGCCACGAGCACGGTGATGACCGCGATGATCACGGAGTAATAGCGGATGGTGCTCACCTGGCTCATGATTTCGTTCAAGGGGAATACTCCGACTGTCTTCCATTGGGTGTAGTCCGAGCCCTGTGAGACGATCTGGTAGTAGGCCCCCTTGATGCGCCGCACGACGCTCGTGCGCGGAGTGTCCAGCCACTCATCGCGGACGCGGTAGACGATCGGGTTCACCGGTGTATACACGATGGCTCCACCCGGCGCCACGATGAACAGGAAGCCGCCCAACCCGACGGTCATATCGCCGAGAATCTCCTCCATGATTTTCAAGCGCATGTCAATAAGCACGACGCCCTGGACCTGGTGAGAGCCCGGGTCCACGACCGCCTTCACGATGGAGACCACCTCATCAGCGCTGTATTCGTGGATGCTCCTGAGGTTCCTGCCGATGGGCCGGGGGAGGAGCTGCACGGTGCCCTGATTGTCAATAGCCTTTCTGTACCAGCTCTCTTCGGTGAGCGGGTCCCGCGTGATGGGCTGGATTTCATTGCTGAGGGAGCGGTTGTCCGCGCTCACAATGAGGATCCCGGCGATCTCGGGATGCGCGTCGGAGATGGATCTCAAGAGCTGCCGCGTCGCCGCCTGTGCCTGCGGAGAGAATGGCAGCGCCGATCCCCGGAACGCCATGAAAGCCTGCACGTCGGGATTGGCATCGACGATGGAGATGATACTTTCCGTATTGCGCACGGTGGACTCAATGTTCCGTGTCACCTGACGGATGAGTTGCACGGTATGGCTGGTGGTTTCGTTTTCGATCGTGCGCGCTGAGATGTAGGGGCCGAGAATGCCCAGGGTGAGGACCGGGAGCAGTATCACCAAAACGAAGGAGAACAGCAGTTTCGAACGCAAGCTTCTGAGTCTCAGAGACCGGCCTCCAACGCGAGCCTTATCTTACGGGGTGAAGGGGTATTTAGCAAGATAAAATGGAATGAGAGCACGCGTCGTCCAGAATGCCTGCCGCGGCAACGTTTTCTGATCGGGAAAGAGCACCTAAAAGTGCACAAAATAGCCGTTCTATCCAAAGACAATTTGATTCGCCCTCTTCACAGTAGTCTCAGAGAGCGCGGCAGCATTGGAAAGGAGGAAATATCAGCTTTCTCGAGCTTCAAACAAGGATCCGTCAGCCGCGAGACCCAGCCGAAAGCTGGGAGCTGCCCTATCCCGAGCAGGAAGAGGGCTCTTCCATTCGAAGCGTGCTCGATGTGTTCCCTTACACGCCTCGCCGAGCTGAAGACCTCCCCTGCGGAGCGATGGAGTCTCTCCGGGATCACTGCGAAACCGAAGGACTCAGCCAGCTCGTTATTTTCCCGCGAGCGGTGCGGTCTACCGGATGGAGAGACCAGAAGGTGATATCCCCCTTCAGCGTCCTGGCGGTCGGCAGTCGGGCGGTCGGTCTCTGGGCCGATGAACCTGAACCAGGCGTGAAGGCCATCATTCCCCTGGAGAGAATTGCCGCCATCGAAGACGTCACAATTCTTCTCTATGGGCGGCTTAGTTTCATCTCCTTTGGCATCCGATTGACCGTCCGCTATAACACGCTCGCTCGCTCCGGGCTCCTGCCGGCGCTGCTCCGGCTGAGGAGGATACTGGCGGGTTTCCCCCGGCCCATCCCGCCGGAGGATAAGGGAGAGGCGGAATTGCCTTTCAAGTGGAAACGCGTTCTCCATAGCGCTCTCGTCCGCCTGGATGAGGATGCATCGGTTGACTTTTGTTTCGCGAATGCTCCGAGGAAGTCTCATGACGATATCGAGCGCGGACAGCTGCTTGTTCTGAATCCCCATGAGCTTGTCTACATGTGCGACCCGGCATATGCATCTCACCAGTACGGTGCTGATTCTTTCATCCTTCCTCGCTCACGGATCACCGCGGTACGGGTCTATGAGAATAAGCTGAAAGTCACTTCAAATGGGACCCGCTTCTCACCGCCAATGGTCTCGGAACTCTGCAAAGCGGCAGCTCGATGGTTCGCCTGAGCTCCGCCCCGCGCCGTGCCGCGCCCGGAAAACGCTGCGGTCACGCCCACACCCACCACGGCGCCTGAGCCGCGGCCCCGTAGACCATGAGATCGAAGGCGACATGAGCGGCCACCGCGGGATAAATGCTTCGGGAAAGCTCGCGGATCAGGCCGAGCAGGGCGCCGACGGTGAACGTGAGCACGACAAGGGAGAGGAAATTGACGCTCGCGGGAGACGGGGGCAGTGCGAAAAGCGCGGTTTTATACGCGGTGTGGGCGGCCGTTGAAATGAGAACGGCCGCGAGCCGGCCCAGCACTCGCAGCCGCCCCTGCATCCATCCCCGATATACGAGCTCTTCGGCGGCGCCTATTCCGCAGGCTGCGAGCGCGAAGGGCTGGAGCGCGGGCCCCGGCAACAGCGTCATTCCAAAAGAGAACCGATAGTATGCCCCCAGGCCGACGCCGACGGCGCATCCCGCCAGGGAGATAATCAGGACTTTCCAGGACCCCGACAGCCCGAAGAGGGGCGGAATATCCCGCATGGAGACTATCGAGCGCTGAATGCAGAATGCGGCGGACAACAGACCGGCCGCGCCCATGGCGATCCATGGAAGGCCTTGATGGGAAAAGAGGCCGAAGAGGATCATTCCCAGGCATACAGCAGCGGCTTCAGCCAAGGGCGGCCAATGCCGCGCCTTCCCACAGGGCCGGACCATGGCCTCGCGGTGCCCGTCGCGGCTCTGCGTCTTTTCCCACGGACCCATCACTGATCCGCGCCTTACGGCGAGGTCCGCCGTCGTCTTCGCGCCCAAGATCTCGTGATCCACATCAACGCGGCCAGAGGCATGACGAGCAGGATCCATCCCGAACCCAGACACATGGCGGGGACCACAAGGGCACGAGGAAGCGCCGTGCGGATCTGCGCGAGTCTCTCCGGATCGTTATCGAAGACTTCGGTTGGCAGGCCTAGGAACTCGAGGGATTTCAATTGATCCACCTGATCCACCGCATCGAACGTCCCGGAGTACTGACCCACAATGAGTCCCGTCAACCCAGTCAGGCGCTGAAGCGGGGAGAGGTCCGTAATCTCCTTGCACTCGATCAACTCGACGATCTTCATAGCCGGGTGCTCTCCGATGAATGCCGAGAATTGCTCCTGGGCGATTCCGGGCGGCAACCCAACCCAAACGAGTTTTTTCATGCCGCCAAGAACGGAAAGATCCTTGATCTCCGGACTCCCCTCGAGACCGCTAAGGCTCGTTATTCTTTCGCACCCCACAAGGGAAAGCTCTTCGATTTCCTCGGGCACGGCCGCAAGGGCGGATGCGTCAAGTATTTCCGAGTCTGAAAGCAGAAGGGATTTCAGCGCGCGCATCCCCTTCGGCAGCGGGCCGGTCTTGGCAGGGTCCCAGCCGTCGATGATGGCCAACCGGCGAAGATGGGGGAGCGTGGCCAGGAAATCGAGATTTTCAGCGTCTGTGGCAAATATGTAGAGGGTCTCGATCTGGTTTTGGCCCGCGAGGAACCCGCCCAATTCCTCGGCAGAGGCACTGCTTCCCAGTATCAGCATGCGGGGTTTGAAAAGAGCCGCCGCCGACATTGAGTTTGAAATGGACCCTATGCCCAGACTCAGACCGGGATTTGCGGCAGCCAGCTTCCTCAAGGTCGACAAACGGCTTTCATCCAGATCTTCAGGCAGCATGAGGAAGCGAAGAGACCGCAGGTCATTCGATGATGCCTGATCAAGCCATTCCCAACAGCCCTCAATGTCCGCTGAGGCGATCGATATGGTCTTTCCGGACAGGATCAGCCGGCCGTCTTCCTCGCGAATCTCCAGCGAAGCGCCGTCGCTCTGTTTGTACACAAAGAAGAAAGAACTTTCGCCGGCGACGATGTCCCCGTCCCGGACCAGCAAGCCGCCCACTATGCCGACCTCCGGGGCGCCTGTCATCCATGTCATCCACGAGGGCATCGTATTGTACCACATCGTTTCGCTCGTTCCGCCC
>JAPLSM010000119.1 GCA_026398635.1 Spirochaetota bacterium | reverse complement strand
GTTCGTGTTCGCCGCAAAGTCGAAGACCATGTTCTTCGTCCCGGACAGGCGCTGGAAGGCGTCGCCAACGTCCTCGTCGCAGTACGCCCTGCCCACGTGCGCGATGATCAGCCGGACATGGGGCCAGTTCCGCTCGATCTCGAGCATCTGCTCGAGGTTCACCGGGTCCCGCAGACGACCGTCCCGGGGGATGTGCAGCATCACCACCCGGCGTCCCCGGTCGAGGACATCGAGCTGGCGCGGGGGCAGGAAGTCGAAGATCCGGATCTCCTGCCGGGGCAGGTATGCGGGCGAGAGGTTCAGGTAGACCTTGACCCCGAGGAACCGGCCGGCCCTGATCCGCCGCTCGACCTCCTTCCCCGACCACGCGGGGAACGCGTACATCAGCGTCGGGTGGCCGTGCGACCGGCCCGCCTCGCTTACGTAGGCATTCATCGCGTCGACGTCGTCGCTCTCGCTCACACTCGAGAAGATGAGCGCCTTCACGCTGCGGCCCGGGAACATGAGGCGGTAACTCTCCTCGAGGTCCTCGATCGAGCAGTCCTTCGCGACCCGCGACGGCCAGCTCACCGTCCGGCTGTGTTCGGCGGGCCCGTGGCGCTTGTGCGCGTCGAGCCAGACGTGCGTGTGCACGTCGATGAACCGGTCGGGCAGGAAGTCCGCGAGTTCCCGGTCGTGAATGCCCTTGTCGACCCCGTTCACCTCGAAGAGAGCCATGCGTTCCTCCGCTACTTCAGGCCGTGGCGCTTCGCCGCGTCCGCGGGAGCCGCGCCGGCGTTCATCACGTCGTTCAGGGCCTGGATGATCTTCGGCGGGTTCGCGGCCATGAAGATGTTCCGGCCGAAGATGATGCCCCGCGCTCCCTGCCGCACGCTGGCGGCCGCCTTCTCCAGCACGGCCAGGTCAGTGGCGAGCTTCTCGGCCCCGATGGTGAACACCGACACCGGCACGTTGGCCACGACTTCGTGGAACCGCTCGCCCGTGAAAAAGCACTTGATGAGGTCCGCGCCCAGCTCGGCCATCACCCGCGTCACGCGCTTCACCTTGGCGTGCATCCGCTCGAGCCCGATCTCCTTGTGCTCGACCACGTAGCACTCGCCGATCAGGGGGATGCCGAGCCGCTCCTTCTGCCGCACCACCTCGGAGAAGGTGCGCACGTTGTCGGTTTCCCGGCGCTCGTCCCCGTCTTCCAGGAAGAGCGAGCAGATGACCGCCTCGGCGCCGGCCTCGACCGCCTCCTCGACCGTGGTCGCGATGCACGTGTTGCCCTGCCGGTAGTCCAGCGGATAATAGAAGGAAGAGGACCAGTTGATGCGCACCACCGGGGCGGGCGCACCCGGGGCGGCCATCAGGTCGGAGTGGCGCTTCAGCATGAAGCGGGACATCAGCAGCGCGTCCGTGCCGTTGCAGCTGGCAATGGCCTTCGCCGCGTCCTCGATGCCTGGCTGATGCCGTAGATCGATGCCCGACATGATGCCTCCCTTGGAGTGATTTCGAGCATTTTACTACAGATTCCTGCCCGAATCAATCACTATCACCTTGGACAATGCGCGCACGATGCATTTACAGCACAATCTGGAAATCTACCTACCTGAAAACAGAGGTTTTGATGTTCAATTTGTTCATAAATACCCCTTGACATATTCAAAAATCGATCATATTGTTCATTTCCGTGAAGCCAGTGCGCCGGCAGCAGGAGATCATCACGCTGCTCAGGGCCATGCAGACCGAGCTCCGGGTCGACGAGCTCGCCCGGATGCTGGGCGTGTCCGGCCTCACCATTCGTCGTGACCTCGCGGAACTCGCGGGCAACGCAGCCATCATCCGCACCCACGGCGGCTGCATCGCGGCCGGCAGGGCGGCACTCGAGACCGGGTACCACCAGAAGGCGGCGCAGAACTTCGCGCTCAAGCAGGCCATCGGGCGGGCCGCTGCCGCGGAGGCCGCTCCGGGCCAGGTCCTCCTGATCAACGACGGTTCCACGACCTTCCACGTGGCCGCGCATCTCGAGGGACGGGGTCCCCTGACCGTGTACACGAACTCGCTCGCCATGCTGACCGACCTCAGCCGCGCCAGGGACGTGACCGTGTACATCCTCGGCGGCCGGTACAACCCCGACCTCTACTCGCTGCAGGGCAGCCTGGCCGAGCAGGTGCTCGAAACCCTGAAGATCGACCTCTGCTTCATCGGCGCGGACGCGGTCGCCCTGGACGGCCAGTGCCTGGTGACCACACCCGAGGAGGCGAGCCTAACGAGAACGATGCTGCGACGGGCCGGTGAGGGTTGGGACCACTTCTGCCATGCGGTTAGGAGAAACATTGACGTGACTTTGATTGTTCATAACAACATGGTTTTGGGTTTGACAACTGGGCAAACGACGGCAACAAGTCAAACTGGGTTCAGGACGAAGTCTACGCCGTTTGGTTCAGTGGTTCCGCCGTTGAATCCAATCGCTCACGCACTTGTTAGCAGTGGTTCGTTTGTGGCTCGCGGTTTTGCTGGAGACCCGAAGCATCTGCAGGGCTTGATAGTGCAGGCCGCAAAGCACAGAGGCTTCAACTACATTGACGTTTTTCAGCCGTGCGTGACTTTCAACTACCTTAACAGTTTCGAGTGGTTCCGTCAGAGAGTCTACAAGCTGGAAGACACAGGACATAATGTCAGCGACAGGCAGAAGGCTTTGGAGAAGAGCTTTGAGTGGGGCGAGCGCATCCCGATTGGGGTTTTCTACAAGGATGAAAGGTCCACGTTCAGCGACAATCTTCCGCAAGTGAAGGGTGTGCCACTTACGAAGCTGCCCATAGAAGGCATGGACATTTCCCGCATCATCGAAAGCATGAAGTGAATCTACGCCTGTTCAGATTATGGTAAACTATAAGAATAGTCATTGACAAAGGATTGAGAGGTGATAGGTTTGGAACAAAACAAGTTTTACTCTTTGCCACAATTGCCTTACGGGTTCAAGGATTTGGAGCCGTACATTTCAGAGCAGCAGCTGACGATACACCATCAGAAGCACCATCAAGCCTACGTCAACGGAGCAAACAACATTCTTCAAAAGCTAGACAAAGCACGGAAGGAGAACGC
>JAPLSM010000373.1 GCA_026398635.1 Spirochaetota bacterium | reverse complement strand
GTCGATCTTCCACCTCGTGCGCATCTTCCACCAGGCGGGCCGGTGTGTGGAGTGCGACGCGTGCGTACGCGCCTGTCCAATGGGGATCGACCTCAGGACCTGGACCAAGAAGATCGCGGCCGACGTGCGGGAGTTGTACGGCTTCACGCCGGACTTCGACCTCGCGGCGAAGCCGCCGCTCGTCACCTTCAAGGATGACGACGCGCAGGAGTTCATCACCGAACCGGGCGCGAAACCCCCGGGTCACGGGGGCAGCCGATGACGCCGCAGGTGCTCGAAGCCCGCAACTTCGCCGCCCTCGTCGAGGCCCTCAGGAGGGCCGCAAGGCTGTTCGCACCCGTGGCGGACCCTGCTGGGGGCACCATGTTCGCCGAAGTCTCGGCAGCCACGGACATCGCCCTGGTCCCCGCCAACACGCGCCTGTCGGTGAAGTCCGTGTTCTTCCCGCAACGCGAGGTGCTGCTTTCCTTCAAGGATTCGGGACTCGATGCGGTCCCGGCCGTGGACGGCAGCATCGTGGTGCTCGGCGCCCGGCCCTGCGATGCCAGGGCGATGACGTGGATGGACGGCGTGTTCGGCGGAGGCGGCAGGGAAGACCCTTACTTCATCGAGCGCCGGCGGGGCGCGGTGGTCATCGCGCGCGCCTGCGACGAGCCCTGCGCCACCTGCTTCTGCACCTCCGTGGGCGGCAGCCCCTATGGAACGAAAGGCTCGGATGTTCTGGCGAGTCCGGCAAGGGGCGGGCCCGAAACCGGGACCCCCGACCTCCTGCTCGAGCCAGTCACGGAGAAGGGCGCCGCATTCCTCGAGAAGCACGCCGCGCTCCTGCGGCCCGCGGGCGAAGGCGAGGTCACGGCGCGCGAAGCCCGGGCCCGGGCCGCCGAAGCCCGGATGAAGGTCCTTGATTTCTCGGGCGTGAAGGAGAAGATGGACGTCGGCTTCGACTCGCCGGCGTGGGAAACCATCACCCGAAGCTGCCTCGGATGCGGGGCCTGCACCTACGTGTGCCCCACCTGCCACTGCTTCGACATCACGGATGAGTCGCACGGAGAACGGGGCGTGCGCATCCGGACCTGGGACGGGTGCCAGTATGCCCAGTTCACGCTTCACGCTTCGGGTCACAATCCCCGGAGCCACAAGCAGGCCCGGATGCGCCAGCGCCTGATGCACAAGTACTCCTACGCGCCCGAGACCGCGGGCGCCGTGTTCTGCTCGGGGTGCGGCCGGTGCGTGCGCGCGTGCCCCGTCAACCTCGACATCCGCGGGATGCTCCACGCGCTCAAGGACCTGCCGTGAGGAACCCGTACGTGCCGATGCCCGTGACCGTCTCCGACGTCACGGTCGAGAACGAGGCCCGGGACATCAAGACGTTCAAGCTCGTCTTCGACCGGCACGAGGACCTCGCGGCGTTCGACTACCTGCCCGGCCAGTTCGCCGAGCTGTCGCTGTTCGGCAGCGGCGAATCGCCCATCGGCATCGCCTCCTCCCCCACGGAGAAGGGGCACCTCCTGTTCTCGGTGAAGCGCATGGGGGTGGTCACGAGCGACCTGCACGCCTCGGCCGCCGGCAGAAAGATGGGCGTACGCGGTCCGCTCGGTCACCCCTTCCCCTGGGAGCGTCTCGAGGGGAAGAACATCCTCATCGTGGGCGGCGGGTTCGCCTTCACCACGCTGCGGTCTGCGATCACCTACCTGCTCGACCCCGCCAACCGGGGCAGGTTCGGGAAGATCACGGCGGTCTACGGCGCCCGCGAGCCCGGCGAGCTGCTCTACAAGCCGGCCTTGAAGCAGTGGGAGGCGTCGAAGGACATCGACTTCACCATGACCATCGACCGGCCGAAGGACGGGTGGGCGGGCCGGGTCGGCCTGGTGCCCGTGGTGGTGAAGGAGATCGGGCCCGGCGCGGACAACGCCATAGCCCTCGTCTGCGGACCCCCGATCATGATAAAGTTCACGATACCGGTCCTGGTCGAGCTCGGGTTCGACAAGGAGGACATCGTGCTCTCCCTGGAGAACCGGATGAAATGCGGGATCGGCAAGTGCGGCCGGTGCAATGTCGGGGCGAAGTACGTGTGCCTCGACGGCCCGGTGTTCACCTGGGCGCAGCTCGAGAAGCTGCCGGCGGAATACTGACGGACCAACGGAGGACCCTCATGAACTTCAATGCGCGGGAAATATTCGACATCGGCGTGCAGATCGAGGTGAACGGCAAGGCTTTCTACGAGGCGGCCGCGAAGAAAACCGCCGAGACCGCTCTGCGCGAGTTCTTCCTGGAGCTGGCGGCCTGGGAGAACACGCACATCAAGCTGTTCGGCGAGCTGCGCGACGCGCTGCCCAAGGGCGCCGGTAGCCTCCCGGTGTTCGACCCGAACGACGAGGCGGCGCTGTACCTGCAGGCAACGGCCGACAGCCACGTGTTCGTGAGGAACAAGGACATGGTGGCGCTCGTGGCCGGCTGCAAGGGCCCGCTCGACATCCTCGACGTGGCCATGACGTTCGAGAAGGACTCAGTCGTTTACTACACCACCATGAAGAAGGTGGTGGCGAAGAACCTCGGACAGGACAAAGTGGACCGGCTGATCGACGAGGAGATCAAGCACATCAGCCTGCTCTCGCAGCGCCGCGCGAAGCTCGCCTCGCGGTAAGCCTGGGGCTGGCGAGGCAGCAGCGGGGCGAGGTGACCGGCATGAAATATCGAACCTTCGGGCGGACCGGCTGGCAGGTCTCGGCGCTCGGCCTCGGGTGCATGCGCCTGCCCACCCTCGGCGTGCCTGACAAGCTCGACGATCCGGAGGCGATCCGTCTGATCCGCCACGCCGTCGACCGGGGCGTGAACTATGTCGATTCCGGGTACGGTTATCACGGCGGCCGCAGCGAAGTGGTGCTCGGCATGGCGCTGGCCGACGGGTACCGACAGCGGGTGAAGCTCGTCACCAAGATGCCCACGTGGCTCGTGAAGGAGGCGGGCGACTTCGACCG
>JAPLSM010000016.1 GCA_026398635.1 Spirochaetota bacterium | reverse complement strand
CTCGCGTCACAGGCGCCGGACAGCAGGCCGAGCGCCTCAGGGTAGGTCACGACAGGTACCCCCGCGGCAGCAGCAGCGATCAACTCGGGGTTCTCGTCGGCCATATAGGCGGCGGAATGCACCACCAGCGCCGCATCAGCGGGAAGGTTTTTCTCGTCGAAGCGCTCGACGAATGGGATATCGAGCCGCTCGAGGATCGCATCCGTGTAGAACTTCTCGCCCGTGTCCGACCCCGAGACCCGGGCGCCGCGCGCAGACAGCACCTCCGCGAGCGCAGCCATGCCCGTGCCCTTGATTCCGACGAGGTGGACGCGGAGTCCCGCGAAGCTTGAAGGCAGCGTGAACGCGCCGGTCATACCCGCTCGAAAAAAAGGGGCTGGAAACAAGCCCGTTCCCAGCCCGCTATCTCCTAGGGGATTCGAACCCCTGTTGCCGGGATGAAAACCCAGTGTCCTAACCCCTAGACGAAGGAGACAGGCAGTACGGGCGGCACCGGGCGCGGGTGGTTCCCGCGTTCCCGGCAGCCGGCCCGCCCAGCAACGCTGGAATTCATACCCGATTCGTTGGTCCGGAGTCAACCAGTATGGTGCCACCGCCGGCAACCGGTGGTCTGCGCACGAGGTATTTTTGAGCCGCGCCGGAGTCGAACCGGCGACCCACAGCTTAAAAGGCGGTCTCGGCCAGTTATCAGCCGTGTCGTCGAAGTCGCACTACTCTCAGAAACCCAGCATAATTCGGGCTTTTCGTAATGTCAAGGGTTATCGAGTTATCGGTTGTCTCAAGCGAGCCGTGCGACAAATCGTGCGACGTGAGACCCACAGCATTCAGTGCTCATGGGCAAACAAGAAGCCTGGCAACGACCTACTCTCCCAACGTCAAGCGGCAGTGCGTGAGTACACGCTCCGCGAATACGCGGTACCATCGGCGCGGCAGGGCTTAACTTCCGTGTTGGGCGTGCCCCGCCCGAGGGGATGTGTCTCGCTCAGAGTGCTTCGTGCCGCACCGCCCCTCGGGCGGGTCGCATGCTTCGGGGGTTCCGTCCTCGCTGCGCTTGGACCGCTTCGGGGCTGCGCCCCTCGCGCCCCTCCGCCCGCTCACGCATCCGTGTTCGGCCGCCTCTCAAACCCAATCGCTGAACCGTTCTTGCGTCGCCTCACGTCTGTCGACTCCTCATTCGGCCCACAGGACCACCTCTTTCGCCCCGCTGAGGTCCGCGGCCTTGGCGGCCTCCTCGCCCCTGAGGTCGAGGTAGGCGAACTGCTCTGCGAGGCCCGGGTCCAAGCGCTTCAGGTCGCCGAAGTACTTTTTTACGGCGTAGTAGTTCTCCACGTCGTGGTTGGCCCGCGCCAGGGCAAGGAGCACCAATGGGTTGTCCGGCTGCTTCGCCCTCGCGCGCTCGAAGAGCGCGATTGCCTTGTCCTTTTCTCCCCTGCGGTACGTGATGGTGCCGAGGTTGAGCAGCGAGGCCGCGTATTCCTCCCTCTTGATCACCTTGTCGAACTGGGCG
>JAPLSM010000095.1 GCA_026398635.1 Spirochaetota bacterium | reverse complement strand
GACCTCCATCTCGTTCCAGCAGACCTGGTCGATCATGACCATGGGCCGGACCGGGTCGAGCCCGTTGAGCCGGCGCCACAGCCGGCGCTTCTCCTCCTGCACCGGCAGCGCGGCGATCTCAGCCGCTCGCGCAGCGAGTTCCCGGATGATCGTCTTGTCCTTGCCGCCGGTCATGCGATGCTCCTCCGAGGCCGCGGGCGCTCAGGCACGCCGCGCGACCGCGGGCAGGGTAACACGCACCGGTCAGTGTGTCACCTCGGCATGTCGTCGAGACCGCCGGCGTTGATGACGTCGGTAAAACCGTTCTGCTTCAGGAAGCGCATTCCCTGCCCGCTTCTGGCGCCCGAGGCGCAGTACAGCACGATGGGCTTGTCCTTCGGCTCCAGCTCGTGCATCCGGGCCGGAAGCGCCGGAAGCGGGATGTTGACCGCCCTGGGGTATGCGCCGTCCGCGAACTCGCCCGGCGTGCGCACGTCGACCACCCGGGCGCCCGCCGCGATCTTGTCCTTCACCGTGTTTCCTGCCATGTCCGTTCCTCTCTCCGTGTCCTGGGGTGCATCGCGGGTGCGCCGTGATCGGCAGCCCGCGTTCAAGCCTCACTCGATGTCGAACCCGCCCAGCGCGGTTATCGCGATCCAGCCGCCGGTGAGGTTACGCACGTCCGTCCAGCCGTTTTCCTTCAGGATCCGAACCGCCAGGTGCGAACGGAAGCCCGACCGGCAATGCACGACCAGGGGCCGGTCACGGGGCACCTCGCCGAGCCGGAACCGCAGCTCGTCCACCGGGATGTTGAGCGCGCCGCGCAGGTGACCGCTCTCGAACTCGTTGAGGTTGCGGGCATCGAGCACCACCGGCCGGTCCGACACCGGGCCGGCCAGGAGGCGCTGGAGCTCGGCCGTGGAGACGAGCGGGCTGTACCCCGAGAGATCGTTCTCGCCGACGAACGCGGCGACG
The DNA here is from genome assembly GCA_026398635.1 of Spirochaetota bacterium. GTDB lineage: Bacteria > Spirochaetota > Spirochaetia > SZUA-6 > Fen-1364 > JAPLSM01. Next base: position 5,827 of record JAPLSM010000095.1, on the reverse strand, counting down.
TTCAGCGGGTCGTTCGCCGATCCGTAGGGCGGTGCATACGTGAGGTCCACCTCGGCCAGGTCGTGGAGCGTGAGGTGTCCCTGCAGGGCCACGGCCACTGCGTCGATGCGCTTCTCGACCCCCGCTTCGCCGAACGCCTGCGCCCCGAGGAGCCGGGCGTTCTTCCGGTCGTAGACGATCTTCAGGATCATCTCCTTCGCCCCCGGGTAATACCCTGCGTGGTGGTCTTTCACGACGGTCGCCGAGCCTGCGTCGAACCCCGCATCGCGCGCAGCCTTCCCCGTCAGGCCTGTCGAGGCCGCGGTGGCGTCGAACACCTTCACGACGCTCGAGCCGAGGGCGCCCGCGTATCGCATCCTGCCGCCGAGCGCGTTCGAGGCGGCGATTCTCCCCTGCCGGTTGGCCGGGCCCGCGAGGGGCATCCGGACCGTCCTGCCGGATACCTTCTGCACGATCTCGTTCATGTCGCCTGCTGCCCAGATGTGCGGATCCGAGGTCCGCAGGTGCTCGTCGACCTGCACGCCGCCCGCAGCACCGATCGAAAGGCCAGCCTTCCCGGCGAGGCCGAGCTCCGGACGCACGCCGACGGAGAACAGCACCATGTCCGCCGGGACACGGCTGCCGTCGGACAGCTCGAGCTCACGCGACTCCGCGTGCACCGCCGCGACGCCCATCCCCGTGACGACGCGCACCCCGTGCGCCTCGAGCCGGGCGGCGACCAGGCTGCCGAACTCGGGGTCCATGATGGACATGAGCCGTGGCAGCAGCTCCACGATCGTCGTGCGGACGCCCCGCGCGACGAACGCCTCGGCCATCTCCAGCCCGATGAAACCGCCGCCCGCGATGACTGCGGTCGCGGGTTTCGTGCTCTCGATGTATGCGTGGATCCGGTCCATATCCGGCACGGTCCACATCCGGAAGACGTGCGGTGCGTCGATGCCCGGCACCGCGGGCATCACCGGTGTCCCCCCCTGGGCGAGGATCAGGCTGTCGTACGGAATCCAGGACTCGCCGTCGGGTCCGCGTACGCGCACGCGTTTTCCCGTGCGGTCGATCTCCAGAGCCTCGGTTTCGACGAGGACCTTCACCCCGTAGCGGCTCTCGAAGCCCTCGGGGGTCTGGAGGAGCAGCTTCGAGCGCTTCTCAATGTCCCGGGAGACGAAGTAGGGAAGGCCGCAGTTGGCGTACGAGACGAACGGCCCCCGCTCGAGCACGGTGATCTCGGCGGACTCGCTGACCCTGCGGGCCCGGGCCGCGGCGGTCGCGCCGCCGGCCACCCCCCCGACGATGAGCAGTTTCATGGATGGTCCTCTCGCGATGGTATCCGCATGATATGAATATATAGAAAACTCTATATACCATCCAGCCCCCGGCAGGGAACGGGGAAGCGCCGGGTGGGACGGGTCCGCGCCGTGGCCCCCCCGCCGGGAGGGATAGTACCCTGGCCCGGGAAATGCAGTATAGTACGTGGCAGCGCGTGCGGGAACGCGCCACGCATGACCGAGCAGAAGCAGCAGCGGGAACAGTTCGAGCGGCACCTGGAGCAGGCGGGAGACCGTCTCGGCACGGCTCTTCACGACCTGTGGCTGGCCCGCGACGAAACCCTCTGGTCCGCCGACCCCTGGTTCCACCTGCGGCTCGCGGGTCTGGCCGACGACCTCGGCCAGACCATGTTCGCCCACGACATCCTGAAGGACGGCCTCAGGTGCTTCCCGGAACACCCGCGCCTCACCCAGCTTTACAGCCTGTCCCTGATCAAGAGCGGCTTCCTCCTCTCGGCCCGCAACCTCCTGACGGGCATGATCAGGAGGGGTCATCTCGACGAGGAGACGCTGGGCATCCTCGGCCGGGTGTACAAGGAGATGTGGCTGATCGAGGGCAATGGCGCCGCCGATCACCCCCACCTCGCGAAATCCCGCGAGCTGTACCTGGGGGCCTTCAACCGCAGCCGGGGCCCCTACTCCGGGATCAACGCCGCCAGCCTCAGCATGATCATGGGCGACCGGGAGAAGGCGGAAACCCTGGCGCGCACGGTGATCCGTCTCTGCGCCGAGCGATGGAAGCGATCGGACCAGCGTGACTACTGGACCGTGGCCACGGTGGCGGAGGCCAACCTCCTCCTCGGTCGGCAGGAGCAGGCCGCGAAGTACTACGCCTTCGCACGGGCGAAATGCGCGAACAACTACTCCAGCCTGGCGAGCACCCGTCGACAGCTCACGCTGCTCGCCCGCTCCCTCCCCGTCGACGCGAAGGTCATGGACACCCTGCGCATTCCGCCAGTGGCAGCCTTCACGGGCCACCGGATCGACGCCCCGGACCAGGAGCGGTCCCGGTTCCCCGAGTCCGCCGCGGAGCCCGTGAAGAAGCGGATCGCGGAAGTCCTCGACCGCCTCGACATCCGCATCGGGTATGCCTCCGCGGCGTGCGGGGCCGACGTCCTGTTCCACGAATGCCTGCGGGCGCGCGGAGGCGAATGCAACGTGGTGCTCCCGTTCGATCGCGGGGACTTCCTGAAGACCAGCGTGAGCTTCGCGGGCGAACCGTGGGTCCACCGTGTCGAGCGCGTCCTTGCCGAAAGCTCGACCGTTGAGCAGGCCACCCGGGGAGGGTACGGTGGCGAGGATCACCTGTTCTCCTACGCCAACCGGCTCATCATGGGAAAGGCGATGCTCAGGAGCCGTTCCCTTGAAACCGAACCGCTGCTCATCGCCGTGTGGGACGGAAAGCGCAACGGAGCCCCGGGCGGCACGGCGGAATGCATCGAGACCTGGAAGCAAAGCGGCCTCCCCCTCGTCGTGATCGACCCCGGGAGCGCTAGGGAGACGAACGCCGGCGAAGGCACGGGCCCGGCATCCGGATCGGCGCGAAAAGGGAAAGCCACGAGGCGCGCCTTCGTGCCGGCCTCCTCGGGCTCCGGTCGGCAGACCGTCGCCATCCTCTTCGCCGACCTGGTCGGTTACAGCCGGCTGCGGGAAGAGCAGGTGCCCCGCTACGTCCAAGGTTTCCTCGCCGCCCTCGCCGACACCATGCGCCGCCGACGCCTGCGGCCCATCTACAAGAACACGTGGGGGGACGCGATCTGCCTCGTGTTCGCCGATCCCCTCGAAGCCGCGGACTGCGCCCTCGCCATGAGGGACACGATCCGGCGCACCGACTGGACCCGGCTCGGACTGCCCGGCCACCTCATCCTGCGCATCGGCCTGCACGCCGGCCCCGTGTACTGCCTCGACGAGCCGCTGCTGGAACGCCGCAACTTCTTCGGGTTCCACGTCAACCAGGCAGCCCGCATCGAACCCATCACGAGCCCGGGGAACGTGTATGCCAGCGAGGCGTTCGCCGCACTACTGCTCGAGGACCCGAGGAACCCGTTCGACTGCCGGTACGTCGGAGTCGTCGTGCTGCCCAAGGAATTCGGCAGCTACCCGATATACCATATCAAGCGGCTCACGGAAGTGGAATGAGGCCATGGCGAAGAAGAAGCGCGCACGCAGGAAGACCGCACGGAAGCCGGCCCGGCGAAAAGGAACAGCAGCCCGGCGGATGAAGACCCCGGCCCGGCGTGGCGCCCGTCGGGTCGTCAAGAAAAAGTCATCGAAACGACCTGCCCGGCGCGCCGTGAAGCGCAAGAAGACCCGGACACGCAAGCGCACCACCACGCGCTCGCCGAAGCGGACCTCGAAGCGTAAGAAGACACGATCGCGCAAGCGCACCACCAGGCGACCTTCGCGGCGAACAGCTAAAAAGCGATCCAAACGGCCCGCCAAGCGAAAGCGGACCGCGTCGAAAAAGCGTCCGGCCACCCGCACGAAGCGGAAGAAGAGCCGGAAGCGACCGACGTCGCGCACGAAGCGGAAAACCGCCCGAAAGCGAACAACCCGGCGCATACCGAAACGGAAAGCCGCCCGAAAGCGTCCCGCCCGCCGTTCCCCGAAGCGGAAAACCACCCGAAAGCGTCCCGCCCGCCGTTCCCCGAAGCGGAAAACCACCCGAAAGCGGACCACGCGGAGTTCGCCGAAACGGAAGACATCGCGTAAAACCGCGCGAAAACCCTCACGGAAGACCTCACGCAGGCGCGTCAGACCGGCATCCCGGAAAAGGACCGGCTCCCGGTCGGCGGGCACCAGGAGAAAAGGCACACGCGGGAAGCCGCGCACACGGGCACGGCCGACCCGAAAGCGCGCCAAGACCCGTGCCGCCGTCCGCGGAAAGCGGACCGCTGCCAAAAAGCCGGCTCGCCGCTTCCCAAAGGCTCCGGCCCGGGCGGCAGGGACCACGAAGCGCCCTTCCCTCTTGTCGAGGCTGATCACGCCCAGAAAACCGCTCGTCAAGCCCCCGTTCCAGGCCTACCGGGGCGCCAAGCCCTACATCTTCGCCAGCTACTCGCACAAGAACATCCGGGAGGTGTTCGGGATCATCAGGAAGATCTCGGACGACCGCTATCGGGTCTGGTACGACGAGGGGATCGAGCCCGGCAACGAGTGGCCCGAAGAGGTAGGCCGGGCGCTGACGGCCTGCCAGCTGTTCCTGGTGTTCATGAGCCCTGAAGCCATGGAATCCCGCAACGTGCGCAACGAGATCAACATGGCCACGAGCGAGAACAAGGCGGTCATGGTGGTGTTCCTGCAGCCCACCGAGCTGTCGGAGGGGATGAAACTGCAGATCGGGACCGTCCAGTTCATCAGCCGGCACGAGATGACGGAGGCCGAGTTCAACGCGAAGATGGAGCTGGTGCTCGACCCCGGCCTCCGGGGGTGAGGCGAGACGGTCCTTTTCCTCCGCCCCCTTCCCCGGGCATACTCGGCGGCATGAAGACCATGCTGCCGATCGCCATGTCCGACATCCACGCCCACCTCACCCAAGAGCACGTTGAGGTCCTCTTCGGGAAGGGCCACCAGCTCACGAAATGGCGCGACCTCACGATCCCGGGGGCCTACGCCTGCAACGAGACCGTCGAGGTCCGGGGCCCGTCGGGGAGCATCAAGGGTGCGGTTGTCGTCGGCCCGACCCGGAAATACACGCAGGTGGAGATCTCCCTCACCAACGCCGCCGTGCTGGGGATCAAGCCGCCGCTTCGCGAATCGGGCGACCTCGAGGGCTCCCCGGGCGCGGTGCTCGTCGGGACGGCGGGTGAGCTCGCCCTTGAGAAGGGCATCGTAGCGGCCCTGCGGCACATCCACATGAACACGAACGACGCGCGCGAGTTCGGCGTGAAGGACGGGCAGCGGGTGAAGATCCGGGTGCCGGGCGAACGCGCCCTGGTCTACGAGAACGTCATCATCCGCGTGGACCCCGAGTGGGCCCTGGAAATGCACGTCGACGTCGACGAGGGGCACGCCGCAGGGGTCGTCGACTTCCAGCTGGTGGAGCTGATCCGGTAGGGCGGGGACGCGGGCCGAGTCCCGCGGCGCCCGGTCAGAATCCGGCGCGCAGCGACAGCGCCGGCATGAACACCGGGCGCGGCGGCCATGGCCGCACGCTGAGGAGCAGGTTCGCCTCACCGCAGAGCGACAGCGTGGACCAAAAGTTCCAGTCGACGCCCGCCGCAGCGGCTGCCATGACGATCGCCTCGGACAGCGCGTGGATGTTCGCGAGCACTGCGGCGCCCGCGCCCACGTAGGGCACGAGGCCGGTACCGTCCAGGCCGGCGAACCGCACGTACCGCCGGTACCAGAGCGCAATGTCGGGTTCGCTGAACGAGTCGAAGATGCCCGCGTTCAGGCAGATCGCGTTGTCCGAGAAGTGATACTCGACGAGAAGCGACGCGAGGCCGGTGCCGCCGACCTGGATGCCGACCCGCCACCCGTCGGGCTCGAGCGCCGGGGCCGCC
>JAPLSM010000059.1 GCA_026398635.1 Spirochaetota bacterium | reverse complement strand
GAGGCACGAAACGAGGTAGATGCCGTCGCCGATCAGCAGCGCCACGCGGTAGTTGGCGGGGCTCGGGAGGGAGCCGAAGAGGCGCGCCGCGGCCACGGAGGTCGCAACTGCCCCAAGGCCGAGGCCGGCCGAGCGCAGGCCGTGGAGCATGCCTCGCTGCCGCTGGGGCACGTTGTCGGTGAGCACCCCCACGTAGATGCTCTGGCCGATCACGATGATGCCCACCCACCAGGTGCAGCACGCGATGAAGACCGCGATCGCAGCCTGCGGAGTCCAGATGCCCGGCGCGAAGACCACCGCCAGGTCGTGCAGGAACCGCACCGCGACCGAGGCGAGGAAGACCACCATGGTGATGCGCAGGCGCCGCCGGCCCGAGAAGTAGTGACCCCCGAGCAGCTGCATCGGTGCGAGGACCGTCCACAGGGCCATGGCTGCGCCGATCACCCACTTCGCGGCGCCGAGCGTGGTGAGGTACCCGGGCACGATGGTCATGTACATCGCGAAGGGGTTGCCGAGCCCCCACGTGAACTCGAAGAGGACGATGAAGACGATGTTGCGGCGGAGGACGCGTGCGACGAGCGCGGCCCGGACGCCACCGAGGTGCGGAACAATGTCCATGAATCAGCTCCCACCATAGGCTTCGTGGCGGTCGAGGGTCAAGGTGCCGCGCCTGTGGCGCGAGGCTCCCGATCCGGCTATACTAGCCGGGAGCAGGTCATGGCGGTCCTGTCACGCTACCTGACCCCCGAGCGGGTCGTCTTTCTCCGCAGCCGTTCGCGCGAGGGCGCCATGCGCGAGCTGGTCGACCGGCTCGTCCGCACGACGCCCGGACTCGAGCGCGATGCGGTGCTGGAGGCGGTCCGCGAGCGGGAGCGCATGATCAGCTCGTGGATCGCCCCGGGCATCGCCATCCCGCACGCCCGGGTGTCGGGGCCGGAGGGCGCCAGCGTGGTCGTGGGCAGGAGCCGGCAGGGCATCGCCTGGGACTCGGGCGACGGCGATCCCGTCCACCTCATCATCCTCATCGCGAGCGACGACCGGGACCCCGACGGCCACATCCAGCTGCTCGCGGAGATTGCAAAGACTCTGCGCGATCTCGCCCTCAAGCAGCTGGTGCTGACCGCACGCAGCGCAACGGAGGTCCACCGGCTCCTGATCACCCACGGAATCCTGGATGCCGAGGTGCGGCCCCGGGCCCCCGGACGGATGCGCCTGTCCCGGCTGCTCTTCGCGCATGCCCTCTCGGTGGCCGAGGAAGTGAAGGCCCGCGCGGTGGTGCTGCACGGCGATGCGGTGGGGAGCCTGCGCTTCATCGAGGACATCCCCGCCCAGACACCGGTGGTGCTCGCCACGGCCGACCGGGCCCGATGGCGCGAGATCCCGAAAGCCGTTGCGGAGGTGCTCCAGGTCCCCTTCCCCACGCTCAGCCGGCTCGCCCAGGTCGAGCTCGTGCTGCTCTTCGGCCTCTCCCGGGGCCTGTTCGGGCGCGGGGACACGGTGGTCAGCCTGTCAGGCGCACCCGCGTCGGGGTTCCTCGACACGCTGCTCGTGCTCGACGTGGGCCGGGAGTTCCCCGCCATTTTCGACGCCCGCGCGGCGCCCACGGTCCTCGGCGACGTGGAGCCCCCGGTGCTCGAGAAGGTGCTCCAGCTCGCGTTGGACCTGGCCCGCGAGGGTCGGGAGGGCCGACCCGTCGGCACGATTTTCGTCGTTGGCGACCACGAAAAGGTCGCTGCAGCGAGCCGGCAGATGGTGATCAACCCGTTCCGGGGCTACCTCGACGAGGAAAAAAACGTACTCGACCCCAGTCTCGGGGAGACCCTGAAGGAGTTTTCCAACATCGACGGCGCGTTCGTCATCCGGGGCGACGGGGTGATCCTCTCCGCAGGCACGTTCCTCAAGCCGGAGCGGGTGACGGGAGGCCTGCCCTCGGGTCTCGGCGCGCGCCACGCGGCCGCGGCCGCAATCACGGCAGGCTCGGCTGCGCTCGCGGTGGTGGTCTCCCAGTCCACGGGCACGGTGAGCCTGTTCAAGAGCGGCGCCCTGGTGCTCGCCCTGGAGAAGCCCGGGCCGGTTGCGGATGCCCCCGGCCGGCCGAAGGGGTGCGCCTGATGGAGCGCCGGCTTCGCGCGAACCCCCGGATCCAGCAGCTGCTCGTGAAGGCGCTGAACGAGTCCATGTCGACGGACGTCATGGTGCGTCTCGCGCGCCGGATCGTGCCCGACTACGACATCCACGAACGGACCGGGTTTCAGCGCACCATGCCGATCCCGTCCCTCGACGTGGCCGGCCAGATCGCGCGGGACATCGGGGCAGGCATACCGCTGCTGCGGTTCGTCGAAACCCTGATCGAGGTCGACGGCTCGGGTCTCATGGGCTCCCGGATCAAGGTGCGGCAGCTCGATCCGCTGATCCGGGAGGTCGAGACCCTCGGCTACGAGTACGACGAGGGCACGCGCCTGTTCATGGAGACGTCCGCCGCGGATCGGACCCGCACCTGGAGCTACCTGCAAGAGGGCCAGATCCAGGAGCTGTCGTTTCTCAAGATCGACGTGGTCTCCAGCTCGAAGCTCGTGCGGAACCACTCCAAGGCGAAGATCGGCCGGGCCTACCAGGACCTGCAGCGCATCGTGGTCACGGCGGTGTACCGGCGCAACGGCCGTGTTTGGCACTGGGAGGGCGACGGGGGCGTGCTCGCCTTCCTCTTCGGCGACAAAAACGTGCAGGCCGCGCTGGCCGGCATGGAGATCATCCTCGAACTCTTCGTGTACAACACCTTCCGGTGCACGCTCGGGGCGCCGCTCTCGGTGCGCATCGCCGTGCACACCGGACCGTGCCCCTACCACGAGTCCTTCGACCGGATCCAGAGCGACACCCTGCGACGGCTCGGCCTCATCGAGTCGCGCTTCACCCGACCCGACAGCGTCACCCTCTCCCCCGGGGTCTACTCCGACCTCGGCCCCAAGCTGTCCCGGTTCTTCGAGCCGTTCCCCGGTGATGCCGGCAGCCAGCTCTACCGCTACGCCCTCCGGTGGGAAGACGACTGATGCGGGCCGTGATCGTGACGAAAGCGCCGCTCGGCCCGAGACGCCGCGGGATCGAGCACGCGCCGCCGGCCCGGCTCGCCGAGATCCTCCCGGCGCTGGTACCCGGCGACCTGCTCTACCTCGATCTGTCCGCCTTCACCGCCGCCGAGGCGCGCTCCCGGCTGAAGCAGCTGCTCGCCCGGAAAGACCTGTTCCTGGGCGTCGTCGACCCGAAGGGGACGGTGGAGGACGTGCCGTCCCTCTTCCACGACGGTGCCGTGGACTACCTCGACGGCGCCGCATGGAAGGCCGGCATCGCACCGCGACGGCTCAATCGCGCTGCCGCGTACGCCCGTGCGCTGAAGCGGTACCCCGAGTCGGCAGGGCGGGAGGCGTCACCGGCCAGGCCCTGCCGGCCGTCTGGCGCGGACTGGTCCCGTCTGCGGGAAGGCGAGGAATACACCTTTTCGCTGCTCTTCATCGAGCTCGACGGTGCGGAGGACCTGGAGCTCCGGTTCGGCGCCACCAACCTCACCGAAGCGCTCGCCTCGTTCCGCGCCTACGTCGAGCGCTCGGCCGCCCCGTTCGGCGGCCGGACCTGGATCTGGTCGCGGTTCGGCGGCATCGTGCTCTTCCCCTTCGACGGGCATCGCGAGCAGGCCGCCTCGTGCGGCCTGAGCATGACCCTGTACAAATACCTCTACGACATCGAGGAGTCCCGGTTCCCGCACTTCGTCTCGTGGCGGATGGCCGCGCACCTCGGGGAGGTCGTGTGGCGCGAGCGCGCCACCGGCACCCTCGTGTCCGAGACGCTGAACTCGGTCTTCCACCTCGGGCAGCAGTTCGCGCCGGCCGGCTCGTTCCACGTCACCGACGACATCCGAGGGCTGGCCGGAGGCCCGATGCGGAAGTTCTTCATTCCCGCCGGGCAATACGAAGGCCGCCGCATCTGGCGCATGAGGCGGCCGCTCTCGCCCTAGGGACGGCGATCAGGCGCGGCCTAGACGTTGAACAGGAAGTGGATCACGTCGCCGTCCCGCACCACGTAGTCCCTGCCCTCGGCACGCAGCAGTCCGTGCTCCCGTGCATGGTGCTCGGTTCCGGATGCGACGAGATCGTCGAAGTGGACCACCTCGGCCTTGATGAAGCCGCGCTCGAAGTCAGTGTGGATCCTGCCGGCAGCCTCGTGGGCGGGCGTGCCGACGGGGATGGTCCAGGCCTGCAGGTCCGTGGCAGCGGTGTAGAACGTGACCAGGCCGAGCATCGCGTAGCTCGCCTCGATCAGCCGGTCGAGCCCCGTGCGGTCGATGCCCAGCTCCCGGGCAAACCCTTTGCGGTCTTCCGGCGATAGTGCCGACAGCTCCTCCTCGATCTTCCCCGAGACGGCGAGGAAACCCGCCCCCTCGGCCGCGGCGCGCCGGCTCACCTCCCGGGGCAGCGCCTCGTCGGCGTTCTCGCCCCGGTTGGCGAGGTACAGCACGGGCTTCGCGGTGATCACGCCGAGCCGGGCGATGATCTCGGCGAAGTGCTGGGGCTCGGGCAGGGTCCGCAGCGCGCCGCCCCCGTCGAGGTGCTTCGACAGCGCCTCGAGCAACTCTACGTCGTGCTTCGCCGTCTTTTCTCCGGCCCGGGCCGCGTGAATCTCCTTCTCGCGCGCCCGCTCGATCACCTGCAGGTCGGCCAGCAGCAGCTCGGTGTTCACCACGTCGATGTCCCGGCCGGGGTCGACCGACCCCATCACGTGGACCGCGTCGGCGCTCTCGAAGCACCGCACCACGTGCACCAGCGCGTCGATGTTCCTGAGGTGTCCCAGGAACTGGTTGCCCAGCCCCTCGCCCTGGGAGGCGCCCTTCACCAGCCCCGCCACGTCCACGAATTCGATGCGCGTGGGGATGGGATCCTTCTTCCCGAGGATCGTGCCGAGCTTCTCGAGCCGCACGTCGGGAACCGGCACGATGCCCCGGTTCGGCTCGATGGTGCAGAAGGGGTGGCTGGCTACGCGCGCGCCGGCGCCGGTCAGCGCGTTGAAGACGGTGGACTTGCCGGCATTCGGCAGTCCGACGATGCCGCAGGAGAAACCCATCGAAGCCGAGCCTACCGCATCAGGCGCGACACGGGAAGGGTGGGCCCCATCTCACCACTCGAGCACGACCTTGACGATCGACGGGTCCCTGCTCCTGACCAGGGCCATGCCCTCCGCGAAACACTCGGCGGGCAGCCGACGCGAGGCGAGCCGGGCGAGCGGAAGCCTCGGGGCGAGACCAACCGCCTGCGGCCAGGCACCCGCACTTGCATCGGTGCCGAGGATGGTCACCTGCCGGAGACGCACCGTGTTCCACGGGAACGGGGTCCGGGCAGCGCCGTAGTCGCCGATCACGACCATCGTGCCGAGCGGCTCCACGAGGTCCAGGCAGGCGTTCACCGCGTCCGGCGAACCCGAGGCCTCGAACACCACGGGGAACTTCCGTCCGGCTGCGGCCGCCACGGCGCGCGCGAAATCACCCGACAGTGCGTGGTAGTTCAGCGTTCGGGCCGCACCGAACTCCGCGGCGAGGGCGAGGCGTCCGCTCCGCCCACCGACGAGCGTCGTGCTGCGGCAGCCTTTCGCCGCGAGAGCCATGGTCAGGAGCAGCCCGATGGCGCCGTCGCCGCTCACCAGCACCGGCTCGCCGGCGCTGACCGGCCTGCCGAGTCGCTCGAGCGCGTGTACGCAGACCGACAGCGGTTCGACCAGGGGTGCAGCGGCGAGGTCCAGCCCGGCCGGCAGGGGCAGCACGTTGCGCGCCTCGGTCAGGAACAGCTCACCGTAGCCGCCGGGGTGCTCGAAGCCCACCTCGCCGCCGTCGGAGAGCACGTTCTCCGCAACGCAGGGCCGGTCGACGAGGCTCCCATCGGCGCCGGGGCCGACCGCCTCCACCACGCCCGACCATTCGTGGCCGGGGATGGACGGGAACCCCGTGCGTTCCCAGCCCGCGATCATCTTGAGGTCCGTTGCGCAGATGCTGCAGAAGGCCGTGCGGATGAGGGCCTGCCCGGGGCCGGGTATGGGTGCCGGAAGCTCGCGAAGCTCCAACGCGCCGGGCCCGGTGTTGACGATCGCCTTCACGGGTTGATCACCGCCTTGCAGCGCTCCGGATCCCCCAGCACGTCGAGCGCCTCGTGGCGGCGAGTGTAGCGGCGAGCCGGCGGCGGTGCAAGACGGGGGACAGGCCGTGGTAGAGTGGCGCATGCGGAGGATCCTTGCGCTCTGTGCCGTGGTCGTCCTGCTCGCCGGCGGCTGCGGGAAGCGGGCTGCGGCCGGTCCCGTCGCCGCCGCGCCATCGCAGCGCAGCGCCATCCGGCTCGACCTCGCGGTGGCCGCCGACCTTTCCGCCGTAGAGGGCTCGATGGATCTCCAGTTGGTGAACCAGGAACGGGAGCCGGTCGACCGGGTGCGGTTCCTCCTCTTCCCCGGTCTCGTCGGCGGCCGCATGGACATCACGGGCTGCACTGTCGACGGAGCTGCCGCCACCCTCGGCGGCGGGAAACGCGACGCCGTGCGAGCGGTCGTGCTTCAACGGGCTCTCGCGCCGGGAGCGTCGGTGGAGATCGCCCTCTCATGGCGCGCGGCTGTGCCCGCGATCGAAGGCGGCGGACCGCTCGCCCGGACCGACGGATTCGCCTCGCTCGCGTGGTGCTTCCCCGTGGCGCTCTCTCCCCTGACCGTCGCCGGGCAGCCGGCGCCGTACGCCGACTTCCTATGCACCGACGCGGCGTCCTGGCGCGTGCGCGTCTCGCTGCCCGCGGGCCTCGTCCTCGTGACGGGAGGCAGGGAGATCAGCCGGACCGGCGAGGATGGCCGCACGGTGGTGAACCTCGAGCTGGATCCTGCCCGCGATTTCTACCTCGCCATCGGGACCGGCCTGTCTGTCCGGGCGGCGCGCCCTTCGGTCGGCGGCGGCCCTGCGATCCGCTGCTTCGCGCCGCCCGGACGGGAGGCGGCCGCGGCCTTCGCGATGGACGTGGCCGGCCGGGCGATCGCGGCGTTTGCCCGGCGGTTCGGTCCGTACCCGTACGACACCTTCACCGTGCTTGCCGGCCCGCTCGCCTCGCTCGGCATCGAGTTCCCGGGGCTCACGGTGATCGGCGCGCGCATCTTCTCTCTCGAGGGCAGCATGGACGGTACGCCGACGCAAGCGGTGCTCGAGTCGACCATCGCGCACGAGGTCGCGCACCAGTGGTTCTACAACCTCGTCGGCAACGACCAGGCCATCGAGCCGTGGCTGGACGAGTCCGTGGCGCAGTACGCGACCCGGCTGTACTACCTCGACCGGTACGGGGAGGATGCGGCGGATTCCTGCGTCGACTCGTGGTGGGCCCGCTGGAACCGGGTCGACCGGACCCTCACGCCCATCGGTCTTCCGGTGTCCGCCTACACCGCAAAGGAGTACGGCGCGATCGTGTACGGCCGGGGTCCGCTCTTCCTCGAAACCCTCGCGTCCTCGATGGGCGGCAGCGTCTTCGACCGCTTCTTAAGGGACTACGTCGAGCGCTTCACCTGGCGGATCGCCCGGGGCGCGGACTTCCGAATCACCGCCAAGGAACAATGCGGCTGCGATCTCGACGCGCTCTTCGCGGCGTGGGTGGACGCGCGCTGAGACCTATTCCACCACAGGGAAGCCCATCGTACTAAAGAGACGGGTATGTCCGAGCCCGAAGGAAGCACCACCCCGCAGCCCCGCCGTGCAGCACGCAAGGCGATCGCGCAGCTCGACGCCATGCAGTCCGACCGGTTGCCCGCCGAGGCGCTGGACGCGGTACCCGATCTCGTAGCGGTGCTCAACCCCGAACGCGAGGTCGTGTTCGCCAATCGGGCATTCCTCTCGTTCGCGGACGCCGGGGACATCACGCAGGTGTGCGGGATGCGGCCCGGCGAGCTCTTCGAGTGCGTCAACGCGCGCTCCGCGCCCGAAGGCTGCGGCTCCGGCGAGGCCTGCGCGACCTGCGGCGCCGCGGGTGCGATCGACGAGTCCCTGCGGACGGGCTCGCCGGCGACCCGCGACTGCTCCCTCACCATCTGGGTGCAGGGGCGGCGGACCGCCCGCGACCTCGCGACGCACTCGGTTCCCTTCGAGATCGCCGGATCCCCGTACGTCATGGTGGTCTTCCGGGACGTGGGGCAGCGTGTGCGACGGCTCGCGCTCGAACGCATCTTCTTCCACGACCTGCTGAAGGCGGCCGAGTTCGGCCACCGGGAGAACGACCTCCTCAGGCGCATGGACGCGATCTGCTCCTCGCTCGTCGAGGAGATCCAGGGCCAGAGAACACTGGTGGCAGCGGAAAACGGGACGCTTTCCGTCCAGCACAACCTGGTCGACGCCTCCGAGCCCGCCTCCGGGCTCGTGCGGCAGTTCGAGGCGCAGGAGGCCGCCCACGGCAGGACGGTCGCGCTCGCGCCCTTCTCCGAGGTCATCACGCTCATCACCGACGACTCGCTGGCGCGCCGGGTCCTCTCCAACATGCTGAAGAACGCGCTCGAGGGGTCGCCCGAGGGGGCAACGGTGACGCTCGGTGTCCGCGCGGACGGTGAGCGGGTGGAGTTCCGGGTCCACAACCCGGGCGCGATGCCGGAGGACGTGCAGCGCCGCGTCTTCCAGCGCTTGTTCTCGACGAAGGGTGAAGGCCGCGGGCTGGGCACCTGGAGCATGAAGCTGTCGGCCACGATCCTGGCAGCATGCCTCGTCCTGTTTTCGTGCGCCTCCCGGCCGGCGAGGGGATCACGCCTTGAGCCTGCCGCTGCTTCCGCCCTACCCTTTCTCCATGACATCACGCGAACGCGTCCAACTCGCCCTCGATCACCGGGAGGCGGACCGGGTCCCGCTCGACCTCGGCAGCACCGGGACCACGGGCATGCACGCGAGTGCGGTGTACCGGCTCCGGCAGGCGCTCGGCCTCGACCGGCCCGGCACGCCCGTGAAGGTGATCGAGCCGTTCCAGATGCTCGGCGAGATCGGCGCCGACCTGCTGGACTCCCTCGGCGCCGATGCAGTCGGCATCCGGCCGCGGACCACGCGGTTCGGATTCCCCAACGACGGCTGGAAGGAGTGGCGGCTCTTCGACGGAACCCCCGTGCTGGTGCCCGGGCTCTTCAACACCGTACCCGACGCGAACGGCGACATCCTCCAGTACCCGGGGGGCGACACCACCCTGTCACCGAGCGGCAGGATGCCGAACGGCGGGTTCTACTTCGACCTCATCATCCGGCAACATCCCATCGAAGAGGCACGGCTCGACCCCGCGGACAACGTCGAGGAATACCGCCCGCTCTCCCCCGAAACCCTCGCCGGCTTCACCTCCGATGCCCGCGAACTCTCCGCCACGGGCAGGGCGGTGGTGCTGAGCCTCGGCGGCATGAGCTTCGGCGATGTCGGCCAGCTGCCGGGCCCGATGCTGCGTGATCCGAGAGGCATCAGGGACATCGAGGAGTGGTATGTCAGCACCCTCACGCGCAGGGACTACGTGATCGCGGTCTTCGAGCGCCAGTGCGCGATCGCGCTGGCGAACCTCGAGCGCGCGCATGAGGCGGTCGGAGACCTCGTCTCGGTGCTGTTCGTCACGGGCGCGGATTTCGGCGCGCAGACCGGTGCGTTCGTGTCGCCCGACACCTACCGTGCTCTCCACCTGCCGTTCCACAAGGCCATCAATGACTGGGTGCACGCGCACACGCGCTGGCGCACCTTCATCCACAGTTGCGGTTCGGTGATCGCCCTCATTCCCGCGTTCATCGAGGCGGGGTTCGACATCCTGAACCCCGTGCAGACCTCGGCCGCCGGCATGGACCCCCGGACCCTCAAGGATCGCTTCGGCGACCGGATGGTCTTCTGGGGCGGGGGCGTGGACACGCAGCGGACCCTGCCGTTCGGGACACCGGAGGACGTGCGGCGCGAGGTGACCGAGCGCCTGGCGGTGTTCGGGTCCGGCGGCGGGTTCGTCTTCAACCCGGTCCACAACGTACAGGCCGGGGTCCCGATCGAGAACCTGCGTGCCCTGTACGACACGGTGAGGGAGCGCGGAAGAATCCGCTAGCATGCGGCCCGGCGCAACTGCGACGGACCGGCCATCCCTTCAGCCCACACGCACCGCCACCGCCTGCCGGCTCATCGCGGTGAGCAGGCGTTCGCGGGAGGTCATCTGCCGTAGTATACTCGGCGGCAATGGAGGAGGGCTTCATCGTCCACGCGTTCGAGCGCTCGCGCTCGGGACGCATGGAGATCGACCTGGTAGGCAGGCTCGCGAACGGCGAAACCTTCGCGGTGGTCGAGCGCCGGGCCAGGCCGTTCCTCGCAGTACGCGAGGCGGACTTCGCGGCGGTACGGACCGTCATCGACCGCGAAGGCGACGGGGTCGCGGTGACGAGCTGGCAGCGGACCACCATGGACGGCGCCCCGACGCTGCGCGTGGAAGTTGCCACCCCGATACGCCTGCGCGACCTGCGCGACAGCCTCCATCGGGCGGGAGTCCGGACCTACGAGGCCGACGTGAAGCCGTCGATCCAGCTTCTCGTGGACGCGGGCATCCACGCTGCGGTCTCCATCGACGGCTCGTGGAGAGCAGGCCGGCGCGTGCAGCGCGTCTATGAGGACCCCGCGATCGGCCCGGCCGGCGCCGGCTTCGAGCCGCACCTGTCCGTACTTTCCCTCGACATCGAAACCGACCGGACCGGCAGGGCGGTCTGGGCGGTCGGTCTCGCCTTCACGGGCCACGACGGTGCGGAAAGCGCCGAGGTGCTCCTGAACGGCGGCGGCGCCGCCTCGGCGCGCTGCTTCCCATCGGAGAAGGACCTGCTGCTCGAGCTGCGCCGGCGGATCCTCGAACTGGACCCCGACATCCTGACCGGCTGGAACATCGTGGACTTCGATTTCCGGGCATTGCACCGCAGGTTCGGCGACCTCGGCGTGCCGTTCGACATCGGCCGGTCGGACAGCCCGGCCATGTTCCTCGACCGGGAGGGGAGAGAGGGCGGAGTGCGCTGGCGGCGCAGCCGGGCCATCGCGGACGGACGCCAGGTGATGGACGCGCTCTGGCTCGTGCGCCTGTCCGGCATGGGGCTCGAGGACTACCGGCTCGAGACCGTGGCCCGGGCGCTGCTCGGACGGGGCAAGCTGATCGACCGGCGGCCCGGCGAGAGCGGGGTCGAGGCAATCGAGCGGCTCTACCGCACCGACCCGGAAGCCCTGTGCGCCTACTGCCTCGGCGACGCCCGGCTCGTGCTCGACATCCTGGCGAGCGAAGGATTTCTCGACACGGCACTGCACAAGTCGCTGCTGATCGGCACTACGCTCGACCAGACGTGGGTCAGCGTCGCCTCGTTCGAGTACCTCTACCTCGAGCACCTGCACCGGCGCGGCATGGTGGCCCCCACCCTCGGGGTCGACCAGGATCCGATGGAGCGCTCGCCCGGCGGCGGGCTCATCACGCCCCGGGCCGGCCTCGCCGACAACGTGCTCACGTTCGACTTCCGAAGCCTCTACCCCTCGCTCATCCGGACCTTCAACATCGATCCGCTC
Organism: Spirochaetota bacterium; assembly: GCA_026398635.1. Classification (GTDB taxonomy): domain Bacteria; phylum Spirochaetota; class Spirochaetia; order SZUA-6; family Fen-1364; genus JAPLSM01. The sequence goes on along the minus strand of JAPLSM010000059.1, from coordinate 1,128 downwards.
ACCCGGGTCGTGGACGCGGAGTCGGCGGCGCGCGGGGGCGCGGACCCAGGCCCCGGGCCGGGCGCTGCGGGCGACGCCGGCCCAGCTGCTGACGTGATCATCGCGCCCAACGGCGCGCGCTTCCGGCGCGAGCCCGGCATCCTGCCCGACATCCTCGAGCGGTTTTTCGTGGAGCGCACCGAGGCGAAGCGCCGCGGTGACGAGCGGTCCTCGTACGCCTACAAGATCGTGATGAACTCGTTCTACGGCGTGCTCGGCACCGAGGGGTGCCGGTTCGCCGCCCCCGAGCTGGCCGGCGCCATCACCTCGTTCGGCCAGCACGTGCTCTTCTGGGCCCGCGACCTCATCACCGCAGAGGGTCTCGAGGTTCTCTACGGCGACACGGACTCCCTGTTCGTGCGCTCAGGGCTGCCGCGCGGCGCCCCGGCGTCCGAGCTGCGCGGGATGGGCGAACGCCTCTGCCGGCTGGTGAACGGGCGCCTCGCGGACTACGTGCGCGAACGCTGGGCCGTGGACTCCCGGCTCGAGCTGGAGTTCGAAACCGTGTACCGGCGCTTCTTCCTCCCCCCCATGCGCACCCTGGGGACCGGCTCCGAGGACGGGGAGGACGCCGAAACCCGGGGCCGGGCCAAGGGGTACGCGGGCCTGCGGCTCGAAGACAGCGGGGAGCGTCTCGAGATCGTGGGCATGGAGGCGGTGCGCCACGACTGGACCGAGCTGGCCCATGCGCTGCAGCGCGACCTCCTGGGGTGGGTGTTCCACGATGTGCCGCCCGCGGACATCGTGGAACGGGTCAGAGCCCTCCTCCGCGACCTGCGCGCGGGGCTGAAGGACGAGCTGCTCACCTACCGCCGCTCGCTTCGCAAGCCCGTGGAGGCCTACACGAAGTCCTCGCCGCCGCACGTTCGGGCGGCGGCGCTGCTACCGCCCGAGGAGCGCTCAGGCCTCATTCGCTACGTGTGGACCCGGGAGGGGCCGCAGCCCGAGTCGCGGCGCAGCTCCCCGTTCGACTACGACCACTACGCGGAGAAGCAGCTCGCTCCGATCGTCGAGGCGGTGGCGCCGTACATCGGGCTTGATCTCGAGGCGATCTTCGCTTCCGACCGGCAGCTGCGGCTGTTCTAGACC
>JAPLSM010000266.1 GCA_026398635.1 Spirochaetota bacterium | reverse complement strand
GAGGATGTGCTCCTCGCACTTGAAAAAGGTGCTCTTCTGGATAATTTGGAGCACCCCAATCCGGATAAATATCCTGGACAACGAATGCTGATTGTTGAAATCGATAAATACGCATATTTAGTGAGACTGTAGCATAAATACAGGTAGTTTTATCCCGCACGATCAAGGTGCAACAGGTGAGATGTTCCATTTCGGTTTTCTGCCTGGGCATCCCGAAACATATCCAAAGCGATTCGACCTCGCAGGATGCTCATGGCGCGCACCCGATACACCGTCTTTTGCATCTTTCGATGCCGCCGATTTCCTCGCTCAACAGCGTTGGAGGTCGAGGGAAGCAGTTCTTCGTCAAGGAACGTCAGGGCCTTCTCTACCGAAGGGGAGAATAGCTTTTGCAGCTTCTTGCCCACAGCCTTGAAACGGCGGACACGCGAACGAAGCTTCGCCAGCGCCGTATCCGTTCGACACCGTCGATCAAACAGACGATACACCTCATCCATAATCTCTCGCAGCGTCCGCAAGGATGGTTGACCCCGACTGATCCTGCGAAGTGACCTCGCCTCCCTCGGCGTCAGTCGGTGTTGGACAAAGAGGTAGCGATGCTCGAACAGCTGGGCGATCTTATGCTCAAGGCGTTTCTTCTTCTGAGCGCACCTGGAATCCTTTCCCGCCCGAGGACGTCCGCGAGGCACCGAGGGGATGTGGGTGTGAAGTGTCTTGCGGACCTTTGCGACCGCTCTCAAGATGGTCCGTGTGAGTTCAGCGATGACATGGAAACGGCAAATCTGATGCGGGATATCACCAAAAACTTCTCGAATAGGCTTCGGATACAAGGGGGAAGCGTCGGTGGTAATCCCCTGGAGCGTCAGACCTCGGCTGTCCAGGATATTTTTGAACCGATGGAAGAACCGCATGATATCCACGTGGGTGGGGTCGTGATCAAGCACATCGTACAGAAGTCGCTTGTAGTGTCGGTTGTCCACGATCGACAATACGCAGAAGGGGCCATCGTAGAGCTCGTCCGCGGCAATATATCCTGAGAACTCGCGCAGGGCCCAGTGAAGGTAGTCAGTCTCGATGCGTGTCTCGCTTTTTTTTCCCCGATGCCTCGACCCAGTTCTGGATTGTGGCAAACGGAACGAAGACCCGGTGATCTCGCCACAGATGCCAGGAAGCGCCACGGTAGGACAGACCATCCTCGACGACCGCGCGTACCGCGGTGAAAACAACCCGGTGGGTGTAACTACCGCCGGGCAGCGCTAGATCGCTCATGTCGGCGTTGAAGTATTTCTTACATGAGGAGCAGTAGTGTTGAGAGTAGCGAAGGTAGAGATCGACAGGTCGTTCCAACCAAGGGTCCCCGAGTTCATGCAATACGCGCTGCATCCTGCGGTTGCGGTAGGCCCGATGACCACAGACAGGACATGGGCGTCGTTTAAAATCACGGCTACGTTTGATTTTCTTTGGCTTTGAAAGATCCTCTATGCTGGAAACGCCCTCTGTGCGATCCGGTCGATATTCCCCAGGTGCCGCCATGTCCCCTCCTTACAGGCAGCGAAACGCGTTTCCTCTTTCAAATTACGGCAGAAACGCGTTCTATTCTGAGGAATATACCATGTATTTAAGCTACAGTCTCGTAAACTGGGCAAAAGAGAAAACCATGAGCAGATCGCGGTTGAAAAACGAAAAACGAACTACGAGGAGGAGTCGCATGAAAAAACACATTGGGAGAACGGTGGTGATCGCCGCGGTTCTCGTCATCGCGGCCGGCATGTTCCTCGCCGGATGCGCGAAGAAGGAGACCGGTCCGGTGACGCTCACCGTCTGGGCGAGGGATCTCACCGATGGGACTCCCGACCATGCCTATGTCACCGCGCTGGTCCCAAACTTCCAGGCCAAGTATCCCACCATCAAGCTGGACTACGTGGCGCTGGGGGAAGGACTGAACGACAAGCTGAAGGTCGCCATGTCGGCCAAGAGCGGTCTCCCCGACGTCTTCCAGAGCTGGGGTGGCTCGCTGATGGGTAATTTCGTCGACGGGGGGATGCTGCTCGATCTCACCAACGAGCTGAAGTCAGTTCCGGGAAGCGCTGCGGCGCAGGCGGCGATGACCTGGAAGGACAAGATCTACGGCGTCGCGCCCTTCTTCGCGATCTGCGGAGTCTTCCTGAACGAGGGCACCTTCGCGAAGCTCGGCCTCGCCCCGGCGACCACGGTTGACGCGCTGGCGAAGAACGCCGACGCTCTGCTCGCGAAGGGCATCCAGCCGTTCGCGGCCGGCGGCAAGGACAAGTGGCCGGTGCTGCACCTGTACATGTACCTCGTGGACCGGTTCGGCGGCCCCAACGCGTTCCCCGATGCGGCCGCACGGAAGACCCACTTCTACGGCGAGCCGTTCATCAAGGCCGCCCTCTTCTACCAGGACTGGGTGAAGAAAGGCTACTTCGGCAAGAAGCCCCTGGGCGAGGCCTATGGCGACGCCCAGCAGCTCATGGCCAACGGCAAGGCCGGCATGCACGTGACCGGTTCCTGGATGTGCGCCCAGTACGGCAGCGCGGATTTCACGAAGGAGAAGCTCGGCTTCTACGGCTTCCCCGAGATGACGGGAGGCGTCGGTCCCGCCACGGACGTGATGGGCATGACGGACATCGGCTTCGCGTCCACCAAGCAGGCGGCGGGCAAGAAGGACGCCATCGTGAAGTTCATGGCCTACTCGATGACCGCGGACGCGGGTGCCGCCGAGCCCGGTCGCGTCGCATCGATGCCGGGCGTGACGGCGAAGAACCCCCTGACGACGCAGGCTTCCGCGGTGTTCGCGAAGGCCAAGGTCGTGCAGTTCTGGTGGGACCAGAACCTGCCGGCCGCCGCGACGACGCCGATCAACGATGTTGTCCAGATATTCTTCCTCCCCAACGGGGACGTGAAGAAGGCCCTCACGGATTTCGACAAGCTGATGGACGAGGCCGTGGGACCCGTGAAGTAGGGCTCGGGCATTCGGGTTCTTCGGGGGTGGAAGCTGACCCGCTTCCACCCCGTTTTTTTTCGGTGCGTCATGCCTTGACGAAAGCCGCCACCAGGGGGGAACATTGCGCGCGACAGGCCGTCGCACCGGGATCCTGCGGTCCCGGGGGAGGGCGAAGATGAACGATATCGCTGATGTCGGAACACCGGCAGCCGTGGTTCCGAGGCGGAAAAAACGGGACGGGAGCCGGACCCTGTTCATCGTCCTCATGCTGCTCCCCGCGGTTCTCATGCTCGGGGCGTTCATGTATTTCCCCATCGAGGAGACCTTCCGCCTGTCCCTGATGAGATCGACCGGATTGAGCATCCCCACGTTCACGGGCCTGAGGAACTACCGGCTCCTCTTCGCCAGCGAGGAGTTCCAGGCGGGGCTCCTGCACGTGTTCACCTGGGCCTTCGTGAGCGTCGTCGTCCAGATCCCGCTCGCGTTCTTCATCGCCTTCTCCCTCATCAACGACAAGAACCGGGTGACGCGTCCGCTTCGGTCGATTTACTACCTCGCGAACGTCCTGCCCTCCGCGATCACGGCGATGCTGGGCGTGTTCATCTTCTCCGGCGCGAACGGCATCATCACCACCCTTGCGACGCGGCTGCATTGGGAGTGGCTCGCGAGGATCGACTGGCTGGGAGATCCCAATGTCGCCTTCTGGTCCGTGTTCATGATCGCGACCTGGACGTACACCGGATTCCCCATCATCTACCTCATGGCGAGGATGGAGCAGATCCCCATGGAGATACGTGAGGCCGCGCAACTCGACGGGGCGAGTGGGTGGTCATTCGCGCGACACATCGTCATCCCCATGGTCTCCTATCCGCTGCGAATCCTGGCAGTGCTGTGCACCGTGGGAAGCCTGAAGCTCTTCGAGCTGCCCCAGCTCATGACCCGGGGCGGGCCTGGCAACGCCACGAAAACCCTGGTGACCATCCTCTACAACCAGGGTTTCGTGAACTGGCAATACGGGAGTGCGGCAGCGGTCGGGGTGATCATCTTTCTCCTCTCGCTCGTGTTCACCATCGCCCAGTTCTCCTGGCAGAGCAGGGAGGCAACGGCATGAGCAACCTCCCGTTGCCCGCTGTCGGAGGAGAGCGGGTGGCCGGCATGAGGAGCCGGCTTCCCGAGATCGTCATCACCGTCATCCTGCTCGTGTTCGCGGCCACCGTGATCATCCCCCTGGTCCTGCCGTTCTTCTTCGTCTTCAAGACGAGGCTCGAATACAACTACAATCCCTGGGCCCTGCCCACGGCGTTGCACTGGGAAAACTTCAGGGATGCGTGGAATGCCATCAAGATCGGCCAGGGCTTCCTCAACACCCTCGCGGTGTGCGCGGGCGCCATCGCGATCACCGTGCCGATCAGTGCCATGGCCGGCTACATCTTCGCCAGGTACCGGAACAGGATCACGGAAGTCGTCTTCTACCTCGTCCTCATGGGATACTTCGTTCCCATGCAGATGGTCCTGATCCCCCTGGCGAGAACCAGTGCGATCGTCGGGCTCATCGACACGCTTCCCGGACTCTTCCTCCCCATGGCGGCGTTCGGGGTTCCGTTCTGGACGATGATCTACCGCTCGTTCTACCGGGACCTGCCGGAAGAGCTGGCGGACGCGGCCAGGATCGATGGGGCGGGCCACTCCGGAACCTTCTTCCGCATCATGCTGCCCCTCGCCAATCCGGCCACGATCCTCGCCGTCATCCTGGTCTTCATGAGCGCATGGAGCGACTACCTGCTGACCCTGGTCATGATCAACAGCCAGGCGCGCTTCACGATCCAGCTCCGGGTGGCCCAATTCCTGAATGCGTACGGTGTGGACCACATGCCGCAGTATTCCGCGGCGGTGATCATCGCGGTGCTGCCCACCATCCTGCTGTACATCCTCTGTCACCGGTGGATTATCCGGGGGACCCTAGCGGGAGCGTTGAAGGGCTGATGGTCAGCCGCCCGCCGCAGTGACGTCGATGAGGAGAACCTTCGTAGGAATCGTTCTTGGCGCCATAACGGCGCTGGCCGCCCTTCCCGCCGACCCGGCAGCTGCCCAGGAGGCCGCGGTGCCTTCGCTCGCTCAGCGTTACGCCCCGTTCCTACGCGTCGGCGCCGCCGTGGAACGGTCCACGCTCGTCACGCACGCGGATCTCCTGCTGACGCAGGTGAACAGCCTCGTGTGCGAAAACGCGATGAAATGGGCGTTGATCCATCCCGTGCCGGGAGAAGGGGAGGCTTCGTACCGGTTTGCCGACGCGGACGCCATCGTCGACTTCGCCGCGGAGCACGGGATGAGGATGCGCGGGCACACCCTGGTCTGGCACCAGCAGGTGCCCGAGTGGGTGTTCCGGGCATCGGGCGGCGGGATGGCATCGAAAGCCGAGGTGCTGGGGCGGATGCAGCGCCACATCCAGGCCCTCCTCTCGCGCTACCGCGGCATGGTTTCATGCTGGGACGTGGTCAACGAGGCGCTCTCCGACGGCCCGCAGACGTGGCGCGCGGACAGCGGCTGGTACCGGACCGCGGGCTCCGACGACGACGGGGACGGCATTCCCGATTACATCGTCCGGGCGTTCCAATACGCCCGGGAAGCGGATCCATCCGCCCGGCTCTTCTACAACGACTACGGGATCGAGGCAGGGGCCAAGCGGGAGCGGGCCTACGCGCTGGCGAAGACGCTCAAGGAGCGGGGCCTGATCGATGGCGTCGGCATCCAGGGGCACTGGTCGATCCATGCACCCGACGAGGGGGTCGTGCGGAGCGCCATCGAGCGGTTCTCCTCGCTCGGGCTCGCGGTCGAGATCACGGAGTTGGACCTCTCGGTGTTCGGATGGGGAGACATTTCCTCCTTCGATACCCTGCCGCCCGCACTCGAGCGGGTCCAGGCATCGCGGTACGGCGCCCTGTTCCGCGTTTTCCGGGAACTCGCGGAGGCCGGCAAGCTCCAGGCCGTGACCTTCTGGGGCATCGCCGACGACCAGACCTGGCTGGACAACTTTCCCGTGAAAGGCCGCAAGGATTGGCCGCTGCTGTTCGACGTCATGCACCGTCCAAAGCCCGCGTTCTGGAGCGTGGCCCGATGGTAGGAGGGGAGCGAGGCTGATTCGCACGCCGGCCGGGCCGCAAGAGGATGTACGAAGCCCAGCCGTTCGGCTATGCTCGATCACCGCACACCATTCACCCCTAGGACGGGCCACCGCACCGTCGATCTCCGAGGAGCACGCGATGCTGAAGGATCTCGAGCGCGATTTCCGCGAACCCGGCGCCTGGCACCGGGGCATGCCGTTCTGGGCCTGGAACGGAAAGCTCTCGCCCGACGAGCTGCGCCGGCAGATCAGGCTGATGAAGCGGATGGGGCTCGGCGGCTTCTTCATGCACTCCCGGGTGGGTCTCGCCACCCCGTATCTGCAGGACGAGTGGTTCGCCTGCATCGAAGCGTGCGCCGACGAGGCCGGGAAGCAGGGCATGCTCGCGTGGCTGTACGACGAGGACCGCTGGCCCTCAGGCGCGGCCGGCGGCCTCGTGACGAAGGATCCGCGCTGGCGCCGGCGATCGCTCGTGATGCGGGAGATCGCGTCCCCGCGCGAGCTGCGGTGGGGCGACGACGTCGCGGCCGCCTTCACCGCCCGCCGGGAGGGTCACGGCGCACGCGACGTGCGGCGGATACCCCGCGGCGAGCAGCCCGCGAGCCTCGCCGAGGGCGAAGCGATCCTCGCTTTCGCCGTGGAGATCGATCCCCCCTCGTCGCGGTACAACGGGTACACCTATCTCGACACCCTGAACCCCCAGGCGGTGCGCCGGTTCATCGCCGTCACCCACGAGGCGTACCGCAAGCGATCGGGCCGGCACTTCGGCAAGGCCATCCCCGGCATCTTCAGCGACGAGCCCAACCACGGCTACCGGCTGGGCACCGACCACGCCACCGGCAAGCTCCCGAGCCTGCCGTGGACTGCGGGGCTGCCCGCGGCATTCCGCAAGCGCTACGGCTACGACCTGCTCCCGCACCTCGTGGAGCTGTTCCTCGACGTGGATGGGCGCCCGTTCGGTCCGGCGCGCTGGCACTACCACGACTGCGTCACGCACCTGTTCGTCGACTCGTTCAGCCGCCAGATCGGGGAGTGGTGCGCGGAGAACGGCCTGCAGTTCACCGGCCACGTGCTGATGGAAGACACCCTCAGCCAGCAGACGGCCGTGGGGGGCAGCGCTATGCGCTTCTAGACCTACGGGTGCACGGGATGGGACTTCCCCTTCGCCGGGCACAAGGCGCTCGGCGACTGGCAGGCCGCGCTGGGCATCAACCTGCGCTGCCAGCACCTCGCGTGGTACACCATGGAGGCCGAGGCCAAGCGCGACTACCCTGCGGCAATATCCTGGCAGTCGCCGTGGTGGCAGGCCTACCCGAAAGTCGAGGACTACTTCGCCCGGATTAACGCGGTCACCTCCCGCGGAGCCGAGGTGCGCGACCTGCTCGTGGTGCACCCCGTCGAGAGCACGTGGCTCATGGTACGCATAGGATGGCTGGACGATTCGGCGGTGAAACGGTTCGACCTCCAGCTGGTGGCGCTCGAGGACGCGCTGCTCGGCGCGCACGTAGACTTCGACTACGGCGACGAGGAGATCCTCTCGCGCCGGGCCGCGGTGTCCAGGGCGAAACCGGGACCGGTCCTGAAGGTCGGCAAGGCGGCCTACACCGCCGTGCTCGTGCCGCCGACGCTCACCCTTCGCTCCACTACACTCGCGCTGCTCGAGCGCTTCGCGGCTGCCGGCGGACGGGTGGTGTTCGCGGGAGAGGCGGCGCATTACGTGGACGCCCAGCCCTCCGACCGGGCCGCGGCTCTCGCCGACTGGGTGGTGCGCGCCCCCGCCGCGGGGGCGGAGCTTGTCCAGGCGGTCGAGCCGGCCCGCCGAGTCTCCATCGCCGATCCCGCGGGCAACGAGGTCAACGCTGCCCTGTACCTCCTGACCGAGAATGCGGACGCTTTCGTCCTGTTCCTGTGCAACACCGGCCTCGAGGGCGCCGAGCGCCTGCGTGACATCTTCGATGAGCCCCGGGTTGTCGAACGCCGCGCCGCGTACCCGTCGGTGAAGGTACGGCTGCTCGAGAGGACCAAGGGCCGGCCTGTCGAGCTCGACCCGGACACGGGGGCGACCTGGGCGGCCGAGGCGGCGCAGGACGCGGGGGGACGGTGGACCATCTCGACGTCGCTGCCCGTGCTCGGGAGCCGGCTGTTCGTCTTCCCAAAGGCGAAGCAGGACGAGACCCCTCCTCGCCGGCCGCGCCTCACCGACGGCCAGCGCGTCGAACTGGACGGCGAGCGGTGGGAGGTGCTGCTGTCTGAAGACAACGTGCTGCCTCTCGACCGGCCGCGCCTCAGGATAGGCGATGAGGAGTGGCAGGAGCCGGAGGAAGTGCTGCGAGTCGATCGGAAGGTGCGGGCAGCGCTGGGCGTGCAACCCCGAGACGGCAAGATGGTACAGCCCTGGTGCCGGACCGTGCCCCGGAAAGCGAAGACCATCCGGGTTTCACTCGCGTACCGGTTCGAAGTGGACACCGTGCCCACGGGCGACGTGCACCTGTGCCTCGAGCAGCCCCGGCGCTGGCAGATCGCCGTGAACGGTCACCCCCTCTGCGCGGACATCGAGTGCGGGTGGTGGGTCGACCCGTCGCTGCGGCGGCTCGCGCTCGACCCTGCGCTGCTGCGCGAGGGCATGAACGAGGTGACCCTCGAGGGCGACTACGACGAGGCGCACCCGGGTCTCGAGATCGTGTACCTGCTCGGAAGGTTCGGCACCGCAGTCGACGGTATGGACGTCCGAATAACCGAGGAGCCACGCAGCCTGTCGCTCGGGGACTGGGTGCCCCGGGGCCTCGCCTTCTACGCGGGTTCGGTGGCGTATCGAAAGCGGGTGCGCCTGACGCACCTCCCCGGCGAACGCCTGTTCCTCCAAGTGCCCGAGTACCGGGGTGTGGCGGTGAAAGTCGTGGTGAACGGCCAAGCCGCGGGCATCATCGCCTGGGAGCCGAACGAGGCGGATATCACCGAGTGCCTCCCGGAAGGAACCGCCGAGGCGGATGTCCGGGTCGAGGTGATCGGCCACCGGCGCAACTCCCACGGGCCCCTGCACCACGCGAAGAAGTGGCCTACGTGGACCGGCCCTGCCCAGTTCGTCTCGGCGGGCGCCGACTGGACGGACGAGTACCAGCTCGTCCCGTGCGGGCTCATGAAACCGCCGATCGTCGTCACCCGAAAACCCGCCCGGGAGGAAGTCGAGTGACCTGACCGATACAGGCGTGCCTGGCTCCCGAGTTGTCCAGCCCCGAAAGCAGCCTGCCCGGATGTCTCTTCCTGGACGTTTTGCTCATTAAAAAAGTTCTAGTGAACCCCTCTCTACTTGCCAATAATTGAAGCAATACCGGTTTCCATGCCTTGCGCGGGTCGCGGAAATCAGCGTGCCCGCGCGATACGCTTGAATGGTTTGCCCGAAGGGCAGCTTTGAGGCCGCCACCGGGTTGGGGTGAAGGGGAGGTTCGAGACCATGAACACGAAGGCACGTCTGCTGTTCATCGCGGCTACCGCGATCCTGCTGCTGGGTGGGGTACAGCTTCTTTCAGCCCTCCCCGTGATAAAGGTGGACTCCAGCGTTTCGATCGCACCGTATTCCATCCCGGTGCCCGAGTCAGGAACTGTTATTGTGGGCATGAACAAGGTGCAGATCAGCACGAATTTCAGCGGGCAATTAGCCAGCGTAGACCAGGTTGTCGTTCAGCTGATTTCCAGCGGGGGCTTCAATTCGAACGACATTCAGTCAATCAGGGTGTGGTACGAGGACCCTGGCGGCAATGGCCTCTTCGACAATGGAACATACATCGACGATCAGGATGCCCTGAGCGGCGGGCCCTACACCTTCAGTGGGGGCACGGCCACCATCGCCTTGAACACGTCGGTTACCGAAATTGGTGCCCTCAGCGTTGCCCGCCTTTTCGTGGGCGTGGAGCTGAAATCCACGGCCGCCACTTCGGGTGTGACCATCGGGGTTCAGGTGACCTCGCTTCGGCAGACTGGTAAAACGGCCCTCCTCGTCCCTCCCCACGACACACAGAAGCCGCTTGACAAGTACCGGGTGGGCCTGGTGGCCACGAACATCGCGCCCTCCTCGCAGGACCAGGGGGAATCCGCGCCAGTGCTCAAACTCGTTTTTGACCCAGATGACCCGGACAACTCTGCGGCGATCGAGCTCGAGTCGATCAAGCTTCATGCCACCGGCGCCCCCCGTTCAGACTCCGATCTCATCCCGGGGGGCGTGGTACTCTACGAAGACACGAACCTGAACGGAAACTACGACTCAGGCACCGATTCCCAAGTCACCTCCGCGACGCTGGGGGCCACAACGCCTGCATACGCGACGCTCACCCCGGCGACAGCAGTGAACGTAGCTCCGGCCGGTAAAACCTTCTTCGCCATCGTAAACATATCTTTGACCGCCACGGTCGGTAACAAGGTGCAGCTGCAGGTCGACAACCCATCCACGGACATCACCTTCTCCGACGCGTATGCCGACGAGGAAGTCGGCCCCTACTACGCCAGCGTTCCTGCGGGACGCGCGTACGTGCAGAAGGGGTACCTGCTCGGAACGAGCGCGGTGCCGTCACCGAACACGCCCCTCATCACGATCACGGTGCAGGCGACACCCCAACAGCCGGTGGTCACCTCGATCGTGCCGGGCAACAACGCCACGAACGTGGAGCGCACGACCACGGTGGTGGCGATGTTCTCGAAGCCCATGAAGGCCTCCACAATCAACACCACGAACTTCACGCTGACCGTCGGGGCGACCCCGATTCCCTGCACCGTCACCCCCACCGACGCATATACGGCCACACTCACGCCCTCGTCGACCCTGGAGTGGGGCACGACCTATACCGCTACCGTCCACGGCGACGGTTCTTCCGGAGTGCAGGATAGCGTCGACAACCTGTACCTGGCCGCCAATAAAGTCTGGAGCTTCTCGACCTCCCCGGCGATCTATCCCGCTGTCCTGGCCACGAGCCCGCTGAATGCGGCAATCGAGGTCCCGCGCACGACCACCGTGACGGCTACGTTCTCGAAGGACATGGTTGGTGCCAGCGTTCAAACGAGCTTCAAGCTGCATGACGGAACCTCGTACGTGAGCGGTACCGTAAGCTACGACGCTCCCTCGCGGACAGCTACCTTCACGCCGGACACCCTGCCGTTCCCGACGTGGGGCACGCACTACACCGCCTCCATCGACACCGGCGCCGTCGACACGGACGGGCTGCCACTGCAGTCGACGTACACCTGGACCTTCACGACCACTGCGCCGGAGTATCCGCTCGTCACGGCCACCTATCCCGCGAACGGCGAATACGGGGTTTCCATGACGGCGAACCTCACCGCGACGTTCTCCAAGGACATGAACCCGGCTTCTGTCATCGCGAACTTCAAACTCTACGACGCAGCCCTCAACCCTGTCGCTGCTTCCGTGAGCTGGGACGGACCGAGTGTAACCGCCACCCTCGATCCCACTCCTACCTTGAACTGGGGTGAGACGTACACCGCGAAGGTCCTCGCTGCCGCCGCCAGCGCGGATGGATTAACAATGCTCGCTGACAAAGTGTGGACGTTCACCACGACCATGCCCATCTACCCGATCGTGGTGAGCCGCACGCCGGTGCACGGCGCCATCGAGGTGGACATCGGCTCCAACTTCACAGCCACGTTCTCCAAGGACATCGACGGATCCTCCATTGTCGACAACACGACGTGCATCGTCTTCCACGACAACAACGGCAACAACGTCTACGACAGCGGCGACACGCTGGTCAGCTCGGACTCCACCCTGACGGCTCCGCGCATAGTCACGATCAACCCAGACGCGAACCTCCTGTGGAACACCGTCTACACGGTGAACATCACCACGGGCGTGAAGGACACCGACGGCCTGTTCATGCAGAACGTCAGCTTCTGGTTCTTCACGACGAAGGTGCCCGTCAACCCCGTGGTCTCGAACACGGTGCCGGCCCCGGACGCCACCGGCGTGCTTCCGGACGCCACCGTCACCGCCACGTTCTCGAAGGACATGAAGGAGAGCGAAACCGAGGCTGCCTTCTCGCTCCACACGGGGGGAGCCACCGGCCCCGTGGTTACCGGCACCGTCCACTACGACACGGGAGGATCCCGCACGCTCACCTTCACCCCAGGCGCCGCGCTCACGCCGGGTCAGAAGTACACGGCCGTGGTGCACGGCGACAACGCCCCGGGTTCCGCCCAGGCGACCGACGACCTGTACCAGCTCGTGGACAAAGTCTGGAGCTTCTGGGTTTCGACCCGGCCGGAGGTGCTCCTGTTGAGCCCCGCCGACGGCTCGGTCGGCGTTTCGCGGGGCACGACCATCAAGGCCGTGTTCTCGAAGGACGTCGACGGGACGACGGTGACAGCCACGACCTTCCTCGTGGAGGACGACGCCGGTACACCGGTGAGCGGTACGGTGTCGTACGATAACGGCACCTTCACCGCGACGTTCGACCCGGATGCCGACCTTCTCTTCGCATCCTACAATGTGACCGTGAAAGCGGGCGCCGCCGGCGTGAAGGACGTGAACGGAATCGAGCTGGCCGCCGACGTGACCTGGACCTTCAGAACCCTGCCCTCGCTGACCGAGCCGGTAGCGGCAAACAACAAGATCACTCCGACGTCGACCGAACCGGTGACCGTCTTCATCCCGCAGCCCACCGCCGACCCGGCCGACCGGGTCACCGTGCAGGTGTTCACGGCAACAGGGAAGAAGGTGGCAACGCTCATCAACAACCAGCCCTGGAACTCGTTCGAGGCCAGCCTGCCGCTGCTGTGGGACGGGAAGAACGACCGTGGCGAGAAACTCGGGCCGGGGCTCTACTTCATCCAGATCAGGGCCACGAAGTACCTGCGAACCCTGAAGGTCATGATCGTCCGGTAGGGAGAAGCGCATGAACACGAGAAACCTTGCAGCGATCGTACTCCTGGCCCTGGCGCTCCCCGCTTTCGCCCAGACCGGCGGCGGCACCAGCGGGGCCGACTTTCTGATTGCCCCCCCCGCCGCCCGGGTCGACGCGATGGGCGGGGTCGCCGACCCCCTGGGCACCGGCCTCGAAGCGATGGGCTACAACCCGGCTGCGCTCGCCACGCAGGAATCCATGCGGCTGCAGCTCACCATCGACCCCATGCCAAATGAGGTCACACACAGCCAGCTCGCGTTCGGCTTCCCCCTGCTCGGCGGGTACGCCGCTGCGGGCGTGCAGCTGCTGAACACCGGCGGGTTCACGTTCATCAACATCCTCGGACAGCCCCAGGACACGGTGAACGTCTTCGACACGGCTGCGGCGTTCTCGTACGCGCACTACATCTGGTCCACGGTCAGCCTCGGCGCCGACCTCAAGGGGGTGTGGCGGTCGCTCGGCGACGAGAACGCGCTGGCGGTGGCCGGCGACCTCGGCGCCACAGCCTGGTTCCCGACTCCGCACGTGGGCCAGGCCCCGCGTGCCCCGACGCCGAAGCAGCTCGAGGACGAGTTCACCAAGGCCAAGGCGGCGATCGAATCCGAGAAGCAGAAGCGCACTGCCACGGCCGCGAAGCAGTCGGCCGAGGCGCAGAAGCAGCTGGACGCGGCCGAGAAGACCGTGACCGACCTCGTGAAGCAGCTCGATGCGGCTGCTGAAGATAAGAAGGAGGCGATTGCGGGGAAGAAGCAGGCGGCCGAGACGGTGCGTGATGCGGCCGCCGCGGAGCTGGCGACCGCCCAGAAAAACGATGCGGCCGCCCTGTCCGAAATCGACGCGTGGTACCAGGCCGAGATGGTAAAGGCCCAGGGCTCCTACCAGAAGAAGGTCGCGGACCTCGACACGATCGCCTCGGAGCGGAAGCGCCTCTTCACGGTCATCGACGACCCCGCACAGGAGTTGAGCGCCGACCAGCTGAACGCCGCCATCGACTCGAGCATCGCGAAGACGCGCGGCCTCCTCGAAGAGCGCACCGCGGCAGCCAACAAGCGCAAGATTTCCTACGATGAGCGCCGGACAGCGCAATCGGCGGCTGCAAGCACGGCCATTGCCGGTTACGAAGCGCTCGTCAACGAGGCGGTAGGTCCGAGGCGTGCGGAGCTCGTGAAGGCGCTCGAGGCGCTGAAAACCGAGCAGGCGACCCTCCAGCAGGACAAGGACGCAAACAAGGACCGGCTCAGCGTTCTCTCGAAGGAGATCGACGCGAAGCAGAAGGAGATCGACGGCCTCAGCACCGACCCGTGGGTCAAGCGCCTGCAGGAACGGATCGCCGCCCGTCAGAACGAGATCAAGCAGGCTGACGCCGACACGGCCGCCATGGCGAAGACCACCGAGCAGTCGGTCGCGGAGGCGACCGCCGCGGCCGAGAAGGACGTGAAGGACTTCGAGGCGCTGCGTGTGTCGCTGCAGAAGGAGCTGAAGAAGACCAAGCTGAAGCGCGATCTCGACAAGGTGGACGCGCGCAGCGACACCGCGCAGGCCCGGGTCCAAGCCGAATACAAGGCCAAGGAGAAGGCGCTGTACCTGCGCCTCCTGGCCGCCATGTACCGGCACGAGGAGAAGATCTTCCAGGACCGGCTCGCAGCGGCCCAGGATGCGGAAGCCATTCGCGCTCTCGACTTCGAGGCAGACCAGGCCAAGGCGGCCGCGGCGCTCGACGACGAGTGGGCATTCCAGGAGCGGGTGTTGTCCGGCAAGATCGCCGAACTCTCGGCGGGGCTTGCCAAGGGCGCAGAGGAGCCCGCCGAGCTCAAGACGCTGAAGGCCGACCGCGCAGCCAAGGAAACTGCCTACCGTAATGGCGTCGCTGCACTCAACGAGAAGAAGCGGACGTTCGAGAACTCCGAGAAAACCCTTCTGGAGGATGCTACCGCAGCCGTGAAGGCCGACCAGGCCCGGGCCCGGCTGATCTACCTGCAGACCGACAAGCCGTACCTCAACACTGCTGTCGCCGTGGGCGTCCGCAACGTCGGCTCTCCGGTGAAGTTCGTCTCCGAGGCCGTGCCTCTGCCAATGTCCGCCACCGCGAACGCCAGCTACGCCCTGGTCAACGTGCAGGACCACAACGTGAAAATCGCCGTACAGGGCGACGTGCCCCTGCTGGACCTCTGGAGCTGGTCCGTTGGCATCGGCGTGGAGTACGTGTACGCGGGCATCGCGTACGCCCGGATCGGCTACAACATCAACCAGCTCTGGGCTGGCCTCCAGAGCATCTCGGGGGGGCTCGGCGTGCACCTGACCGCCGGCTTCACCACGTACGCGGTGGATTATGCCTTCAAGCCGCTGCCGGACTACGGCTTCCAGCACGGCATCGGCGTCACGATCAGCTTCTGATCGGGTGACCTGCCGCTCACGGTGCCCGCCTCTCCGCGCGAGGGGCGGGCACCTTTTTCCCGGCCTCCTGCTGATCCTGCTCGCCACGGCCGCGGTCCGTCTTCCGGCGCAGGAAGAGACCTACCGAGATTACTTCCTTCTCGGCCTCGGCTGGGGTGCGGTGCTGCCCTTGACCCCGGGGTTCACTGCCGGTGCCGGGGTGGAAGGGATCGAATCCGGTCCGCTGCTCGACGACTTGGTGCGTGCGATCTTCGTGCACCGCACCGTGGCTGAACATCTCGTCATCGACATCGACCACGACTCCACGCGGCTCGCGGGAGGCGAGATTTTCGGGGGCGACAACGTCTATTCGCTGAGCTGGCAGGGCGAGGAAGACGAGGCGCTGCGGGAGATCAGCATCGGCAACCTCCACCGCACTATCCCCGGGAGCTTCTATCTGCCGATCGACGCCGGTGGCTCGGAAAGCTTCGCCCTGAAGGCCGAAGGGCAGCTCGGTCCCGTCACCCTCGAGGGTCTCGCACGGTACGGGTCGGCGGTCGAGGGCCGCCGACGATTCCGGGGCAGCCGGCTCAGCGTCGAGGCCGACCTGGCGGACGTCGCGTACGCACGCGCCCGGTTCTTCCTGCTCCCCGATGCCGGCATCGACGAAGCGGGCCTGCGGGTGGCGAAATCCTCGTCCACCGGGACGATCTGGATCGACGGACAGCGTTACACGCTCCTCGCCCGGGGCACGGACTGGCGGCTGGACAGCGCCGGTGCCCGACTCACCCTCAGCCGTTCACTCGCCGCGGGCGAAGAGCTGGCCATCACGTACACGGTGTCGGGGACACGGGTCGGCGACCCCAGCCTTGGGAGCCTGGCGATCATCGACACGAGCGGCGCCCGCGACGACTTCAATATAGACGATTGGCCCAACTACTTTGGAATGGAAGGCACCACTCCCTGGCTGTTCCTGCGGCGCGATGGTCTCAACAGCTACTGGGAACTGCGCAGCACGTTCTACCTGGATCTCGAGGAAGGCCTCGTGCCCGAGCAGGTCTCGGTGCAGGTCCTGCGCACCGCAACCCTCGCCCCCAATCCGGCCTACGATGACCTGGCAGGCTGGTTCCGCGTCTCGCTGACCGATGCGACGATCTCCTTCGAGTTCAGCGACGGGGTCGGTTTCTACCCCCGCCCGTTTCCGGGGGAGGAACCATTCGGAACGCTGCCCGTCGCGCCGGAAAACAACCCGTTCGATCCCGACAACACTATCTACGGCGGCCTCTCCTATGCACCGCCCGATGCCTCGGTGACGACTGCGCGGGTCCGCTACCTCCTCTCAACGGACACCTACCGGCTCGACCCCGGCCTCATCCCCGACAGCGTCAGGGTCACGGTGGATGGGAAACCGCTCCCGTCGTCCTCGTGGACCGTCGACCCGGTTGCCGGCACGATCACCTTCGCTGCGGGCGTCATCGGACCGCAGAGCGACGTCGAAGTCGTCTACCGGTGGACGCCGGTCGCCGGCGCGGGCCGCGAGTTCGTCGCCGCCGTCGGCGCGGCGATCGGGGACGAGCAGCTCGGCGGCAGGAACCTCCTCGCCCTCACGCTGCCCATCCCCGATGCGCCCGCCCCCCGGCTCGGCGAGGAGAATCCGGCGCGCCTGGCCGACTCGCTGGACGCGAACGCCTCGTTCGGCGCCGCCCCCGACGAGAGCGGTTTCGCCGGAACAATCGCGGGATCAGCTGCTCTCGCACTAACCTCCGCAGATCCTTCCGGGGTTGCCGTCATCGCGGACATGGAAGACGACCGGAGGATCGGCGTCAGCCTGTCCGAGGGGGCGTGGACCCTGGCGACACCCTCCAAGCTCCTCGCGGTGACCCTCGACGACCGGGGCGACCTTCGCTACGAGAACCTGTGGGAAGACCAGCTGCTCGGCGGGACGGTGCTCCACGAGATATCATGGGACAACTCCAGCCTCCTGCAGTTCACCTACAGCGAGAAGGCCGGGCCGTACACCAGCGCCGATTCGCCGCCCGGAAGCACCTCCAACTCGCTCGTGCTCGACGTCGAGTTCGCCGCCGGCTCGACGGACGCGTGGGCAGCTGCGTCGACCGTGCTCTCCGGCATAGATGCAGGCGGCGCCCAACGCTTCACCGTCTGGCTGCGCGGCGTGGGGGTGGCCGGCGATACGGGGCAGGCTCTGCTCGTGTACGCGGAGGCGCTGAGCAGCACGAGCGAAGACCTCGACGACGACGGCACGCTCGACGGAGAGGCCTCGGCGGCAAATGAAGGGTATGCCATCACCCCCTCGAACGGCAGTTCGACGGTGCTGGGTACCGACCGGTTCGGGGAATCCAACGGACGACTCGACTCCGAGGATCGCAATGGCAATGGCGTGCTCGACGATCCTGCAACCGAGGTCGGCGTAGTGCTCGCGCCCTCGACGTATTACCTCGCCTCCTTCCCGGAGGGGACTTCGGACTGGACCGAGGTGACCTTCGACATCACGGCGCTCGTTTCCGCGAACCCCGGCACCTTCCGCGCCCTGCGCGGCATCCGCCTAACGGTGGTTCCGGCCGTCGACCCGACCACGACGGCAACAACCGGACAGATCCTCGTCGGCGGTTTTTCGTTCAGCGGTTCCGCGTTGGCGTCCTCGTCGGCAAGCCTCTCCGTACGCGAGGTGACACCGGAGGAGGACACGGACCTCGATGCCATGCCGTTCGCTTCTGCGTACCCCGAGGTGTACCAAAAGCTTCACGGTGGCGAAAGCTACCGTGAGGACCACGGCATCGCCGACAAGTCGCTCGCGTGCGACGTGGTGTCCGACATCACGTCCGGCGACCAGGCAGTGGCCGAGCTCCCGGTCTCACCTCCGGCCGATCTCTCAGCCTGGAAGCTGCTGAGGCTGTACGTGCTCGTTCCGACCGGAAGCCTGCTGACCGCTGACGCATCGTTCCTCGTCGGCCTCGTGAGTGGCAGCGACACGCTCGAAGCCGCGCTGCCGGCCACCTCGTCAACCTTTCGAGTCGGCTGGAATGAAGTCGCTGTCCTCCTCGAAGACCCCTGGACGGTAACCGTGAACGGCGCCTCTGCCGGCAACCTCACCGGGAAGCCCGGCGTCGTGCAGCGCGTGTCCTCGCTGCGGTTCGGGGTGAAGGCCGGCTCATCCGACATCACGGCACCCCTTCGCTTCCTCACCGACGAGTGGCACGTCGCCCAGGCGCGTCTCGCGCTGGAAGCTGCCGCGCGCGTCGAGGCGTCGGCCGGCTGGCGCGGTGCGCTGATTTCGGCGGGCGGTTTCCCCCTCGTCTCGGATCCTTTCCTCTCGGCGGGGTACGAGCACCGGACAGGGACTTTCCTCGGTCCCTACGACCGTATCGAAGATCGGTGGCACGCGGGCCTCGAGACCATGCTCGCCGGCAGCCTTTCCGTGTCCTTCGAGGCGGGCCAGGCGTACGACCGGCCGGCCGAACCGGATCCCGACGTGCTGTCGGGGCTCGAGAACGGGTCGACCGATCACCGGTCTCTGAGCCTCGTGCTGGACACCGGGAGAGCCTGGGTACCGGTGATCGAGCACCGCTGGGATCGCTCGCGCACCACCGAGAGGGATCCCGTGGTGGCGACGACCGGTCCCCAGGTCGCCGCAGCCGAGATCGACCGGGAGAGCCTGTCGCTCTCCGAGCGCCTGGAGAACGACATCGGGCTCGCTCAGTGGCTCTCGTTCTCCCGGACCTGGACCCGCGACGCTCACGAGCTGCTGCATGCTTCGGATGGAACCGCGTTGGACACCACGGGCACCAGGGGCCTGCTCGAAGCGGGACAGGCCGGCCTCTCGTGGACCTGGAAGGAGGGGCACGTATCCCTGCAGGCCACGCGGGACCGGGTCTTCGATGCGCCCGACCTTTCAGACCCCGCCGACGGTCCCTGGTCGTACTTCCACCGGCTCGGCGAGCTGTTCGCCGCACCCGGGGACACGCTTACCGATGCCTCCGAGCTCACGCTGCGAGACCGCATCACCCTCGATCTCGGAATATCGCGTACTCGGCACCTGGGCGCCACGCTCGCCTTGGAGGCCGGGTACACCGAACTGAACGTCGATCCCGCGACCGGGGCACGGGACGCGAACACACGGGACTCCCTGTCGCTCTCCATGCCGGTGAGTCCGGATGGCGAGGGGCGTATCCTGCTGACCCCGGAGGCGTCGGTCTCCTTCACGGGAAGCTACCGTAGCGTGGACCGGGCGATCGGCGAGGCGGAGGTTCTGTTCGCGCCATGGCCCGGTCTCCTGCTGGTACCGCTTACCTGGAGCAGGACGCTGCAGCACGCGGCAGCTGATCCCTTCATCGGGGATCCGGGCGTGGAAGCCGCATCAAACGCGGTGGCCGGGCGGCTCGCACTCACAGCCCGGATCGTCGAACCGGAGTGGTACCTGCCTTCGCGGGCGTCGATTTCGCTGAAGGACGACACGGGGCGCGACGACGGTGCCCGGTCCCAGAAGCGCGCAGTCTCCCTCTCGCTGGGGAAGGACGCGACGTTCGCCGAAGCCCGGGCGCTCACGTTCGACGCGGATGCCTCCTACACCAGGGACTTCGCTGCCAAGGTCAATTCGCTCGCCCTCTCGATGCGAACGGCGGTGCAGCTGCCCGGACTCCGCGGGGGGACGCTGTCGATCGACCAGTCAACGAGCTGGACGCGCGACCGGCAGGCGATCGACGACCCGCTACTCTCGCTCCTTCCACGCCTCCCCGACGACCCGGGCATCGTCATCGCCCCCCGGCCCGACCAGGACACCCTGCGCAACGCGCTGACCTTTTCGTACGTATGGAGCCGCGAGGGAACTCCGGAGGGGGCCGACATCCGGGTACGGCGCACCACGCACACGGAGCGCCTCGTGCTCGAAAGCGTCGCAATGTGGGTCGCGCCGGGCATCGTGTCGAGCAGCGTGCCGTTCCGGGCGACGTTCGAGCACGCCACGGAGATCGACGTAACGGAGACGTTCACACTCGGAATCTCGGGCAAGATAGCAGCGGGCGTGGAGAAACGCACAGGTACGGGAGACGACCTGCTGCTGCCCGCGATCGGCTTCGAGGTCGGCGTTACCGGAAAGCTGCGGTTCTGACCGGCTGCACGCTCATCGACCAGGGGCTGCCCGAAAACACGATCTCCTTCACCCCCGACGGCGTGGAGTACGCCTATTCCGTTAGTGAAGGACAGGCGACTCATGCATGGGGAAGGGGCACGGGGACTGGGGGCCCTCCGCCGTCGGAATACTACATCACTGCTTCGGGGAGCGCGGTTGACGCAGACGACGGCACGAACACGATAGAAATTTACTTCAGTAATACGGATGGTGACTTTTCCCTATACGCCTTTGTGTACGATGCGGTGAAGGCTGAGTTCGAATTCTACCTGGGAACGACAGATTATATCCTGCTGGCGAACATCATCAGGAACCTCGACGCAGAGGGCGAGCAGATGCAGGGTGCATTCCTCGGGCCTTATACGTATGCCAATGGCTCGACGCACACCCTGACCAACCTCGTGTTCTCCGTTGATCGCGTCCCCGATTATTATTACTCGGCCGATTAATCCGTCTCGCCGGTTGACAGGCTCCCCGCGCCGCCTATGATGGCACGCGGGGGGCAGCCATACCCGGCATCGCGATCCGCGACACGCGCACCGTCCTCACTGCTCCCGCAGGTACCGTCCTCGTGGTCGCGAAGGTCGAAACCACGGAACTGGGCCTGTTCGGCCTCGGGTGCGCAACCTTCCCGCCGCGCGGGGCGCATGCTACACTCGCCGTCGAAAGATCATGAGTACTAGCCCAGCGCGACGCCCCCTGCCCCACGGCCCCCTCGCTGACGGACGCGTATCGGTCTTCACCGCGGGCGAGGCCTGCCGCAAGTGCTACTCCTGCGTGCGCAGCTGCCCCACCAAGGCGATCGTGGTCCGGGCCGGCCAGGCCGACGTGGACCCCGACCGGTGCATCTCCTGCGGCCAGTGCGTGCTGATGTGCTCCCAGTCCGCCAAGCGGGTGCGATCGTCGCTCGAGGAGGTGCGCGGCCTGCTCGCCTCGGGACGTCCCTGCCACGCCATGATCGCTCCTTCGTTCCCCGCGGCCTTCATCGACATGGAACCGGGCCGCCTCGCCGGCGCGGTCGCTGCCTGCGGGTTCCGCACGGTGCACGAGGTGGCCTTCGGCGCCGACCTCGTGTCCCACGCGTACCACCGCCGGTACGCCGCGATCGCCCCCGACCAGCCCTTCGTTATCTCCACCCCCTGCCCTGCCGTGGTCTCCTGCGTGGAAAAGATCTATCCCGAGCTGGTACCCCACCTCGCGGACGTCTGCTCGCCGATGGAGGCGATGGCCCGGGTCGTGCGCCGGCTCGCCGCTGGACCTGCGGGCGCCGGCCGCGCCGGCGCCGGCCACACCAGCACCGCGGCAGTCGCCGGACCCGAATCCGCCCGCCCAGCGGTCGTGTTCATCGGGCCGTGCGTCGGCAAGAAGGACGAGGCGCGCCGCACCGACACCGTGGACGCGGTACTCACCTTCGACGAGCTGACCGAGCTGTTCGCAGCCTCCGGCGTCGACCCCGCTGCCGCCGCCCCACGGCCGTTCGACCCGCCGACCGCGGGGCTCGGTCGCATCTACCCCGTCACCGGCGGCCTCCTGAAGTCCGCGGGCATCGCGAGCGACGTGATGGAAAGCCCGGTGCTCATCGTGGAAGGCAGCGACCGGGTCATGGAACTGCTGGACGTTCTCGGCCGGCTGGTACGCGAGGGGAAGCCTGTCCGCACGCGCCTCTTCGACCTGCTGTTCTGCGACGGGTGCATCGCCGGGCCCGCGATGCCCAACGACCTCTCATTCTATGAACGCAAGAAGTACGTGGTCGGATACATCGACCGGGAGCCGCGCTACCTCGGTGTCGAAGAGTGGGCGGCCGCCAACACGCGGTGGCTCGACCTCGACCTCTCCGTCTCCTTCACGCCCATGGCTGTGGCCGAGCCGCCGGTGCCCGAGGAGGACATCCGGGCAATACTGGCCCGCACGGGAAAGGTGCGGCCCGAGGACGAGCTGAACTGCCGGGCCTGCGGGTACGCCTCCTGCCGGGACAAGGCGATCGCGGTGCACCGCGGCATCGCCGAGGTGGAGATGTGCCTGCCCTACCTCATCTCGCGCCTCGAGGACGCGATCAGCAGCATCAAGGAGAACCAGGAACGCCTGATCCAGGCCGAGAAACTCGCCTCCATGGGCCAGATGGCCGCTGGCATCGCCCACGAGATCAACAACCCCCTCGGCGTGGTGCTGATGTACGCGCACCTGCTGCAGGAGGAGCTCGGCGACGGAGCCCCCCCCCGGGCCCGGGAGGATGCGGAACGGATCGCCCGCGAGGCGGCCCGCACCCGCACGATCGTGCAGGGCATCCTCAACTTCGCGCGCGAGGAAAAGGTCGACCGCCGGCCGACCGACATCAACGCGCTGCTCGGCGACTCTCTCGCCGGCGCCCGCAGCCTGGACGCCGAGGGGCGGATCCGGGTCGAGACCGACCTCGACGCCTCGATGCCCTCGTTCCGGGTTGACCCGCGTCAGCTGCGCCAGGTGTTCGACAATGTCATCCGCAACGCGATCGAGGTCATGCCCGGCGGCGGGACCCTGGGAGTCGTGAGCCGCGGACTGGCCGGCGCCTTCACCGTGCAGGTGACGGACACCGGCCCCGGCATCCCCGAGGACCTCCTCCCGAAGCTCTTCACGCCGTTCGTCACCACGAAGCCCGTGGGCCGGGGCAC
This sequence comes from Spirochaetota bacterium, assembly GCA_026398635.1. Lineage (GTDB taxonomy): Bacteria > Spirochaetota > Spirochaetia > SZUA-6 > Fen-1364 > JAPLSM01. The sequence continues at coordinate 506 of JAPLSM010000266.1, read as the reverse complement.
GGGCCTGGGACTTTCGGTGTGCTACGGCATCGTCAAGATGCACGGCGGCTCGATCACGGCATCGAACCGGCCCGGCGGCGGGGCGTGCTTCGAGATCACCATCCGCGAGCCGGCGGAGCGCGCGACGTGAGACTGCTGGTCGTCGACGACGAAGAAGGAATGCGGGAGGGCATGCGCCGGATCCTGGAGCGCGCCGGCCACTCCGTCGACACTGCCGCCGACGGGGAGGCTGCCCTGCACCTGCTCGCCGGGCCGGCGTACGACATCGCCCTGGTCGACCTCAAGATGCCCGGCGTCGACGGTTTCCAGGTGACCCGGTTCGCGAACGAGCGGGCGGCCGACCGCACCGTGGTGGTGATCGTGTCCGCGCTCGCGACCGTCGAGGCGGCGGTCGAGGTGGTGCGTCACGGCGCCTTCGACTTCCTGGTCAAGCCCTTCGTGCCCGCCGACCTGCTCGCCGTGGTGGAGCGGGCCGGGCGCCAGCGACGGCTCATGGCCGAGCGGGA
>JAPLSM010000065.1 GCA_026398635.1 Spirochaetota bacterium | reverse complement strand
ACGGTCTCGCCTTTCGTCATAGGCGTGTTCGAGTTCACGATGATGCGCGCCGACGGCGGCGTCGACTTCCCCCGGGTCGCAAGGCTGTTCAGGGAGTACCTGGCCGCCAGCGGGGAGCGTGTGTCGGTGATGCGCACGATGCCCCACGAGGAGGCCGTGACCGACCAGCCGCACGTCGAAGTCCTCGATCACGAGAAGGCGGCCGCGATGGTCGAACGTGCCGAAGGCGCCATCGTGGGCACCTGCTCGTGCCGGCACGAGAAGCTCCACCTCGGGGAGAAGCGCTGCGACGTGCCGCTGGCCACGTGCCTCAGCTTCGGCACGGACGCCTCCTCCATGGTCCGACGGGGCCTCGGCCGCGCGGTGACGAAGGGAGAGGCGCCTGGTCCTGAACGCGGACAACGTCCGGCAGGACGCGAGCTTCCTCTGCCTGTGCTGTTCCTGCTGCTGCAACGTCCTCGGAAGTATCAGGCGGTTCGGCCTGCCCAACGTCCTCGTGACCTCGCGCTTCATCGCCGCGTTGGACGGCCCGCGCTGCACCGGCTGCGGGGCGTGCGCTCGGGCGTGCATGGCCGGCAGGCGCGCCCGGCCTTCATACGACCTTCACACCCCCCGGGTAAGGTCACCCCGGATCCTGCAGGATCCGGTGAGGTTCAATGTCCGGACGTGCGACCAGGTTGACGTTCGCGATCGACGGTATGACGTGCGGGAGCTGCGAGGCGAGGATCGAGCGGGCGCTGGCCGGCCTCGACGGTGTGCTGGGCGTAAAGGCCTCGGCACCCCTCGGCGAGGCGGAGGTCAGCTTCGATCCGTCCCGAGTGGATACGGCGGCCATTGAGACCGCGATCCGGGGTGCGGGGTACGCCGTACGGCCCGGCCCGGCCAGGGCCCGGGCCGGTGGGGTGCTCCCGTTCCTCGGCCTGCTCGCGGTCGTCGCCGGGGTCTACCTCGCCCTGCGTTTCACCGTGGGGTTCTCATTCCTGCCGACGGTGAGCCAGTCCATGGGATACTGGCTCATCTTCCTGGTCGGCCTCGTCACCTCCGTCCATTGTCTTGCCATGTGCGGGGGCATCGTCCTGTCGCAGGGCATCTCGCGGGGCGGGTGCGACGATGGGGCGGATCGGCCGCCTGCGCCCCGCCGGGCCGGCGAGCGCCTGGCGCCCACATTGTCGTACAACGCGGGCCGGGTCCTGTCCTACACCGTGATCGGCGGAATCGTGGGCGGTCTCGGCTCGCTCTTCAGCCTCTCGACGGCCCTGAAGGGGGCGATACCCGTGATCGCCGGGGCCTTCATGGTGTTCCTCGGCATCCGCATGCTCGGCATCTTCCCCCGGCTGTCGCGCCTCAGGATCAGGATTCCCGGCCTCGGCGGGCGACGGCTGAGCACCGCGGCAGCGCGGCGCGGCCCGTTCGTGGTGGGCATCCTGAGCGGCCTGATGCCCTGTGGCCCGCTGCAGATGATGCAGGTGTATGCGCTCGGCACGGGCAGCGTTCTCGCCGGGGCGTTCTCGATGTTCCTCTTCAGCGTGGGGACCGTGCCGCTGCTGCTCGGCTTCGCGGCGGTCAGCTCTTTCTTGAGCGCCTCCTTCTCCCGCAAGATGGCGAAAGCCAGCGGGGTGCTCGTCGCGCTGCTCGGTCTCGTCATGCTCGGCCGGGGTTTCTCCCTGTTCGGCGTCGCCCTGCCGCGGCTTGCGGCAGATGCTGATGCAGCGCCGGTCGCGGCCGCCCGGCAGGGGGGCGCTGCCGTAGCTTCCGGCGCCGGCGGGTATGCCGTCGGCCGTTTGTCCGGCAGCGTGCAGGAGGTGACGACCCGGGTGCTCTCCAGCTCGTACCAGCCCTTCGTAGTGCAGCAGGGCATCCCGGTGCGGTGGACCCTCGAGGTGGAAGCCGGCGACCTGAACGGCTGCAACGGCACGATCGTCGTGCCGGCCTTCGGGATCAGGCGGAAGCTTGCGTACGGGAAGAATGTCGTGGAGTTCACGCCCGATCGGGCCGGCACGCTCGCCTACACGTGCTGGATGGGCATGATCTCCAGCACCATCCGGGTCGTTCCCGACCTGGCCGGGCTCCCGACGTCGGATCCGCAAGCTGCCGACGCATCCCCCGCCGGGCGCGCCGCGATCGCGGCCGGGCTGGCCACATCGGGGGGCGCGACGGCGGGCGCCACGGCGGGCGCCGCGTGCTCCTGCTGCGTGAGCCCTTGATCAGGCTTGCGGTTGGCCCGGTACGCGCGGTATAGGCATATTATCCATGAAGGAGAACCGGAAATGGCCAGAGAAACCATCCAGCTGAACGTCGAGGGTATGTCCTGCCAGCACTGCGTGAAGGCCGTGAAGGGATCGGTGGGCGCCCTGCCCGGCGTCGATTCCGTGGAGGTGAGCCTCGAGCGGAAGCTGGTCACGGTCGGATATGATCCCGCGAAGGTGGGCATGCCCGCCATGAAGTCCGCGATCGAGGACGCGGGATATTCCGTAAAGTGACCATGGCGAGGCCGGCCGGGCGGGTGCTCGTGGTGGAGGACGAGCCGAAAATATCCGAGGTGGTCTGCTCCTACCTGCGCCGGGACGGCTACGAACCGCTCGCCGTGGCCGGGGGCGCCGAAGCCCTCCGGGCGGCGGAGCGCGACGCGCCGATCCTCGTCATCCTCGACCTCATGCTGCCCGACCTGCCGGGCGAGGAGGTCTGCCGGCGCCTCCGCGCGAAATCGCGCGTTCCCGTGATCATGCTGACCGCCAAGGCGGAGGACGCGGACGCGGTGGCCGGGCTCGGGCTCGGTGCGGACGACTACGTGGCCAAGCCGTTCAGCCCCCGGCAGCTGATGGCCCGGGTGGAGGCGGTGCTGCGCCGGTCGGCAGGCGAGGCGGAGGCGCAGGCCCGGCGCCTGTCGTTCGGCGACGGCGACCTGGAGCTGGACGCCCGCACGGCGGAGGTGCGCAAGCGCGGCGCGCTCGTGGACCTCACGCCGAGTGAGCGGCGTCTGCTGATGGTGCTGGCCGCGAACCCGGGACGGGTGTACAGCCGCAACGAGCTGATCGACCGTGCCCTGGGACCCGACTTCGACGGGTTCGACCGCACCGTGGACGCGCACGTGAAAAACCTCCGGCAGAAGATCGAGACCGATCCGCGCGAGCCCCGGTACGTGCAGACCGTGCAGGGGCTCGGTTACCGGTTCGCCCGGGGGTGAGCCGATGAGCTGGAGCCTGCGCGCTCGTCTCGCCCTCTCCTTCGCGGCCGTGGCCTTGCTCGCCGTGCTCGCGGTGAGCGTGCTGGCCAACATTGCGCTGGAAGGCGCATTCCGCCGCTACGTGCGGACCGGCCAGGAAACGGCGAACCGTCAGCTGGTCGAAACGATCGGCCGCCAGCGCCTCGCCGACGGCTCCTGGGACCGGGCAGGTCTGGAGAACACGGGCATGGCTGCCCTCGAGCGCGGCGTGATCCTCCGGGTGGTCGATTCCTCGGGCGCGGTGGTCTGGGATGCGAACGAGCACAACAGCGGCCTCTGCCTGGCTATGATCGAGCACATGGCCGCCAACATGGCGAGCCGGTACCTCTCGCAGCGCGGCGCCTACACCGAGGAGAGCTACGCGGTGGCCGGCGGCGCGACGGCCACGGTGGGATTCTGGGGCCCCTTCTTCCTCGACGACGTGGACCTCGCCTTCCTCAACGCGCTGAACCGGCTGCTCGCCTGGGTGACGCTCGCGGTGCTCGCGCCCGCCGCGGGGGCCGGGGTGCTTGCGGCCCGGCGCATCAGCCGGCCGCTCGACCGGGTGGCGGACGCGACCCGGCGCATCGCCGACGGCGACCGGGCGGTACGCATCATCGACCGCACCCGCATCCGCGAGCTGGACCGAATCAGCGCAGCGGTCAACGACCTGTCTCGCGCGCTGGACGACCAGGAGGCGCTGCGCCGGCGGCTGACCGCCGACGTGGCGCACGAGCTGCGCACGCCCCTCGCCACCCTGCAGAGCCACCTCGAGGCGCTCGTTGACGGCGTGTGGCAACCCGAGCCCGAACGTCTCGGCGGCCTGCACGAGGAGGTCCTGCGGCTGAACCGGCTCGTGGGCGACCTCGAGCGTCTCGCCCGGCTCGAGGCGGACGCGGCCTCGCTCGAGCGGCTCGAATCCGACGTCGTCGCCCTCGTCCGCGGTATCGTGCGGAACCACGATGCGCAATTCATGGCGAAAGGCGTCGCGCTGCGTGGTCCCGCGGGGGACGAGGCCCCGGTTGCGGCGTCCGTCGACCCGGACCGTCTGAGCCAGGCGATCATCAACCTCCTTTCCAATGCGCTGAAGTTCACCCCGGTCGGGGGGAACGTGGACGTGACCGTAGCTCGGGAGGAGGGCGGCGTGGAAATCGCCGTGTGCGACACGGGCATCGGCATCTTGCCCGATGACCTGTCCCGCGTGTTCGAGCGTTTCTACCGGGCAGATGCGTCCCGCGGCCGGGCCGGAAACGGCGGCACCGGCATCGGACTCACCATCGCACGGGCCATCGTCGAAGCTCACGGAGGCACTGTGTCGGCGGCGAGCGAGCCGGGGACGGGATCGACGTTCACGATCCGGCTGCCCGGGTAGGGCGGTTCACTTCCGGTTCAGCGTGCAGCAGTCCAGGCGAAGATTGCCGAACAGCTCCTGGTTGGTACGCGTCATGCGGGCGAGGAAGCGGTTGACGGGGCCGCGGACCTCCGGTGTTTCGACCAGCGCGTACCCCGCCGCCTCGATGGCTGCCGCGATCCCTTCGCGGGTGACCGCCTCGGGGTCATACTCCACCCGGACGCTCCCGATGCGGACGTGCACGCCCTCTACGCCGGTGAGTGCGGAAACCGCCGACTTCACGCGCTCCACGCACGATTCGCAGCGCATGCCGTTCACGGACAGCTCGAGGGTTTCCAGGCCAGCCTCCCTCACCGGGGCGAGAAGCGCCGCAGGCGCAGCGCGTTCGTGACGACCGACACCGAGCTCAACGACATGGCCGCTGCCGCGAAGATGGGATTGAGCAGGGGCCCGCCGAACACGTGCAGGATGCCGGCGGCGATCGGGATCCCGATCACGTTGTAGAAGAACGCCCAGAACAGGTTCTGCCTGATGTTGCGGATGACGGCCCGGCTCAGGGCAATGGCGCCGGCCACGTCCGCGAGGTCGCCGCGCATCAGCACCACGTCAGCGCTCTCGATGGCCACGTCCGTTCCCGAGCCGATGGCGATGCCCACGTCGGCCTGTGCGAGGGCGGCCGCGTCGTTGATGCCGTCGCCCACCATGGCGACCTTCCGGCCCCCGGCCTGGATCGACTTCACCGCATCGGCCTTGCCGCCCGGCAGCACCCCGGCCAGCACCCGGTCCACGCCCACTTCCGCGGCGATCGCCTCCGCGGTGCGCCGGTTGTCGCCCGTCAGCATAACCACCTCGAGGCCCTGGTCCTTCAGCCGCCTGATGGCGGCAGCGCTCGTGGGCCGGGGCACGTCGGCGACCGCCACGATCCCCTCGGCCTTTCCGTCCACGGCCACGAACATCGGGGTCCTGCCCCGCGCTGAAAGCTCGTCGGCCCGGGCTGCGAGCGTGCCGGTCCGGATGCCGCGCTCGGCCATGAGGATCGCGTTGCCCAGCAGCACCGGCCGGCCGTCGACGCGCGCCTCGACGCCCCGGCCGGGCAATGCCTTGAAGGCGTCGGCCCGCGGGACGGGGAGACCCAGTTCCCCGGCCCGGCGCACCACGGCTTCGCCCAGTGGGTGTTCCGATCCGCGTTCGACCGCAGCCGCAAGCGCGAGCAGGCCGCGGTCGTCGAGGCCGTCCGTAACGATCGTCTCCGTTACGACGGGCCGTCCTTCGGTGACGGTGCCCGTCTTGTCGAGCACCACGGTGCGCACCCGGTGGGTTTCCTCGAGCGCAGCCCCGCCCTTGAACAGGATCCCGCGCTCGGCGCCCCGGCCCGTGCCCACCATGATCGCCGTCGGGGTGGCGAGGCCGAGCGCGCAGGGGCAGGCGATGACGAGCACGGACGTGAAGATCGTCATGCCGAAGGCGAAGGACTGGCCCGAGATCCACCACGCGCCAGCCGCGGCCGCTGCGATCAGCATGACGACCGGCACGAACCATCCCGACACCACGTCCGCGAGGCGGGCGATGGGCGCCTTGGATCCCTGGGCCTGCTCCACGAGCCGGATGATCTGCGCGAGGGCGGTGTCCGCTCCCACCCGCGTGGCCCGGAACACGATCGAACCGTTGCCGTTGATGCTCGCTCCCGTCACCGGGTCGCCGACCTGCTTCTCCACGGGGATGCTTTCGCCGGTCAGCATGGACTCGTCGACGGTCGTGTGGCCTTCGACGACCTCGCCGTCGACGGGCACCTTGCCGCCCGGGCGTACGCGCACCAGGTCCCCCGCTTCGACCTCCGCAACGGGGATCTCCGACTCCCGGCCGTCGTGCACGACGATCGCGATCTTCGGCGTGAGGCCCATGAGCTTCTTGATGGCCTGCGATGTCCTGCCTTTCGAAACGGTCTCCAGCGTCTTGCCGAGCAGGATCAGCGTGATGATGACCGCGGCGGTCTCGTAGTAGAGGCCGGAGACTGCGACCGGGTCGCCGGCTGCGATGCGCGCGGTGGAGTACAGGCTGTAACCCAGGGCAGCGGCGGTGCCGATGGCGATCAACGAGTCCATGTTCGGGGCCCGGTGCCACAGGGCCCGGGCGCCGACCCGGTAGAACCGGCTGCCGGCTGCCACAGCCGGCAGCACCAGCAGGAGCTGTGCCAGGGCGAACGCGAGCGGGTGCATCATCGGGTCGAGGAAGCCGGGCAGCGGGAGGCGCAGCCCGGGCACCATGTGACCCATCGCGAGGTAGAGCAGGGGAACGGACGCCGCAGCGGACACGATGAACTTCCGCCACATGGACCGGATCTCGCGCTCCTTGCGTTCGGCATCCTGGTCCACCGTGTCCCCGGCGTCGATCTCGCGCGGCGTGTAGCCGGCGTCCGTGATGGCTTGCTTGATCTCGGACAGGCGCACACGCGAGGGGTCGTAGGCGATATTCGCCTTCTCGGTGGCGAGGTTCACCGCGACCGACTGCACGCCCGCGAGCCGGCCCACGACCTTCTCGATTCGAGCGGTGCACGAGGCGCACGTCATGCCTTCAATGGGGAACATCACGCGCCTCGCGGCGGTTGTCTCCGCGATGCCGTATCCCGCGCCTGCGACCGCCTTCGTGATATCGTCGAGGGTGGTGTGGGACTCGTCGAATTGGACGTTCAGGCGCTCGGTGGCGAGATTAACGCTGGCGAGCGAGACGCCCGGTAGCCTGCCCACGACCTTCTCGATCCGGGCCGAGCATGAAGCGCACGTCATGCCCGTGACCGTCAGTTCCTGCTGCTTCATCGTGCCGCCCATCTCCTTGACAATTCCCTCGTACCTGGCTTAATACTACTCTTATAATAGTAAAAGTAGTATTCTGAGCATAAAGCGTCAAGGAGGCGCCGATGCGGTTCGAGACCCTTTCGGTCCATGGAGGCCAGTCACCCGATCCCGCAACCCTTTCGCGCGGGGTTCCCGTGCACCGCACGAGCGCCTACCTGTTCAAGAGCGCGCAGCATGCAGCCGACCTCTTCGCGCTGAAGGAGCCCGGCAACATCTACAGCCGGCTCGGCAACCCGACTCACGACGTGCTCGAGCAGCGGGTGACCCTGCTCGAGGGCGGAGCTGCTTCCGTTGCCGTGGCGTCCGGCACCGCGGCCATTCACTATGCGGTCATCACCCTCGCCGGGGCCGGCGACGAGATCGTGTCGGCTCACAACCTCTACGGCGGCACCTACACGATGTTCGACGTGATCCACCGGCAGTTCGGCATCGGCACCCGGTTCGTGGACCCGCGGAACCCGAACGCCTTCGCGGCGGCGATCGGGCCGAAGACCAGGGCCGTGTACCTCGAGACCATCGGCAATCCCGTGCTCGACGTGCCCGACATCGCCGAGATCGCCCGTGTCGCCCACGCGCATCGGCTCCCGCTGATCGTGGACGGCACGTTCACCACGCCGTACCTGCTCCGCACGATCGAGCACGGGGCGGACATCGTGGTGAACTCGCTCACCAAATGGATGGGCGGCCACGGCACGGGCATCGGGGGCATCCTCACGGATGCGGGCCAGTTCGACTGGAAGGATCCGAAGTTCGGCCTGTTCAACGAGCCCGACCCCAACTACCACGGCCTGCGGTGGGCCCACGACCTTCCCCCGGCCCTCGCGCCGATCGCGTTCGCCCTGCGGGTGCGCACGGTCCCGCTGCGCAACCTCGGCGCCTGCACCACGCCCGACAACGCCTGGATGTTCCTCCAGGGACTCGAGACCCTGCCGGTGCGGATGGACCGGATCTGCGCGAATGCCGACGCGGTCGCCCGGCACCTGGCAGGCCACCCGAAGGTGGCGTGGGTCCGGTACCCCGGCCTCCCCGGCGACCCATCCCACGCCATGGCGAGCCGCTACCTGTCGAACGGCTTCGGAGGCATGGTGGTGTTCGGCGTGAAGGGCGGCCGCCCGTCGGGGGAGCGTTTCATCGACGGCCTGAGGCTCTTCTCGCACCTCGCGAATGTCGGGGACGCGAAGAGCCTCGCCCTGCACCCGGCGAGCACGTCGCACTCGCAGCTCACGGAGGAGCAGCAGCTCGCCTCGGGCCTGACCCCCGAGCTGGTGCGCCTCTCCATAGGCCTCGAGCACATCGACGACATCGTCGAGGACCTCGATGCGGCCCTCGCGAAGACGTAGCGGAGGATGCGCATGAACGTGCACGCGAACGTCCTGGAGCTCGTCGGCAACACGCCGCTCGTCCGCCTGGGGCGGATGGCGGAGGGCCTGGCCGGCGAGGTGCTGGTGAAGATGGAGTCGATGAACCCACTGGGCAGCGTCAAGGACCGCGTCGGCCTGGCGATGATCGAGGACGCCGAACGCCGGGGCGTCCTCTCGGCCGAGAGCGTGATCGTGGAGCCCACGAGCGGCAACACCGGCATCAGCCTCGCCTACGTGGCCGCGGTCAAGGGGTACCGGTGCATCCTGGTGATGCCCGAGAGCATGAGCGTGGAGCGGCGGAAGCTGCTACAGTATTTCGGCGCCGAGCTGGTGCTGACCCCCGCGGCGGGCGGCATGGCCGCTGCGGTCGAGAAGGCTCGAGAGCTGGCCGCCGCGACCCCGCACTCCTTCATGCCCCAGCAGTTCGAGAACCCCGCCAACCCCGAGATCCACCGCCGGACCACCGCCCAGGAGATCTGGCGCGACACCGACGGGAAGGTGGACATCCTCGTGGCCGGCGTCGGCACGGGCGGCACCATCTCGGGAGTGGCCGAGGTGCTGAAACGGAAGAAGCCCGGCTTCCGCGCGATCGCGGTGGAGCCGGTGAAATCTCCGGTGCTCTCGGGCGGGCAGGCCGGGCCGCACCGGATACAGGGCATCGGCGCCGGGTTCGTGCCAGGGGTGTTCCGCAGGGACCTCGTGGACGAGATCCTGCAGGTGCGGGAGGAGGACGCGAGCGCGACCTCGCGCCGCCTGGCCCGCGAGGAGGGCCTGCTGGTCGGCATCTCGGCGGGCGCCAATGTCTGGGCCGCGCTGCAGGTGGCCGCCAGGACCGACAGCCGTGGGAAGACCATCGTCACGGTGGCCTGCGACACGGGCGAGCGCTACCTGAGCACCTGGCTCTTCGAGGATCCGGAGGCAGGCTCATGAAGCTGTCGACCCGCAGCCGCTACGGCGTGCGCCTGATGACCCGGCTCGCCCTCAACCACGGGAAGGGCGCCACGCTGATGCGCGACATCTCGCGCCTCGAGGGCATCTCGGAGAAGTACCTCGGCCAGATCATCATCCCCCTGCGCGGGGCCGGCCTGGTCGCCGGCCGGCGGGGCGCGGGCGGCGGCTACATTCTCACCCGCAAGCCGTCCGAGATCACGGTGCGGGACATCGTGGAGGTGCTCGAAGGCGACATCTCCCCCGTGCCGTGCTCGGTCGACCCCGACGCCTGCAGCCGCAGCGGCGCGTGCGCGGCCACCGTCGTGTGGCAGCGCCTTGCCAGGGACATGAGCCGGGTGCTCGCCTCCTACACCCTCAAGGATCTCGCCGACGAGGCCCGGCGCAAGGCTGCGGACTCCGCGGAGAACGCGAGATGAGCGCCGGGGCCGCCGACCTCGCCGCGCGACTGGCCGAACTGAAGCGCGCGAAGCACGCGACCGTCCTCGCGCACGTCTACACGGTGCCCGAGGTGCAGGACGCCGCGGACTTCGTCGGCGACTCGCTCGGCCTGAGCCGGGAAGCGGCTGGCCTGGACCCCTCGATCCGAATCATCGTGTTCTGCGGGGTGCACTTCATGGCCGAGACCGCGGCGATGCTGTCGCCGGGCCGCACGGTGCTGCTGCCCGATGCGACCGCCGGCTGCCCGATGGCGGACATGGTCTCCGACGAGGACGTGCGCGCCATGCGCCGCGAGCACCCCGGCGCCGCGGTGGCCTGCTACGTCAACTCCACGGCCGCGGTGAAGGCGGAAAGCGACGTCTGCGTCACGTCCTCGAACGCGGTACGGGTCATTTCACGCCTCGCGGAGCGCGAGGTGATTTTCGTGCCTGACCGGTCGCTCGGCCTCTGGGTGCAGAAGCAGGTGCCCGACAAGCGCCTGATCCTGTGGGACGGGTTCTGCCCCATCCACCACGCGATGCTGCGTGCGCAGGTGGAGGCCGCCCGCCGTGCACACCCCGGCGCGCTCGTCCTCGCCCATCCCGAGAACACCGAGGAGCTGCTCGGGCTGGCCGACTACATCGGCAGCACGGAGCAGATCGTGCGGCACGCCCGGGAATCGAAGGCGACGGAGTTCATCATTGCCACGGAGAACGGCATCCTCCACCGGCTGCGCGCGCAGAACCCCGGCAAGGCATTCCACGCCGTGTCCGAAGGGGCCGTGTGCCCGGACATGAAGAAGAGCACGCTGGAGAGCGTCGTCGCGTGCCTCGAGGGGGAGCTGAACCCGGTGACCGTGGATCCCGCGGTGGCCGGGCGCGCCCTGCGGGCGATCAACAGGATGCTGGAGCTGTCGTAGGCGGGCCGCTGCGTCCCGGCTGCCCGTGCCGCGCTCGCTGGCCCGCGATCCCGTCCGCACCAGCTCAGATCTTCCTGATCAGTGCCACCCAGTTGTCGGGGCCCTGTTTCTCGTACGTCCACTCGTGCCGCCCGGCCTCGGTGCGGCCGAAGAGGAACTGCAGGGGCTTGGGCTCCTTGTCGTTCGTGATGCGCAGCGCGTGGCCCTTCGGCAGCTTCTTCCACGCCGCGAGGATGGTGTCCAGCCTGCGGATCATCGGCACGATGGTCAGGTCGAGCTCGACGGTTTCCATGGCTTCAAGGTAGGCACGCGCGGGGGGCGGGGGCAAACGCGCCCGGCTGAGGCGCAGGCGCCGCGGGGCTGCGCTGAAGCCCGGATGGTTCAGCCGACCTTCGCGACCGTTTCCCCGGCGTGGATGATCGAGTGGCAGATGAAGCCCGTCATGTCGGTTTTGTGCTTTTCATCCAGGAGATCGAGGATGATGAGGAATCTCTGGGTGACACCGGTGATCTTCATCGGCATGAAGCCATTCATGTATTCGACCTCGTACGACCCAGGTCGTTCCGGTACGGTATGCCATAATCGTGCAGCGCCTGCTGGTAGCCCATGAGCCGTTCGATGATCGTACTCACATTGTAGTTGCGGACGAAGGCGATACGCCGGTGGCCATTCTCGATCAGCCGCCGTGTCAGCTGGTACGAGGCGTAGAAGTTATCGCTGGTGAGGTACGGGATGCTCAGGTTGGAGTTGTCGATGTACCGGTCCATGCAGACGATCTTCGACTTCTGCAGCAGTCCTTCGAGATTCTTGTAGTACTGGTTGTCGTTCTCGAAGGAAAGCGCTGGGTAGAGGATGAGCCCCGTGAGGATCCGCTCCTGGATCTGCGGATCGTTGTCATGGCTCGAGATGGTCAGCGCGAACCCCCGGGTCTTCAGGATGTCCTCGATGCCTCGGAAGGCTCGGGAAAAAATGGTGCTGTTGACGTCGTCGACGACGGTGGCGATGGTTTCGGAGACGGGCTTCCCGGGTTCCACCTCCGCGGTTAGCGCGGTCCGCGAGACGAATGTCCCCCGGCGTTCCTCCCTCACGAGGAACCCTTCGCGCCCGCGGGCCAGGTTCGGCCGAGGATTCTGCCCCGAAGGTCGAGCTTGATGTTCTCGTAGGCGGCACCCAGGCGATCCCTTCTCGCACCCCGCACACCCGTGAAGCGCCCGGTCCGCTGCGAAACGATGCGGACCGGGCTTGAACGAACGGATCAGGGGAGGCCGCACCCCTCACCCCGGGAGGGTTGCGGCCCGTTCAGGATCTACTTCTTCTTGGCGAGGAACGCATTCACCTGCTTCTGAAGTTCCTCCTGGATCTTCTTCAGCAGGGGCCCTGCCTCGGACTTGAACTGCGCGAGGGTCGCGGTGGGATCAAGCACGCCGTTCATGAGGGCGGGATAGTACTTGCCCTCGATGCCCTGGTACTGCGCGATCTCGTTCTTGACCGGCTCCGCGCTGAACGAGAAGCCCGCCGTGACGTCCTTGACGAAGTAGCTCGACTTCGCGATGAGCCGCTGCATCTCGATGGCGTTGGCGTCATCCGACTCGGGCAGGAGGTTGTACAGAGGGTTCCACGACAGGCAGTAGGCCTGCCAGCCGAACTCCGCGCCGGTGATGTTCCTCCACTTGTCGGTGCCCACCGGCTCCCAGTCCTTGCCCTTCACACCGTGCTCGACCAGGTTGTAGTTGTCGGTGTTCTTGTTGACCCAGTCGAGGAACTTTATGGAAAGCTCCTTGTTCTTGCCGATCTTCGTCAGGCAGATGAAGTTGTCCATCACGAAGTTCGCGACGACCTTGCCCGGCGTCTTGGTCGCCAGCACCACCGGTTCGGCCGTGCCGCCGATGGCTTTCAGGTTGTTCAGGAAGTCGGTGCTGCGCGTGAGGCTGAACAGGCGGACCGGAATCACGGCAGCCTTGCCGGTGTTGTAGAAATCGTCGTAGGGCTGCTTGATGGAAAGGATGTCCGGGTTGATGAGGCCGTCCTGGTAGAACTGCCGCGCCTCATTGGCGGCCACAACGAGCTTCGGATCCAGATCCTCGAACAGGTTGTAGACCTTGCCGTCGTTGTTCTTGTAGTAGAGCATCAGGCTCGCGCCGAACGCATGCGTGAACCGGATGTTCGTGTCGCTGTCGTCGAGCATCTTCCAGTTCACGAACCCGTACTGGATGTTGCTGTAGTTGCCGTCGAAGGACAGCGGGAACATCTTCGGATAGGCCTTCTTCACCGCGTAGCAGTACTTCACCAGTTCGTCGTACGTCTTTATAGGTGAGAACCCGAGGCTTTCCCTGAGGTCCTTCCGAATGGTCCAGCTGTGGGGCTGCTGGAAGAAGAGGCCGAGCGGGATGCCCATGATCTTGCCGTCGAACTTGTTCGCATCCCACATCTCCTGCGGGCGGGTCCGCAGGATGTTCGGGCCGTAGCTCGACAATAGGCTCGAGAGCTCTTCGTAGTACCCCTGCGCGATCATCTGGTTCATGTGCAGCCAGGGCGCATCGAAGATGAGATCGATCTGGTCCTGCCCCGCCAGCATCACCTGGGTCTTGGTGGCGAGATCCGACCACGGGACGAAGATGACGTCCAATTTGAGTTTCAGGCCGTCTGCCGCCAGGTTCTTCTCGATCACCGGCAGCAGGCTGTCGAAAATGGCGGTCTTATTGCTCGGCTGGACGATCGTCAGCTTGACCGCCGAGCCACCGCCCGGGGTGCCCATCGCCGCGACGCTCATCGTGGCGATGGCTCCCACGAGGACCCCGACGAGAAGCCGTTTGAGACTCATGTGAGACCTCCTCATCAGAAACGTGTATTTTCCGCGCGGAGGGCTTCCCCCGCGAGAAAATCCGGCCTTCATCCCTTCACCGCGCCCAGGGTGAGCCCCTTCACGAAGTACCGCTGGACCAGGGGGTACAGTAGCACGATGGGCCCGATGGTGATGCACACGGTCGCCAGCTTCAGCCCCTCCGAGGGCATGTTCTGGATGTACATGCTCTTCCCCATCACGTACTGCGTCGCGTTGATCTGGGACATGAGCGATCGGATCATTATCTGGAGTGGGTGCAGGTTGTCATGGTTGATGAACAGGATGGCGAGCCACCAGTCGTTCCAGTAGGTGAGGGCGTAAAACAGGATCACCGTCGCAATTCCTGGTACTGAAACAGGCAGGATGATCCGGTAGAAGATGTAGATGTCGTTCGCGCCGTCGATGAAGGCCGATTCGTGCAGCTCGTACGGGAGCGCCCGGAAGAAATTGACGAGCACGAACACGAGGAAGGGGTTGAGCAGGTAGGGGAAGATCAGCGCCCAGATCGTGTCCTTAAGGTGGAGCCACCGCGCGACGAGGAGGTAGAACCCGACCAGGCCGGTTCCCATGACCATGGGGATGTAGGTGAGGAATGCCATGAGGTTCCGGTACTTCGCCTTCTTGTTCGACAGGACGAACGCGTACATGGAGGTGATCGTCGTCGCCAGGATCGACCCGACCGCGGTTACGAACAGGGTGACCCGGTAGCTGGTGAAGGCCTGGGTGCCCTGGAACAGGTACCCGTAGGAATCGACGGAGAACCGCTTGATGAAGAGGTGATACCCTTCCTGGTTCAGGATCCGGTTGTCGACGAACGAGTTGATCACGATGAGGTAGAAGGGGAAGAAGCAGACCAGGGCGAACAGGATGACGACGAGATAGACCACTCCGGAAAACAGCGCTTCGCCGCGAGATCTGCTGCCGAGCGCCTTCATCTCCGCTCTCCGCGGCCCCTAGAACAGCCGGACATCGGGTTCGATCCTGCGGACGACCCAGTTGAACGCGATGATGGTGATGATCCCCATGACGGACTGGTACAGCACGACCGCGGACGACATGCTCAGGTTTCCCACCTGCCGCAGGGTCCGGTACGAATAGGTGTCGATAACATCTGTCGTGGGGAACAGCACCCCGTTGTCGCCGACGATGCCGTAGATCATCCCGAAGTCGCCGTAGAATATGCGGCCGATGCCCATGAGGAGCATGATGATGAAAATCGGCCTCAGCAGGGGAAGGGTGACGTGCAGCACCTGCTGGAACCGCGTCGCCCCGTCGATGCGCGCGCTCTCGAACAGCTCCTCGGAAATCCCCACGATCGTCGCGAGGAAAATGATGGAATTGTAGCCGGCATACTTGAAGATGTTCGCGAAGGTGAGAATCGCCGGCCACAGCTCCGGACGCCCGTACCAGTTCACCGGCTTCAGGCCAAGGGCATGGAGGGACTGGTTCATGAACCCGGTGGAGGAGTTCAGGACGGCATAAATCATGATCGAGATGACCTGCCACGAGATGAAGTACGGAAGAAAAATGAAGGACTGGGAGAGCTTCTTCGCGGACACGTTCCTCATCTCGTTGATGAACACCGCGAGCACGAGGGAGAACGTCAGTCCGATGCCGAGGAAGAGGGAGTTCAGGACCAGGGTGTTCTTCGTCACCGTTATCCAGTCCCGGCCGCCGAAGAAGAACTTGAAGTTGTCGAATCCGACGAACGCGCTTCCGAACAACCCCGTCGACAGCCTGTAATCCTCGAAGGCCAGCACGTGTCCAACGAGGGGCACGTAGGCGAAAATGACGAGGAACAGGATTCCCGGCAGGGCGAGGAGATAGAGGTACCTGTTTTTCTGGATTTCCTTGAAGACACCGATCATGGGATGCGGAGCTCCCCGGAGACTGTCAGCGGCGAATCGCGGAGATGCATGTCAATTTTCACTTGATACGGGTGCGCCTTGAGCTAAAGAATGAAACAACTCCTCTGCAGATCGATCGGGCTTCAGTGTATCATTTGTGCTTCAACTGTGTCAAATAATAACTTCCGGATGACTTTCTGGATCATCGGTATCATTCGTGCCTGCACTCTTCTCTGCCCTCAGCTCCCCGTCGACTGGTAGTGCCGAACCCCGATCCTCCAGACGAGCAGGCTCAGCGCGAGGAAGGCCGGCCCGGCGAGCGGTGCCAGGCATTGGAAGACCAGGCTCGTTCCGAGCGGGTCCGCCTTTCCGAGCACTGCGAGGCCGGGGAAGTAGGACACGGCCGCGAGGGGCACTGCGAAAGTGAAGAACTTTCGGAACCACGCCCGGTAGATCGCGATCGGGTACTGTGCGGTCTGCACGCCGCCATAGGTGAGGCAGTTGAACATCTCCAGCGTCTCGACGGTCCAGAAGGCGGCCGTGGCCTGCAGCACGAGGATGCCGAAAAACAGGAAAGCGCCCGAGACGATCGTCGCGGCTACGAGCAGGATCCTGCCCGCCGTCCACGCGACGCCGAGCCGGGCCGCGCTCCAGGCGAGCACGATCAGGCCCTGGGCCAGGCGGCCGACCCGTCTCAGCGTCAGCTCCTGCCCGGCCACCTGCAGGGCCGTGCTGCGGGGCCGCAGCAGGACCCGGTCGAAATCCCCGTTCTTCACCATGCCGCCGAACAGGTCGAAACCACGCGAGGCGGCGTCGCTCAGGGCGAAGGCCGTGTTGACCATGCCGTAGAACAGGCCGACCTCGGCGAGGGTCCAGCCCCTGAGGCTGCCGAACCGGTCGAAGAGGATCCAGATCGTGGCGAACTCGATGCCCGTGACGAGAAAGTGGCCGAGGCTGAGCATGAGGAACGACGCCCGGTATTGCATCTGGCTCCGGATCGAGATGCCGACATAGCGGCCGTAGAGCCCGAGTCCGCCGCTCATCCTCATCCCCCCTGGATCTCGAGCCGGCGCAGGCCCCGGCGCATAGCCAACGCGCCGGCCGTCACCAGGACTGCGGTCCACGCAAGCTGGTGGCCGAGCAGGGGCAGCACCGCGGAGGGGGGAAGGCTGCCGACGTAGAGTCGGAACGGCGTGTCCACGAGCCCCCGGAAGGGAAGGAACTCGAGAACGGGCCTGAGGGCATCGGGGAACAGGGGGATCGGCACGGCCATGCCCGAGAGGAGCGTCACGAGCGCGGTGCCGAGCTGTGTGATGCCCTCGCCCGACACGGTCCACAGGAGCGAGACCGTGAAGAGCATGGTGAAGGCCGCGCCGAGCGCGACGGCGCCGGCGGTGGCCACGAGGTACGAGAGCGCGGCGGCCGGCGAGAGGGGAAGCGCGAGCCCGAAGAAGGCGAGGGCGAGCGCGAAGATGGGGACGGCGCGCAGGGTCGCCGGCGCGAGGCGCGAGGCGAGGGTGCGGGCGAACCAGAGGGGATACAGCCCGAGCGGCCGCAAGAGCTCGTAGGCCACCCCTCCCGTGCGGATCATCACCCGCAGCTCGCCCTCGACGTTCCACGGCAGCAGGGCGAGCAGCGCCTGGCCGAGCCAGATGTACGAGCGGACCTCGGCGAAGCTCATCGGCTGCGCCGCGTCGCTGGACCGGTAGAAGGCCTCGTAGACCATGACGAGGATCAGACCGAAGACCACCTGGGTCACCATGCCGCCGAAGGCGGCGCCTCGGTACTGCAGCAGCATCCGGAAGCGGGCGGCGAAAAAGGAGCGGTAGGGGCCGAGCGGCGCTCCCGCCACGCGATGGACCGCTGCACCCCACGCGCGTCGTCGCGCCTCACGACGCCGTGCGTTCATGCGTCCACTTCCCGGTACAGGCGCGCGACGATCTCCTCGATCGGGGGGTTTTTGACCACGAGGTCCGCGACGGGGTACCGGGCGGTGATCCGGGCGATGAGGTCGGCCGTCGCGACGCGCTGCGGATCGTAGCTGATGCGCGCCCGGTGGCCCTCCTGCCGCACCGCGATAGCGTCGGGATCGGTCACCTTCGCGGCGTCGTCGCGCAGGTCCACCACCAGTTCGCGCTCGTTCGTCACCCGGGCGCGCAGGGCCTCGAGCGCGCCGTCGAAAAGGATCCGGCCCCGGTGGATGAGGATGACGCGCGAGCAGAGCGCTTCGATGTCGTCCATGTCGTGCGTGGAGAGGATCACGGTCACCCCGCGCTCCCGGTTCCTGCGCCGCACGAAGTCCCGCACCGCGAGCTTCGACACCGCGTCCAGCCCGATGGTGGGCTCGTCGAGGAAGAGCATCGCGGGAGCGTGGATGAGGGAGGCGGCGAGGTCGCACCGCATGCGCTGCCCCAGGCTGAGCTGGCGCACCGGCGTGTCGGCGAGCGGGCCGAGGTCGAGCAGCGACACGAGCTCGTCGAAGGTCCGGCGGTAGTCGGACGGGTCGACCCGGTAGATGTCCCTGAGCAGCTCGAAGCTCTCCACGACGGGCAGGTCCCACCAGAGCTGCGTGCGCTGGCCGAACACCACCCCGATCGCGCGCACGTGCTCGATGCGCTCCTTCCAGGGAACCCGGCCGAGCACCTCGACCCGTCCGCTGTCGGGCACGAGGATGCCCGAGAGCACCTTCACGGTGGTGGACTTGCCCGCGCCGTTGGGCCCGATGTACCCGACCATCTCGCCCTGGTCGAGCCGGAAGGAGATGCCGTCGATGGCGGCGACCACCCGGTGGCGCCGGACCACGAGGCCGGCGATCGCGCCGAGGGTGCCGCGCCGGCGCTCGGCGACGCGGAAGCTCTTGCGGAGATCCTCGACGATGATGTGCCGCATGACCCCTCACGGTGTGGCGCGACGCGCCCCGGCCGGTGCTCGGGGGGCGATCGCGCCCTCGTTCATGAAAACGTTCCAGGTTCGGTCCGCGTTCGCGGCCTGCCGATCTCGCGGGGAGTCGTGAAAGGGCGAGTATAGCAGAAGGTACCGGGGCCGTGAAGGCGAGAGGGGCCGATGCCGATCAGGTGACTTGGCGTGCGACGGGTCTTCGGGTAGCCTCTTCGCATGATCGCCCTCGTTCCCCGGCCGGTTTCGCTCGTCGAGAGAAAGGGGACGTTCCGGATCTCCTCCCGCGCGATCGCGCAGGCCGGATCCGCGGACAACTCCGTTAACGTGCGCATCGATCCCGCGGGTCTGCCACCCGAGGGGTACCGGTTGTCCGTGACACCGGAGGGAATCGGCATCGTCGCCGGCGGCACTGCCGGTGTGTTCCATGCGCGGACCACTCTGCGGCAGCTCGTGCCGCCGGAGGCCCTGTCGCCCGCATCGTCCCGCGACGACCCGGTCCGGACCTGGCCGGTTCCCTGCGTGGAAATCGTCGACCAGCCCCGGTTCTCCTGGCGCGGGCTGATGCTCGACGTGTGCCGGCACTTCTTTCCCGTCGAGTTCGTGAAGAGATACATCGACACATTGGCGTTCCACAAGATGAACGTGTTCCACTGGCACCTCACCGAGGACCAGGGCTGGCGCATCGAGGTTCGCCGGCACCCAGAGCTGACGGGTGTCGGGGCGTGGAGAACCGGCACGCTGGCCGGGCCGATGCGCGGGAACGGTCCGTGGCAGTTCGACGGGATCCGTCACGGCGGGTTCACCACGCAGGAGCAGATCAGGGACGTGATCGCGTACGCCGCGGAGCGCCACGTGACCGTGGTTCCCGAGATCGAGATGCCCGGCCACGCGCAGGCCGCGCTTGCCGCCCACCCCGAGCTTTCGTGCACGGGCGGGCCGTTCGAGGTCTCGCGGATGTGGGGCATCCACGAGGACGTGTTCTGCGCGGGTAACGACGAGGTGTTCGGCCTGCTCGAGGACGTGATCGACGAGGTCGCCGGCCTGTTCCCGGGGCCATTCCTCCACATCGGCGGGGACGAGTGCCCCAAGACTCGCTGGAAGGCGTGCCCGAAGTGCCAGGCCAGGATTCGCTCCGAGGGGCTGGCCGACGAGGACGCCCTGCAGAGCTGGTTCGTCCGGCGCATCGAGCGCATCGTGAACGCCCGGGGAAAGCGGCTGGTGGGATGGGACGAGATCCTCGAAGGCGGGCTCGCGCCGAACGCCACGGTGATGAGCTGGCGCGGCGTGGAGGGGGGCATCGAGGCCGCGCGCCAGGGCCACGACGTGGTCATGTCGCCGACGACGCACTGCTACCTCGACTACCGGCAGTCGGAGGACCTGGATCGCGAGCCGGTCGCCATCGACGCGTACCTGCTGCTGGAAATGGTGTACTCGTACGAGCCCATGCCGCCCGAGCTCACCCCGGAACAGGGCGGGCACGTGCTGGGAGTCCAGGGGAACCTTTGGACCGAGTACGTCGACACCCCCGAACAGGCCGAGTACATGAGCTGGCCCCGGGCCTGCGCGCTCGCCGAGGCGGGGTGGTCGCCGGCCGGCTCGCGGGACTGGGGGGATTTCCGCGCCCGGCTCGCCGCGCACCTTCCCCGGCTCGACGCGCTCGGCATCCGCTACCGGGCGCTGGAACGGTAACCGGGTACTGCCGTCGCGTGCTAGAAGCTGAACGTGGCGCGGGCGTAGACGGCGTTGCCCTCCTTCTGACTGCCGAACGTGGTGGCGTCGTTGCCCGCTATCCACCGGGCGCCGACGACGAGCTCCGCGTTGTCCATGGGGTGCAGCGCGATCTCGGGGTTGAGGACCAGCGCCCACGTGCCGGCGACGTGCGCGAAATCGTCGACTTCGAGCGCGGCGCCGATCGGCCCGACCGTCAGGAAACCGCCCGGCACATCCCACTGCACGCCAAGCATCAGGTAGTCGTTCAAGCCCCCGGGCGTCGATTCGTGGAAAAACCCGTGCGCGTACTGCAGGTTCAGGTACACGCTGCCGGGGAAGGTGTACTCGAGGCCGACGACCGCCTTGAGGTACGGCTCTGCCTCCTCCATGGTCAGCGCGCCTCCGATGGCCTGCATGTCGGTCACCACGGTGTAGACCGGGAAGAACGCGGCTGCTTCAGCCCACAGCCCGATGCCCCACAGCTCGCCCGATGCGTCGAACCCGAGCACGTGCTGCCGGGGGTGCTCGAGGGTCACCGCGAGATCCACGTCTGGAGGCACGCCGGGGGGGATGAAGGTGCCCGTGATCCCGGTGACCGCGGGCAGGTGCTGCCTGCCGTACGCGTAGCTCACCGCGATGTCGAGCCCCCCGAGGGAGAGGCTGATCCTCGAGGCGAGTGTGGCCTGTGCTGCGACGGTACCGGCCGGCGCGACCAGGGCCGTCGTGACGCCGTGGAGCACGAGGGGAGCGAGGTCGACCGCGGGGCCGGGCATCAGAGACGAGGGATCCGCAGGAAGGAGTGCGGGCTTGAAGGTCGGCAGGTACACGGCCTCGACCTTCAGCGTGGCGACACGCCAGGTGACCTTCAGCGCGTCCGATGCTGTGCGCTCCCCGTATCTCCACGGGTCTTCAAGGTTGTTCGGGTCAACGAGGTCGACGACGCCCACGCGTTCAGCCGGGCCCCAGGCGATCCGTTGCCGCCCGACGCGGATGTCCAGCCGCGGGAGCAGCACGTCGTAGAGATCGACGTACGCCTCGACCAGGCGCGCTTCCGCGGGGTGGAGCGCGGCGTACGACGAGAGATCGGCGAAGTCCGCCAGGGACCCGGGCAGGCCGTCGGCGCTCACAAGGATCTCGCCGTACAACCGCAGAATCTCTGCCGGCTGTGCCTCTCCGTGCAGGTCGAGCGAAAGACCGAGCGGGCCGTAGGAGCCGGAGGGGAACGTGAAGTCCTCGCCCGCCGGCAGGCCGGCGTCCACCTGCAGCGAGCCACCCCAGTCCAGGGACTGCGCGGGCAGACCAACAGCTGCCGTCATGAGGAGAGCCGCGCACGCGGCGAGGGTTGGGTGTTTCATGACATCCCCCAGTTTCAGCGCTCGAGGTAGCGCGTGGTGAAGATCTCGTCGGAGAGTCCGGAATCGTAGGTGGCCTTGCCGATGATCATCCGGGTCCGGTGATTCTTTGCGACGTCGTTCATCTCGCGCTCCCTGGCCACCCAGTACCGTCCGATCTGCTCGATGCGCTCGCTGGTCATTCTGCGGGCCAGCACGCCCTTCGCGTCGTAGTACTCGATGGTGGTCGGGACGTAGCTGTCCCGCCTGACCCACATCAGCAGACGCGCAGAGCCGCTTGCGGCGTCCGGCTTCGGGGTGAGCTGCACGACCCAGTGCTCGGCCTCGGTCTGCACGGGCTCCGCGGTGTAGCTGTCCGCATACCGCCTGGCCTCCATGTCCTCGTAGGTGAAGTCCGTTCCGGCGAACGTCGTGTTCTTCACCGATGAGGCGATGCGCTTCACCTTCTTGAATGCCGGGAGGTACAGGTAGATCGATCCATCGGGCAGCGACAGGACGCTGATGCCCTTCTGGTCCGCGGGCGTGAGGAAGCGCGCCATGCGCGTGTCGGCGCCCTTCTGGTACATCCGGAGCGTACGCTCCTTGCGGTTGCCGTCCTTGTCCACGAGGACCAGGGTGGCCTCCACGTCCTGGTCGCGCGGGGCGCTCATGGTCTCGTCCACTTTCTTAAGGATTTCATTGCCGTTCGGCGCCTGCTGGGCAGAGGCGGCACCTGCGCCGATGGCTAGGAGCACCGCGATGATGCCGAGCAGCAGGGGCGGTGATACGCGTCCGTTCATTTCCGATCCTCCTCGATGGTGACCTTCACACGGGCAGGCTTCCGGCGCAGGCCGGCAACTGCGGCCCGCACCCGCTGGACGACACGGCGTGTGGCGCCGGCCGGGACAAGGAACATGATGGCGGGCAGCAGGGTCAGGGCGGCGAGGCCCGAGCTGATCATGGTGACGGGTATCAGCAGGCCGAACCGCTGCAGGGGAATGAGGCCGCCGAAGACCAGGGCTACGAACCCGACGGACACGGTGACCACGTTGATCGTGATGGCCCTCCCCGTGGTGCGCAGGGTCTCGACAAGGGCCTCGTCGCGCGGCCGGCCGTTGGCGAGCTCACGCCGGTAGCGGCTGAGGAAGTGGATGGAGTAGTCGACGCCCATGCCGAGCGAGATGCTCCCGATCAGCACGGTGGCGATGTCCAGGGGGATGCCCGTCGCGCCCATGAGCCCGAAGAGCACGAAGAGCGTGAAGATGATCGGCACCAGCCCGATGAGGGCGCCCGAGACGGAGCCGAGCAGGAGCAGGTTGCACGCGAACATGAACGCCGTGGCCAGCACCAGGCTCCAGGCCTGGCTCGAGGCGAGGGCACGGTCGAGACGCTGGTAGATCGGGGCGGAACCGCTCAGCTGGAACGAGCACGCGGGCGAGGAAAACTCCTCCGCCCAGGCGCCCGCATCGCTCACGAGGTCTGCCAGGTCCCGGGAGTTCAGCCCCTCGATGGTCGCGCTGATGAGCGCCTCCGTGGCGTCGGGGTTCACCATCTGGGCGATCTGCTCGTCGCCCTCCAGCAGGAACCACAGGTTGTCCACCTGGTCCCGTCGATCGGGGAGGGCCCGCACGTCGGTGATTGCGTCGTTCATCGCCTCGACGATCTCCACGATCGAGCTCACGTTGTGAAGGTCCGGCCTGCCCCGGAGGGATTCCTCCATGGCCTTCATCCGTCGCAGCACGTCGGGGTCGCGGATGTCGCCCCGCACGAGCACCTGGACGGTGATGGATCCGCCGAAGCGCTGCCGCATCATCTCTTCGGCGAGGTGGATGTCCGTGCCGGTCTTGAAATAGGAGAGGATGTTCACTTCACGCTTCAGGAAGGGTATGCCGGCCACGCAGAGCGCAAGGATCGCCGCACCGGTGATGAGGATCGCCCGGTTGTGTTTCAGCACGAGCCGGCCGAGGCCGCCCGCGAGCCGGGGCTCCGCGGGTCGGGCCGTCAGTGGCCGCTGGGCGGGCAGGAAGGAGAGCACCGCGGGCAGGAACGTGAGGGACACGACGAGGGCGAAGAGGATGCCGAGCGCGGAAAAGACACCGAATTCCCTGATCATCCCGAGGTAGGACCCGAAGAGGAACGACAGGAACCCGGCGAGGGTGGTGACCGCGGCGAGGGCCACGGGAACCGCCACCGCCCGGAGGGCGGCCCGGGCCCCCGCGCGGCGATCGGTCGCCTGCGAGGTCTCGTTGAAAGCGCTCACCACGTGGATACCGTACGCGCTGCCGGTCGCCATGAGGACCACCGGAATCACGTTGGTGATGAGGGAGAACGGGATCCGTAGCAGGGCCATGACGCCGACCACCCACACGGTGCTGATGCCGACCGACACGAGCGGGAGCGCCACGCCCCGGATCGAGCGGAAGCTCGCGCCCAGGGCGATCACGATGGCGAGCGCCGCGAGGGGGATCAGGCGCATCATGTCCTTCACCACGAGCGCGTCGATCTCGATGAGCTGGAAGGGCAGGCCCGCGTAGTACACGCGCTCGGTGAGGCCCGCGCGCTCGACGGTCCGCCTGATCTCCGCGGCCACCCCTGACTTGTCGGCCTCCTCGTCGATGCGGGCGACGATGAGCGTCGCCTTGCCGTCGGTGGAGACGAGCCGTCCCCGGTACAGGTCGCGGGACAGCACGTATTCGCGGAAGGCCGCGAGCTCTTCGGCGGTCCGCGGTTCGGCGCCCGGCTCGATCAGCCGGCCCACGTCGAGGCCGCCCTCCGCCTTCCTGATGTCGATCACGTTCGCGAGGCTGGTGACGGAGGAAACCCCCTCGATGGCCCCGATGTCCGCGGTCAGCCCGGCGACATGGCCAAGGGAGGGTCCGGTGAAGATGTCGTCCGTCTCGAGGGCCACCACCGCGAGCTGGGTGCCGCCGAACAGTTCGCCGACATGCTCGTTCAGCTGCACCGCGGGGTCATTCCTGGGCAGGTAGCTCAGGATGTCCGAGTTGACCCGGACGTCCTTGATGAAGTACCCGAGGGCGAGCGTTACGGCGAGGGTGGCCGCGATGACGGGCACGCGGAACCGGATGACGAGGTCAGAGAAGCGCTTCACGCGTGGCTCCTGTTCCTAGAGGTCGATGCGGAGGGACTCGCGGGCCAGTACCTTCACCACCGAGACGATGTCGCGGTTGCTGATGCCGAGCGAGCTGGCACGGGCGATCCTGACCGTGCTCATGATGCCGAGGAAGATCACCACGATTGCCGTCCGCAGCGTCTGGCGGGTAAAGGCCTCCAGGGGGCGGTTGCCGGCGGCGAGCGACCGGGTGAGCGAGAAGACGAGGTCGGTGATCCGCTCGATCTTCTCCTCGAGCCGGGTGTAGGTGACCGCTTCGGAGAGCAGGATGCTGATCAGATCGACGTCCTTGACGACCTCGGGGATGAACCGCTCGATGAGGAGCCGCAGCTTGTCCTCCGGGCTGACGGCTGCGCCGAGGTCCCGCTCGAGGCGGGAGTACAGCTCGCTCCATCCCTCTTCCACGATGGCGTGCACAATCTCGTCCTTGCTGGAGAAGTACGTGTAGATCGTGCCCACGGTCATGCCCGTCTCGCGCACGATGTCCGAGATGGCCGTGCCGAAGAAGCCCTTCTGCGCGAAGAGCAGCTTCGATGTCTGCAGGATGGCCTTGCGCTTGTTCTCGTCCCGGTTTCTCGCCACGGTTGTCCCCCCGTTGCCATTTATAGAAAAGCGAGCGCTCGTTCTTTTATGAGTATACCTCGTGCGACAGGGAACGGCAACCAGCGTCCCGTGGACAGGCCGTGCCGGCACGGCTACACTGCGGCGCACACGGAGGCGCCCCATGGCGGACAAGACCCTGCCGTTCAGTCGGCAGAAGCTCGAGGAGATTCTGTCGAAGTACCCCACGCCCTTCCACCTCTACGACGAGAAGGGCATCCGCGAGAACGCACGCAGGCTGAAGAAGGCTTTCTCGTGGGTTCCCGATTTCCGGGAGTACTTCGCGGTCAAAGCGTGCCCGAACCCGCACATCATGCGGATCATGCAGTCCGAGGGTTTCGGCGCGGACTGCAGCTCGCTGCCCGAGCTTCTCCTTTCGCAGCGGGTGGGCATCCGGGGCGACATGATCATGTTCACCTCGAACGACACGCCCGCGCAGGAGTTCCTGAAGGCCCGCGAGCTCGGCGCGGTGATCAACCTCGACGACATCAGCCACATCCCCTTCCTCGAGCAGCACGCGCGCCTCCCCGAGCTTGCCTGCTGCCGGTACAACCCCGGACCCCTTCGCGGCGGCAATGCCATCATCGGGAAGCCCGAGGAAGCGAAGTACGGGTTCACCCGGGACCAGCTGTTCGAGGGCTACCGGATCCTGCGCGACAAGGGCGTGAAGCGGTTCGGCCTGCACACCATGATCGTGTCGAACGAGCTGAACGTGGCCTACCACGTCGAGACGGCCCGGATGCTCTTCGACCTCGTGGGGGAGCTGTCGAAGGACCTCGGCATCAGGTTCGAGTTCGTGAACCTCGGCGGCGGGTTCGGCATCCCCTACAAGCCCGAGCAGCAGGCCATCGACTACGAGGTCCTGTCGCGGGGGATCCGGGACGCGTACGAGGAGAAGATCCGGGCACGGGGGCTGCACCCGCTTTCCATCCGCATGGAAAGCGGCCGGGCGATGACCGGGCCCTACGGCTACCTCGTGAGCCGGGTGCTGCACCTCAAGGACACCTACAAGAAGTACGTCGGCCTCGACGCGAGCATGGCGAACCTGATGCGCCCGGCCCTCTACGGCGCCTACCACCACATCACCGTGGTCGGCAAGGAGGACCGGGTCCGCGACCACGTGTACGACGTGACAGGCTCGCTGTGCGAGAACAACGATAAGTTCGCCATCGACCGCCCCCTGCCGGAGATCGAGATCGGCGACATCGTAGTGATCTACGACGCGGGCGCGCACGGGTGGGCCATGGGCTTCAACTACAATGGAAAGCTGCGTTCAGCCGAGCTGTTGCTCCGGGAGGACGGCAGCGTTGTCCAGATCAGGCGCGCCGAGACCGTGGACGACTACTTCGCCACGCTGGACTTCTCGAGCCTGTAGGGGAGGCGCTGTGCAGCGGGGCGCGGTGGCTCAGTCCCCGAAGATCGACCCCTTCAGGGAGCCGTCCTGGTTGTAGCCGCGAAGCTCCCAGTACCCCTTGAACGACGAATCGTTGGTCACTTCGATCTTCGTGACCCACTTGGCCCACTTGTAGCCCCACTTGTCTTCGGCCACGAGCACAAAGGGGAACCCACGCTCGTCGGGGATGGGGATCTCGTTCATCTTGTAAGCCAGCAGGATGTCGTTGCCCGTGAGGTACGCAGTGGGCAGGGAAGTCGTGTACCCGTCGTAGGCGGTGAAGATGACCGTTGAGGCCTTCGGGTCGTACCCCGCGGCCACGAGCAGGTCCTTCACTTTCACTCCCTCCCACAGGATGGTGGCGTCCCAGCCCTCGACGCAGTGAAGGGTGACCACCTTTCGGTAGAGGGTCCGGTCGATGACCTGATTGATGGCGAGTGACTGGGGATGGGAGACGAGACCCTTGATCTCGAGCCGGTAAACGGCCGGGTCGACGTGCTGAACGCCCTTGATGGAGTTCTCGCTGAAGTCGTTCACCGAGGAGAGATCCGCGCCCTGGTAGCTGCGGACCTCCACGGCCTTGAGGGTGACGGGTTCCTTCGTCGCGGCTTGAGCTGCAACAGGCTTCGAGCCGCACGAGGCCATTGCAAGTGCCAGGGGAAGGAGGAATACCAGGGAAGCACGATGACGTACCATGAAGCCGCCTCCGGCCCCAAGATACCGCTCAGACTCCCCCGGCGACCATGTCGCCGACCTGCGAGGTCGTGAAGCCCATCTTCCCGGCAGCCATGCTCTTCATCTTCGCGATGACAGCCACGGTGGACCGCTCGATGGCCGCGGCAGCCTTCGGGGCGCCGAGCTGCTCGAGCATCATGGCGCCCGCGAGGATCGCGGCCACGGGGTTGATGACGTTCTGGCCCGTGTATTTCGGCGCCGAGCCGCCGATGGGCTCGAACATGGACACCCCGGCCGGGTTGATGTTGCCGCCCGCCGCAACGCCCATACCGCCCTGCACCATGGCGGCGAGGTCGGTGATGATGTCGCCGAACATGTTCTCGGTCACGATGACATCGAACCACTCCGGGTTCTTTACTATCCACATGGTCGTGGCGTCCACGTGCGCATAGTCGGTGGCGATGTCGGGGTAGTCCTTCGCCACCTCCTGGAAGGTCCGCCACCACAGGTCCTGGCAGTAGGTAAGCACGTTGGTCTTACCGCAGAGGGTCAGCTTCCTCCGCTTGTTCCGCTTCCGGGCGACCTCGAAGGCGAAGCGCACGCAGCGCTCCACGCCCTTGCGGGTGTAGACCATCTCCTGGATGGCCACCTCGTCCGGTGTGCCTTTCTTCAGGAACCCGCCCGAGCCGATGTAGAGCCCTTCGACGTTCTCTCGTACGATGACGAAGTCGATGTCCTCGGGTCCCTTGTTCGCGAGCGGGGTCTCCACGTTGGGGTAGAGCTTCACCGGCCGGAGGTTGATGTACTGGTCCAGCTCGAACCGAAGGCGCAAGAGGATGCCCTGCTCGAGGATG
>JAPLSM010000097.1 GCA_026398635.1 Spirochaetota bacterium | reverse complement strand
CAGCCATCCCTACGTGGATGACTGCCCTGTCTGCGGACTCACCGGCGCCTACGCGTTCGCCATCGATCGGCGCGGGCAGGACTACTGCCTCCGGGTGCACGATCCCCTGGGCCTGGAGCTTCTGCTGCACGGTACCGTCCGAGGCGTTGCGGCAACCTGGCCCGACGGCCGCCCGGTCGCGGCCCTGAGCCGCCTCGAAGGCGAGCCGGGGGTCGCGTTCGACGAGCACGCCCCCGGGCCGTACGGTTGTACCCGCCTGACGCGGGTACTGGTGGGCACCGGAGAGCAATCGGTATGACCGCACCAGCCGTGCGCCTGGAGACGCCCTGCCCGGGACTCTCCATAGAGCGGAAGGTCGAGCGCGCCCGTCGCGGAGTCGCCGCGGCCCGGTCAACCTGATAGCGCTCCGGTCGGGGCGAACTGCGCGACCAGCGGGAAGTGGTCTGACGGAAAGCGACCGCCTCGCTGGTAGAACGACCGCTCCACGGAGATGGGCGTGAACTCGCGCCCGACCAGGATCCAGTCGATCCTGGTGTTGGGCTTGCCGGCGAAATCGTGACCGGTTCCCGCGTCCTGCTCGGGCTTCCGCAGGAGCTGCCAGACGTCCCGCAATCCCAACCCTCCCGGTCCGGCGTCGGTCAGACGGTCATGGTTCGGGTTGTCCGGGGGGAGGTTGAAGTCCCCCACCACCACGCAGGGGAGGCCGCCGGCGTGCCTGCGCATGCGGTCGATCATCAGGTCCGTAGCCTTCGTGCAGCACGGCTCATTCCCGTGGTAGTGGGTGCAGAAGAACGCGAACCGGCCGTTTCCCGCGCGGAAGCGCAGTATTGCCCACGTGGTGATGCGGGGATACGGGTTGCCCCAGGAGATGCTGCCCGGCACCTCGGGCGTTTCACTGTGCCAGAAGGTGCCGCAGGATTCGGCTATGAATCGGCGCGAATCGAAGAATATGTCGCAATGCTCTCCGGAGCGCGATTCCTGCGGCCGGGTCTCGATGGGAACGCCGTGGTAGCGCCCCACGCCCAGCCGGTCCATGTGCGGGAAGCACATCCTGATCTCGTCCCCCTGGAAGGGCATGCACTCCTGCACGCCCATGACGTGGGGGTCGATTGCGCGCACGGCATCGAGCAGGATGCTCTTGCGCAGGTCCCAGTGATTGGGTCCGTCGGCGGCGGTGCCGTAGCGCACGTTGAAAGTAGCGAAACGAATCAGGGCCGGGTCGGGCCCCGCAGGGGCGCCTGCGTCCCCCGGGTCACCTTGCGTCATGTTCCGCACCATACGCTGCGCGTGCCATGCCGTCAATAAACCCTGGAGCAGACCACGGCGCTCCGCGAGTGAGGCATCCGCTACCTCGACCTTTGGGGCGCGTGGCAGAGCAGGAGGTCGACCTGGTCCAGACCGCTTCCGGGGATGCCCGGCGGATTCTGCTCGGTGTCGGTCGGGTTTTCGTTTTCCAGGTTGGCGCCGTACGAACAGATGAAGCAGCCGGGTGCGGCCATGGCCAGCCGCGGCTCCAGGGCCGTGAGGTACGCGGAGAGCGTCCCACACGCGCCAGGGGCCATGGCCGCCTGCGCCGGCATCTTTTCTTTTTCGCCCGATTCGCCGATAGTCAATGTCTCTGGGCGGACGGACACGGAGAAGGAAAGGGGACATGGCAGGGTCGCTCGCAGCGTTGTACAACCGGTGCGTCGATGCGCTGAGCTTCGGGAGCGACTACCAGAAGCTTCGCCGGCTCCTCAACGCGCGCATCGACAGCCCCGTGTCGATCGAGGAGATGCCGCCGTCCCATCCCGCGGGCTTCGTCCGCGAGATGAAGAAGCGCAGGATCTCGATCGTCGAATCCTACCTCGTCATCATCCGGTACCTCGAGTCGGAGCATCACCGCGAGCGCATCCACGCGCTGCGTCTCCTCGGGGAGCAGACCTCCCACGCCAAGAACCTCACGATGCCGCTCAACACGGCGCGCGTGCAGATCGCCCTGATGAAGGAAGCGATCAAGAACCGTGACAACAAGCGGCGCCAGCTCGAGTGCCTGCACGACTTCACCGTCTCCTCGTTCGGCCAGCCCTCCGTCATCCGCGCGTGCCTCGAGGAGCTCAGGATCATCGAGCTGCCCGAGACCGGGCAGCGCCTCGCGGACATGGACCGGGGGTGGGACCTGCACGTCCACGACAACTCCTCCTACGGCCGCAAGACCCCGTCGCAGCTGGTGATCGACGCCTTCATCAAGGGCATCTCCGGGATCACCGTGGCGTTCAACCAGCTCACCAGCCGGGGGAACGTCGAGGAGGTGATCGCAGCCGGGGACATCCTCGGCGTCCGGGTGAACATCGGCGCCGAGTTCTGCGTGCGCACGCAGGACCGTCGGTTCCACTTCATGTATCTGCTGCCGCCCGAGCGCACGAGCGCGGATCTCGCCTCCTTCATCGAGCGCCACGGCGCCGCCCTGCGCCCCTTCCTCGACGGCCTGAACCGCAACCAGGAGAGCCGCATCGCCTCCATCCACGCGCTCATCGACAACTTCAACGCCGTGCACCTGCCGGCGCTCAACAGCGACTGCGAACCGGGGAGCGTGTACGCGCTCCCCGCGCTCGACCTCGCCGCGGTCGACGAGATCGTGCCGATGGAGAACCTGAACCGGATGTACCTCGGCGAGCTGCTGTACGCCCGGTGGAAACCCGTGCTCCTGCGCCGGGTGCTCCTCGCGAAGAGCAAGGTCAACCACGCGAGAACCGAGCTCGCGCGCGGGAGCATCTCCCGGTGGGACTTCTCCAACATCGACTCCCGGTACCAGGCGCTGCGGAAAACCTACACGGAGCTCAACCCCGAGGACCTGCGCTCGCAGTACTTCGCGGCGCCGCAGCTCTCCGAGTACCCGACGGTCTTCACGGACATGGAGGCGGTCTCGCGGCCCCTGAAGGACACCGGCGGGAGCATCAAGATCCTCCACCCGCTCGAGCACGGGCTGGACGCCGCCTACGAGGTGATCCTGGCCAACGCGCGCTGGATCGATTTCGTCGAAGTCTACAACATGTACGACAGCATCAACCGGTCGGTGGACGACACGCAGCGCTTCGCGCGGTTCCTGAACGTCCTGAACAGCGGCCGCTTCGAGCTGGTCCGGCCCTTCCTCGAGGGGCACGACATCCGACTGGCTGACGCCGACCTCGAGCGCCTCGTCGCGGACATCGGCAGGCGGCCGCTCGTGCCGGTGTGCGGGAGCGACTCGACCGGCAGGAGCAGCACGATCCCCGGCATGGGTTTCATCTTCCAGTCCCGGGTGATCGGACCGCGACGGCGCCGGTTCCTGGAGCGGCATTTCGCCCTGCCGGAGTTCGTCTCACGTATCGTCGCGTCCCGGGGCGCCTACGTCGCGCCTGAAGCCGAAGCAGGCCCCAACGACGCCGTCGTCAGCATGGGCAAGTCCACGCACTTCATCCCGAACCGGATCGGCGACGAGACCGACGTGGCCCCCATCCCCCCTGGCCGCGCCCTGCGCTACCTCAACCCGGCGCTGCTCAACCTCGTCCTCGTCTGCGCGGGGTTCCTGATCGCCGCGGCTACGATCGGGTGGCAGTACGCGCTGGTGTGGTTCGGCATCACCAGCTTGCGCCACGTCATCGTGGATCTCATCGCGCGACGCGGGGCGCAGCTGAGGGAGTGGAGCCTCCGGGAGATCGATTTCCGCAACATCGCGCGGTCGCTGTTCTGGACGGGCATCTCCGTCCCGCTCCTGTCGTTCGTGAAGACGGAGTTCGACCTGCTCTGGCCCCTGCAAGCCTCCGGGACGTTCTACCAGTTCTCCAAGTTCTTCTTCATCGCCCTCGTGAACGGCCTCTACCTCATGACGCACAACCTCATCCGGGGGTTCCCGCGGGGCGTGGCGGCCATGAACCTCTTCCGCACCATCCTCTCGTGGCCGTTCGCCAGCCTCTTCGCCCCGCTGGGGGACCTCGCCCTCATCCCCAGCATCGTGCAGTCGAAGATCTGGTCGGACATCGTGGGGGGCATCATCGAGGGATCGGGGAAGTTCATCCGGGCGGTGGGGCTGACCCGGCGGGACCTGTCCGAGATCATCCCCCTCTCCTGCAGCGAGGACGAGACGGTGCGCTCCACCGCCATCTTGGACCTGCTCTACCTCTTCGGCCGCGAGACCCGGGCGCGCAACTCCATGCGTGAAATGTTTTTCGGCAAGCGGAATCTGCTCGAGCGGATCGGGGACATGCTGAAGGGGCGGCGGGTCCGGCCGAAGCCCCGCGAGGAGGAGTACCGGAGCCTCTCCGCGTGGTTCGACCACGCGAGCAACTACCACAAGCTGGCGGATTTCGTCATCGAGAAGTATAACCCGGAATGGGCGCTCATGCTGATCGACCTGCTCGAACGCCAGTTCCTCAGGTTCCGGGAGTGGCTGTCGCGAGAGAAGCCCGCCGCCCGGCCACGGGCCGGGTCAGCGGGCGCGCCGTCGGCGGGGTGATCGCCGGGCCGACCGGTGGCCCTGCGGCGTTGCAGCACGGGCCGGCCGCTGCCCCGCTCACGTGCCGCGTTTCGCGGCGATCAGGTTCTTGACCTTCTGTCTCGCGTGATCGCGATCGGACACGCCGATCTTCCCGTAGATGGCGGTCACGTAGTTCTTGACCGTCTGCTCGGCGATGAAAAGCCGCTGGGCGATCTCCTGGTTGTCGTAGTCTTGGAGAATGAGATGCAGGATCTCCGCCTCCCGATTCCGAAGGCTTTCGAACTGGGACAGCAGGAAGTTGATCTCGCCGCGGTATTCGATGGGGCGCTTCCTGGTCCGCTGCATCCCTTCCTGGGCGTGGCGGACCAGACGGCTCCCCACGGCGGACGAGACGTGGAGATTGCCGGCGTGCACGGCCTTGATCGAGGTCACGAGGTCATCCGGCTTCTCGTTCTTGAGCACATACCCCTGCGCACCGTTCCCGAGCGCATCGGCCACGTACTGATCGTCGTCGAACGTCGTGAGGATCAGGATCTTGATGGCCGGATTCCGTTCGTGGATGATCCGCGTCGCCTCCACCCCGTCCATGACGGGCATCCTCACGTCCATGAGTACGACGTCGGGATTGAGCGCCTCGACCTTCTGGATCGCCTCCCTGCCATCGGCCGCGATTCCGACCACGGTAAGCTCCTCCCCCCCGTGTCCCTTGAGGACGATCTCGAGCCCCCGCGCGAACAACTCCTGGTCGTCAACCACCAGCACTCGTATCTTCGCCACCGATGTCCCCCATTCCGTATGGGATAGTCGCGAGCAGCTCGAAGCCGTCCGCAACCGAACGCAGCTGTATGTCGCCTCCGTACTCCGACAGCCGTTCCCGCATTCCCGAGAGGCCGATGCCGTCCGCGACCTCCGTCCCGGGTACTATACCCCGTCCGTTGTCCAGGACGCTCACGAGTATCTCACCCACCGTCTGCCAGAGGTTGATGCGCACACGGGTCGCCTCCCCGTGGCGAAACGCGTTGGTCAGGCTCTCCTGGACGATCCGGAAGATCACGGCGTCGAGCTTGTGGCCGAAGCTCCACGGCAGATTCCCCAGGTTGAGCCGGACCTCGACTCCGGTGGCGCCCTGGAAGCCGCGGGTGAGGTGCCAGAGAGCCCGCAGGCCAATGGGCTCGTAGGGCCGGATATCCCGCAGGCGGCGGAGGGTCGAACGCGTTTCCGCCAGAGCCGCTTCAGCCTGCGTCCGGGTCTTTGCGAACAGATCATCCAGGGAATCGGGCTCGTCGCGCAGGAGCACATGCGCCGCGTTCATCATCACGATGACGTTGGTCAGGGCGTAGCCGACCATGTCATGGAGCTCACGGGTGATGCGGCTCCGTTCTTTCTCCGCGCTCTCCGTCTCGATGTTGTGGGCATAGAGCTGCAGCGCCATGTTCGCGTCCACGAGGTTCCGCACGCTCGAGCTCAGGTCTCGGATCTCGGCGAAGCGCCGCACGTTCTCCTCGCGGTGGTAGGCGGCGATCAGCGCGATGCCCGCGATCGAGCCGGTCGTGAGGACGTAGGCCCCGAGAAGGGGAAGCATCTCTCTCCCACCCCAGTCAGCCCGGGTCGCGAAGAGCGCCGTGGTCAGAAGCAGCACGGCTGCCGCGTCCCACGCCACGGCGATGCGCTGCTCGTCGAAGAGGGCGGTCTCCACGAGATAGGGGAAGGAAAGCAGCACGGGCACAGCCATGGACCGCGGATCGAGCAGGAGGAACAGGGAGGCAAGGCACACGAACCTTACGGCGTGGAGGACACGGAACTGGAAAACGCGACTGACCGCGTGGCTCGCGATCTCGAGGCAAATCGACGTGATGACCAGGAGGAGAAAGCCCTGTCGCGCGGCGGGTTCGGCTGGGAAGACGAGCAGGAACGAAATGGCATGAGCGACGAGGGACACGGAGAGGAGGGCGATCAGAAGCCGATGTGCCCCGGCGAAGCCCGGACGTCCGGTCGTAATGCGCGGTCGCTCGGCCTTCGGACGCGGAGCATCATCGCGGAGAATGCGCGGGCCGTCGTGCCCGGGGCTGCCCGCCTGTCGCGGAACCGTGTGATTGTCCGAGGGAAGCACCATCTCGCCGCCAGACGACAGAATGCAGTATAGGCTCTTGAGCCGGGATTGCCAACACGTGGTGCCACGGAGCTCCCCCTTTCGGCCGGGGTTGATCGTGAGCACGCGGCGACGTATCATGCCACCCGTTCGTGCGAACGTTTGCCAAGAATGGAGAGGAGCGACATGGACGTACTGAAGCTGGGGCTCATCGGGGCGGGGAGAATCGGGAAGGTGCATGCGCAGAGTGTCGCGTACCATGTCCCCCGCGCACGGATCACGCGGATCGCGGACATCGCGCCCGAGCCGGCGAGAGTGTGGGCTGCGGAACTCGGCATTCGGTCCGTCACCGCGGACGCTCGCGAGATCCTGGACGATCCGGAGATCGGGGCGGTGGTGATCTGCAGCTCGACGGACACGCACGCGGATCTGATCATGGCCGCGGCAGCCAAGGGGAAGCACGTCTTCTGCGAGAAGCCGGTGGATCTGACCCTTGCCAAGGTCAAGGCCGCGGTGGATGCGGTCGAGCGGGCCAAGGTCAAGCTCCAGGTGGGATTCAACCGACGCTTCGACCACAACTTCAAGCGGATCCGCGACCTCGTGCGCGAAGGGGTGATCGGCACGCCGCACGTGGTGCGCATCACCTCGCGCGATCCGGCCCCGCCGCCCCTCGCGTACGTGAAAGTCTCCGGCGGCATCTTCCTGGACATGACGATTCACGACTTCGACCTCGCGCGGTACCTGTCGGGTTCCGAGGTGGTGGAGGTCTATGCAAAGGGCGCCGTGCTCGTGGACCCGGCAATCGGGGCTGAGGGGGACGTGGACACGGCCATCGTCACCCTGGAGTTCCAGAACGGCTGCCTGGGAGTCATCGACAACTCGCGCAAGGCCGTGTACGGCTACGACCAGAGGGTGGAGGTGTTCGGGGCCGCGGGATCGCTGGCCTGCGAGAACGACACCCCGACCTCCGTGGTCCATTCCGGAGCGAACGGCGTCACGGGAGACAAGCCGCTGTACTTCTTCCTCGAGCGCTACCAGAAGGCCTACATCGATGAGATGAACGCCTTTGTGGAGGCGGTGCTCGACGGCACGCCCACGCCCGTGGGCTGCGAAGACGCGATACAGTCCCTCGTCATCGGCCTTGCGGCCAGGAAGTCCCTTGCGGAGAAGCGTCCCGTGCGGACAGCCGAGATATCGGGCGCCGAGACGGCACGCAACCGAGCGCGCGGCAGCCGCTAAAGACGGAGATTCCGCCGCCAAGCTGTCTTCCCGGGCAGGAGGATCACCCGTGCGCTACGAGAAATACTCGCTCGACCGTTCCGCGCGCCTGGCGCTCAACTACCTGACGAACATGGTCGACGAGCGCGAGGACTACCTGCCGTACTGGCTCATCAACGTGAACAGCTTCCCCGCGTGGGCGAAGCACTGCCGCGTGGACGACGCCGAGCTCGTGGCGAGCTGGTACAGCGCGATCGTCGCGGTCCGCGAAATCCTCGGCACGGACGAGGGCAGGGACGTCGAAGAGGGCTTCCGGCGCCATCTGTACAAGCACTGGGGCGACGACGGATTCCGCTACCACGAAGCGTACCCATGGTCGCACACCATCCACCATTCGTTCCACGAGGACGCCTATATCCTCGCGGGCCTCAACACCGCCATCGAAGCGGGCGACGGGACCGCCCGGGACATCGCGCACCGGATGGTCCGGGGCCTGCGCAAGGTCGTGATCCACCGAAAGCTCCGGACCTTCTGGAACGGGGACTACCCGATCACCGACCCGCTTTACGAGTTCCCGAACGACGTCTTACTAAAGCACGGCGGCTTCGACCTGGGCTGCACCACCGGGCGCGGCGAGGCATCGATCCGCAACGGCATTATGCTGCATGCGGTCGTCAGGCATTACCAGCTCACCTCCGACGAGGTGAGCCTCGACCTGGCAACGGGCCTGGCCAACCACCTGATCGGCATCTCGCGGTACTTCAACTACAAGGGCGAGTTCTTCGGCCACGTGCACTCCACGGTCTGGGTCGCGTCCGGACTGGTGCTCCTGGGCCGCCTGACCGCAACGGACCGCTACATCGAGTTCGGACGCATGATCTACGAGTACGCGAAGTCGCTCTCGTCCTCGTTCGGTTGGGTGCCCGAGTACGCGCAGTGGCACCCGATGAGCGAGGAGCACTGCGAGACCTGCTGCATCAAGGACATGATCGAGTGCGGCTTTGAGCTCATCGACGCGGGGTACGACGAATACTACGACGTGGTCAACCGCTTCGTGCGCAACCAGCTGGACGAACAGCAGGTGAAGGACGGCAGCTTCGTCCCGGTGGACAACACCCGCGGGCCCGACCAGCCCGGCATCACCTACAAAGACCTGGACCGGCGCGTGGTCGGCGGATGGTCGGGCGGCAGCGAGCCGAACTCGATCTCGCTTGCGCGCTTCCGGTCCATCGCGGGCTGCTGCGTCGGCACGGCGCCGCAGGCATTGCACATGGTCTGGCGGCGTGTCGTCGAGGAGCGCGACGGCGTCGTCTCCATCAACCTGCCCATCGAGCGCGACGCCGCGGCGGCCGCGGTGACGATCGGGTACCCCAACGACGGGACGATGGCGGTGCGGGCGAAGAAGGCCGGCGAGTACCGCCTGCGCGTGCTCCCGTTCATGGGCGAGCGCCTGGCCCTCCAGGTGAACGGCCGGGACTGGCCGTTGGTGTGGCGGGGGCAGTGCCTGAAGATCGACCGCGTCGACGCCGGCGACACGATCGTGCTGAGCCACCCGATCCGCGAGACGGTTCAGCGCGAGAGCGTCATGGGCGTGGACTACGAAGTCGCCTGGAAGGGCTGCGACGTGGTCCGGCTGACACCGGGCGGGGCACCGCTCAAACTCTACCAGCGTGTCGAGGGAGTCGCCAAGGAGATCCCCCGGCCGAGCTCGAACACCGAGAACCTCAGCTTCGCGCCCACTGAGCAGAAAAAGTAGCGCGGGCGGCCTGACACGGTACGCGTCCGGCCGGCGCCCCGGGGCGGGTATTCGCCCCGCGCCTCTTCCGCGGGCAAGAAAAAGGCCTGCCGCCCGGGCGGGAAGCAGGCCCCACGGATCCGATGACCCGTTCAGCTACTTCATCAGCACGTTCTTGGTGAACTCCGCGATCATGTACGCCTTGTATGCCGCGGGGAACCA
>JAPLSM010000052.1 GCA_026398635.1 Spirochaetota bacterium | reverse complement strand
AGGCGAGCACGAGCAGGACGACGATGGCAGTGGTTGTGCGCATAGGGACCATGCCTCCTGGGTTCCGTTCACCTATAATCATATGCATCCCGGCGCGCTTTTCAAGGAGAAAAGGCAGGGGTGGACGCGCCGCGGCCGCTCCGTGAGCGGCCCCCGCGCCGGGCACAACAGCCGCGGCCGCTCAGGCGCGGATCCCGAGCGTGGCGAGCATGAGGGCCTTGATGGTGTGCTTGCGGTTCTCCGCCTGCTCCCAGACGCGCGAACGGGGTCCCTCGATGACCTCCTCGGTCACCTCCTTGCCCTTCACCGCGGGCAGGCAGTGCAGGAAGATCGCGTCCGACCGGCCGGTCCGTTCCATCAGGCCGGCGGTGACCTGCCAGGGCTGGAGGAGACGCACGCGCTCCGCGCTCTTCTCCTCCTCGCCCATGGAGACCCACACGTCCGTGTAGACCGCGTCCGCTCCGCGCACCGCCTCGCCGGGGTCCGCCGTCACCAGCACGCTCGAGCCGCTCTGCGCCGCCGCCTCCCGGGCCCACGCCGTCACCTCCGCGGCCGGCGCGAGCTCCACCGGAGCCCCGATCGCGACGTGCACACCCATCCGGGCGCACCCCACGAGCAGGGTGTGCGCAACGTTGTTCCTGCCGTCACCAACGTATGCGAGCCGCCGGCCGCGCAGGGAACCGAACGCCTCCTCGAGGGTCAGAAGGTCGGCCAGCACCTGCGTGGGGTGCCACTCGTCGGTGAGGCCATTGTAGACGGGCACGCCCGCCCACCGCGCGAGGGTCTCGACCGTTTCCTGCTTGAAGCCGCGGAACTCGATCGCGTCGAACATGCCTCCGAGCACCCGGGCCGTGTCCTCGAGTGCTTCCTTGGTGCCGAGGTGGATGTCCTGCGTGGAGAGAAATACGGGGTGGCCGCCCTCCTCTCCGAATGCGGTCTCGAACGCGCAGCGGGTCCGGGTCGAACGCTTCTCGAAGAGCAGAGCGAGGGCACGGCCCCGGAACCGTTGCCGCAGGCGGCCGGCCCGGCGCTCGCGCTTCACCCGTCGGGCGATGTCGAGCACGGCGCGGATCTCGGGGGGCGTGAAGTCCTTCAGCGTGAGCAGGGACCTGCCCTTCAGGTCGATGGCCATCGCTTCATCCTCTCTTTCAGCAAATCGGAAAGATCGGGCCGGGTGGTCTCGGCGAGCGCGTAGCGCGCACGCAGCATGGGTTTGTCGATGCGCACGATCCGGGTCAGGTCGACCGGCGTGGCGACGATCACCAGGTCGCACGGCACCCGGCCGATCGTCTCCTCGAGGTCCCGGACCTGCGCTTCGCCGTACCCCACAGCCGGCAGCAGCGCGCCGATCGCGGGATACCGGTCGAAGGTGTCGCGGATCCTGCCGGTCACCCACGGCCGGGGATCCACGATCGCGGAGGCGCCGTGCGCCCGGGCGAGCACGGTACCCGCGCCGTAGGACATCCCGCCGTGCGTCAGGGTCGGTCCGTCCTCGACCACGAGCACCCGGGCGCCCCGGATGCGCTCCACGCCATCGGCCGTGATCGGGGAAGCCGCCTCGACGACCGCGGCGCGGGGATTGAGACTGCGCACGCTGCTTCTGACCGCCGCGAGACCCTCGGCGGTCGCGGTGTCGACCTTGTTGATCACCACGATGTCCGCGCGCAGGAGGTTCACCCGCCCGGGGAAATAGGTGAGCTCGTGCCCGGGCCGGTGCGGATCGACCACGGTGAGGTGTACGTCGGGGCGGAAGAACGGCAGGTCATTGTTGCCGCCGTCCCAGAGCACCACGTCGCCCTCGGCCTCCGCGGCTGCGAGGACCTCTGCATAGTCCACCCCCGCGAACACCGTCAGGCCCTCCTCGATGTGCGGCTCGTACTCCTCCATCTCCTCGATCGTGCAGCGCTGCCGGCGCATGTCCTCGAGGGTGGCGAAGCGCTGCACCCGCTGCGCCGCCAGGTCGCCGTAGGGCATCGGATGGCGGACCACCACCGGCCGCCTGCCCAGGGCCTTGAGCGCCGCGGCCACCCGCCGGGTGGTCTGGATCTTGCCGCACCCCGTACGCACCGCGCATACGGCCACCACGGGGCGCTTCGACCGCAGCATCGTCGCCTCCGCGCCCAGCAGCCGGAAGTCCGCCCCCAGGGCGACGATGCGGGACGCCTGCTCCATCACGTGCTGGTGCGACACATCGGAGTAGGAGAAGACCGCCTCGTCGAAGTGCTCGACCGCGGCCAGCTCCTCGAGTCGTTCCTCCTCCACGATGGGTATCCCGTCGGGGTAGCCCGGCCCGGCCAGCTCGGCGGGGTAGCGCCGGCCCGCGATGTCGGGGATCTGCGTGGCCGTGAAGGCCACGACCCGCACGTCGTCCCGGCCGCGGAAGGCCACATTGAAGTTGTGGAAGTCGCGGCCCGCGGCGCCCATGATTACGACCGTCCGGACGCTCACGAGGCATGCTCCTCGCTGCCTTCGCAGCAGGAATCGATCACGGTCGCCTCCCCGCCGCCGCCCAGCCGCACCCTTCCCCCGAAGGTCGCAAGGAGGTGCCCGGGCGTCAGCACCTCCTCGCGGCTGCCGAAGGCGAGGAGGCGTCGGTTGAGCAGCATGATCCGCGCGAAGCGACCGGCCGCGGCTT
Organism: Spirochaetota bacterium; assembly: GCA_026398635.1. Taxonomy (GTDB): domain Bacteria; phylum Spirochaetota; class Spirochaetia; order SZUA-6; family Fen-1364; genus JAPLSM01. The sequence continues at coordinate 6,282 of JAPLSM010000052.1, read as the reverse complement.
CCAGGTCGTGGGTGGAGACCATCAGGGTGACCCCGCGCGCGGTGAGGCTCGCGAGAATGGCGAAGATGTCCTGCTGGCTCTTCACGTCGAGGCCGGTGAGCGGCTCGTCCATGAGGATGATCTCCGCCTCCTGCGCGAGGGCACGGGCGAGAAAGGCCCGCTGCTTCTGCCCGCCGGAGAGCTCGCCGATCTGCCGCCCCACGAGGTCCTCCATATTGACCATCTCGAGGCATTGGTACACCAGGGCCCGGTCCGACCGGCTCGGCCGGCGCACCCACCCGATCCGGCGCGTGCGGCCCATCATGACCGCGTCGAACACGGTGACGGGGAACGCCCAGTCCACGTGGTTCGACTGCGGCACGAAGGCGATGCAGATGTGGCCGCCCGGCTCGCTGCCGAACACGGTGATCCGTCCCCGGTACCGGTCGAGCACTCCGGCCACCGCCCGGAACAGGGTGCTCTTGCCGGCGCCGTTGGGTCCCACCACCGCCACCCCGTCGCCCCGCGAAAGGGTGAACGAAACGTCCTCCAGGGCGGTGACGCCGCCGAGGTCCACGGTGAGGCCCTGCACCTCGAGCACGGGCCGGCCGGTGTCGTGATGTGAAAGGCTCATCGGGCGCTCCCGCTAGCGACCTGCTGCGGCAGCGGGGGCCTCGACGGGACCGGTGCCGTGGATCGGCCGGCCCTGCCACAGGGTGAGCCGGCAGGAGGAGAAGTCCTTCGCGAAGAGGGCCACGTCCGCGTCGTAGCCGGGCAGGAGCGCCCCTTTACGCTCGGCGCCGAACATCCGGGCCGGATTCAGGCTGGCCATGGCCACGGCGGTCGAGACGGACACGCCGAAACGCGTGACGAGTCCAGCCACGGCGTCGCGCACCAGCGCCCGGGAGCCGACGAGCACGCCGGAATCCGCGTAGTAGAGGCCATTGCCCTTCGCCACCAGCTTCCGGCCGTAGAGCGTGAGCTCCCCTCCCTCCCAGCCGGCGGCCGCGATGGCGTCCGAGACGAGCACGATCCGCTCGTTCGGCCGTGCCCGCAGCGCGAGCTGGATCGCCGCGGGGTGCACGTGCACGAGGTCGCCGATGATCTCGGTGAACGCCTCCCGATTGAGCAGCGCCCACAGGGCGAGGCCGGGTTTCCGGTGCGACACCCCGCTCATCGCATTGAAAAGGTGCGTCACGCTCAGGATCGGCAGGCCTTCGAGGGCGGCGAGGTCCTCGAACGCGGCGTCCGAGTGCCCGAGCGAGGGAATGATGCCCTTCTTCGCGAGCGCTGCGGCGATCGCGCGGCCGCCCTCGACTTCCGGCGCGAAGGTCATGACGCGGAGGCGTCCCTTCGCGAGGCCCGCGAGCCGATCGAGATGCGCGGTCGAGAACGGCTTGATCGCCGCCTCGGGAATGCCCCCCCGCCGCACGGGGTTGACGTACGGCCCCTCGACGTGGATGCCCGGGATCCGGCTCGCCAGCTCGCGCTCCGCGGCCACGGCTTCGAGGGCGGCGCCGAGCGCGCCGACGTAGGACTCGTCGCCGACCGTCGTGGGCACGAACGCGCCCACGCCCTGTGAGGCGAGGTATCCCGCCATGTGCCGCAGGCTGTCCGGCGTCGCGTTCTCGGTGGTGGCACCCGCGCAGCCATGGATGTGAGGCTCCCAGAGCGCGGGACACACGAAGAGGCCGGTGGCGTCGATCACCGGAAGGCTTCCCGCGGGGCCGGCCGAACCCGGACGGTCCGACGAGCCGGCGTACCGGATGGACCCCTCGTGCACGAACACCATGCCGGGCCTGATGACCCGGTCGGGCAGGACCACGTCCCCGCCCTCGATGAGGAAGCTCGAACGCTCGACAGGGGAGCTCACACCCGGAATATAGAATGAAACCGCCGCCGGGGGAAAGGGTGGCGCGGGTCGCGCGCGCCGCGGCCCTCCCCGTCGAACCAGAACTTCTTGACACTTCAACCGGGCGTGATTATAGTTCCGCGCAACCGCTGCGGTGGTGGAATTTGGTAGACACGCCAGCTTGAGGGGCTGGTGCCCGAAAGGGTGTGCTGGTTCAAGTCCAGTCCGCAGCAGAGCAGTTCATCCCGCAGCCCCGGGCGAGCGACGTCACCCCGCGAGCCGGAAGCGTTCCCGATAGCGCATCAGCCACCCAATGACGATGAAAGCAAGCATCAGCCCCCCCACCAGGTCGATGGAATAGTGACCCCGGGACAGGATGAGGGTGATCATCTCCGCCAAGCAGAGCAGCCCGGCTGCCCGCTTGAAGCCGGGGTGCCGCTTCCCGTCGATCAGGAAATAGATCACCGCGGCTAGCATGACGTGGCCGGAGGGGAACATGCCGTGCTGCTTCAGGTTGACCAGTTTCGCCACCCCGTAGGAATCGAGGTTCCCGGTGGGCCGGCCGAGCGGCGTCAGGATCGAGAGCAGCCCCCGGCCGACATACGTGATTCCCACCGAGAAGAAGTAGAACGGCAGGTGGCTCCGGTCGTGGCTGAACATGTACCAGAACAGCAGGACGATGGCCGCGATCATGATCGGGTCGGTGACGAAGGCCAGCACCGGGATGTCAGGGAGCAGCGTGAACAGGAGGTCCGGCACGACCGGGCGGTCAGGATACAACCGCTGGATCAGCTCGCTCATCGCGGTGGCGAACAGCGATGCCCCGATAAGCACCGCGATGCTCGCGAGGGTCTTGAGCCTTCCCAGCGCCTGGTACCAGGTCAGGTGCGGCTTCTTCATGGTTCGATCATAGACGGCGAGAATGCACCCGTCAAATTATTGCTCTCGGCGCGGAAATAGGTATATACTGCGCCACCATGAAGCGCGCAATCAGCATCAGCCTGGGTTCCCCGTCGCGGGACAAGTGCGTGGAAATCACCCTGCTCGGGCAGAAGGTCCAGCTCGAGCGCAGGGGCACCAACGGCGACGAGGCCAAGGCACGCGAGCTCTACCGGACCCTGGACGGCACCGTGGACGCCTTCGGCGTGGGCGGCATCGACCTGTACGTGTACCTGCCCTGGAAGAACTACCCCCTGTACGGCGCGCTCAAGCTGGTGCAGGACGTGCGCAAGACCCCGATCGTGGACGGGTCGACCCTGCGCAGCGTCCTGGAGTCGAGGGTCGTGCGCTTCATGGAAAGCCGGATCGGCGCTACGATCCAGCCCAAGAAGGTCTTCCTGATCGAGGCCATTGCACGCCGTGCCATGATGAACGCGTTCCTGGAAGCCGGCTACGACTGCGTCTTCGGCGACCTGATGTCCGCCCTGAAGATCCCGATCCCGATACGCCGGCTGGGGACGATGAACTTCCTGGCCCGCATCCTGCTGCCGATCGTCGGCCGCATGCCGATCAGCTTCATCTACTCCACCGGGGAGTCCCAGGAGGTGGTGGTCCCGAAGTACGAAAAGTACTACAAGGAGGCGACGGTCATCGCAGGAGACTGGCTGTACATCAAGAAGCACATGCCCGAGGACATGGAAGGCAAGGTGATCGTCACCAACACCACCACGCCGGCGGACGTCGAGTTCATGCGTCAGCACGGGATCCGCTACCTCGTGACCAGCACCCCGGTCTTCGAGGGGCGCAGCTTCGGCACTAACGCCACGGAAGCCGCCTTGACCGCCGCGGCCGGCAAGGGACGGGCTCTCACCCCGAGCGAGATGAAGGCGCTGGTCGACGAGCTGAAGCTCGAATCTGCGCTGCAGGAGCTGCGATAGATGATCGACGCGCTGGTCCTGGCCGGAGGCATCCCGGCGGATGGTGAACCCCTCTACCCGCTCACCCAGGGGAAGTCGAAGGCTCTTCTGCCGGTAGTCGGCAACCCCATGGCGCAGTGGGTGCTCGATGCCCTGGCCGCATCGAAGCAGGTCCGCCGCGCGGTAGTCGTCGGCCTGGATGGCGGCCTGCGGTACCCCCGCGAGCTGGTCTACGTGCCGAATCACGGCAGCATGCTCGACAATGTCCACGCCGGGGCGCAGAAGATCCTGGAGCTCGACCCGCGGGCGAGCCACCTCCTGGTCATCTCCTCCGATATCCCGACCGCGGCAGGGGCCCAGATCGACTGGGTGATCGAGCAGACGCTGACCGCGAACGACGATTTCTCCTACTGCGTGATCGAGCGGCGGACGATGGAAGGGCTGTTCCCCGGCTCCCGGCGCACCTACTTCCGTTTCCGCGACAAGGAGGTCTGCGGCGGCGACCTGGCGGTCATCAGCACCCGGTTGTTCTCTATGGATGCCGGAATCTGGCAGCGCCTCACCGCGGCTCGCAAGAGCCGCTGGAGGACCGTGGCGATCATCGGTCTCGATGTCCTGATCCTGTTCCTGCTTCACCGACTGACCATCGACGAGGCGGTGCAACGGGCCAGCCGCAGGCTGAACGTGCGCGGCCGGGCCATCAACTGCCCGCACCCCGAGGTCGGCATGGACGTGGACAAGCCCTTCCAGCTGGACATTGTGGAGGAGTTCCTGCGCCGGCGGGCTGCGGGGTGAGCACGGCCGCGCTCGACCGGCTGCGCGATATGGACCAGCGCGCCACCGCCCGGTTGCGCGCCCTCTCGCCACGGGGGCTCGCACGCATGGCGCTGTCCGCCCTCGCCCACTCCGGAGATTCAGTCGTCCTTATCCCGGTCTTCGCGCTGCTGTGGTGGGCGGGTCGCTTCTCCCGCCAGAGCATCGCGGTGCCGCTGGCCATCGGCTACCTGCTGTCGGTGCTCCTCACGGCGTTGGTGAAGTACACCGTGCGCCGCCGGCGCCCGGAGGGCGAGTGGGGCGCCATCTACCGCAAGACGGATCCCCACTCCTTCCCCTCCGGACACGCCTCGCGCACCATCGCCCTGTCCGTGGTCGTTCTGGCATGGGACGCGGTCCTGGCGGGGATCCTGCTCGTCGTCTGGTCGCTTGCGGTCGGATTCGCCCGGATCGTGCTCGGGGTCCACTTCCTGCTGGATATCCTGGCCGGGTACCTCCTCGGGCTGGCCATCGGTCTCGCGCTCTGGCCCTGGATCGTCCGAGGCATGCCCGGCCTGCCGCAGTTTCCCTGGTAGCCGGCGCCGATCGGCCGCCCGACCGAAGCCCTCTTGCACCCTGCCGCCTCGCGGCATACCATCTCGCGGGAGGGGGGATGCCGTGAACGAGGCCGCGTGGACCCGTGTCTGCCGCGACGACGAACTCGCCGAGGGAGCGCCCCGGGTGCTGAAGGCCGGCGATCAGGACGTCTACCTCGTGCGCGTCGACGGCGCGGTGCGCGCGGTCGGCACCGAGTGCCCGCATTACCACGAAGAACTCATCAAGGGCGTGCTCTTCGACCGTGAGGTCGTCTGCCCGGCGCATTTCGCGCGCCTCGACGTGTGCGACGGCCGGATGGTGTCCCCTCCGGCCCTCGACGACCTGCCGCGCTTCCCCGTGAAGGTCGAGAACGGCGAGGTGTGGGTGGGGCCGGTCGAGAAGCCCCGATTCCCGAAACCCGTGGGCGACGATTCGCGGATTTTCCTCATCGTGGGCGCCGGTGCCGCGGGAGAAGCGGCGGCCGAAACCCTGCGCCGCGAGGGGTTTTCGGGCCGGATCTGCATGGTGACTGCCGAGGACGAGCGCCCCTACGACCGTCCCAACCTTTCCAAAGACCTGCTGACGGGCAAGGCGAAGCCCGAGTGGATGCCGCTCAGGGGTCCGAAGTTCCTTGCGAACCAGAAGATCGAGCTGATCACCGGCCGGCGGGTGACCGCCATCGACCCGGCCGCGAAGACCGCCACCCTCTCGACCGGAGAAAAGCTCGCCTTCGACAGGGCGCTCATCGCGACGGGCGGTGCGCCGAAAAAACCTCCGATTCCCGGCGCGGACTCGGAGGGTTGCCTCCTCCTGCGGAGCTTCGCGGACGGCCGTGTGCTCATGGACATGATTTCACGATCGAAGAGCGCGGTGCTCGTCGGCGCGGGTTTCATCGGCATGGAGCTCGCGTCTTCGCTCCGCGACCTGGGGCTGCGGGTCCAGGTGGTCTCCATGGGTCTCCTGCCGCTGTCCCGGGTGCTCGGTGACCGGATCGCATCCCTACTCCTGAAGCGTCACGAGTCGAACGGGGTGGAGTTCCACCTTGGGGCGACCCCCGTGCGGGTCACCGGGACGCCCGGGGACATGCAGGTGGAGCTCTCGGATGGCGCGACAATCTCCGGAGGGTTCGTGGTGTTCGGCCTCGGCATCGACCCCGCCGTCGACTGCCTCGCGGGCACCGGCCTCGCCGGACCCGGGGGAGTCCCCGTCGACGCATCCATGCGCACGAAGCACCCCGACATCTTC
>JAPLSM010000084.1 GCA_026398635.1 Spirochaetota bacterium | reverse complement strand
TATGGCAGCGTGCTGTTCGTCCCCACCGGCGGGGTGGAGCCGGGGAACATGAAGGACTACCTCGGCTTCAAGAGCGTGTTCGCGGTCGGCGGCACGTGGATCGCCAAGGACACGATGATTTCAGCAGGGAAATTCGACGAGATCACGAAGCTCGCGCGCGAGGCCGTCATCCTGGCGCTCGGCTTCGAGTTCGCGCACCTCGGATTGAACGAGCCGGACGAGAAGAAGGCGAAGGCCGACGTCGAGACGATGACGAGGCTCTTCTCCTTCGCGCCCAAGGACGGCACGAGCTCGATCTTCGCGGGCACGGGCTTCGAGTTCACGAAGGCGCCGGGCCTCGGCGGCCACGGGCACCTCGCGATCTCCACGCTCGGCATCCACCGGGCCATCGCGTACCTCAAGCGCAAGGGCGTGGGCACCAAGCCCGAGACGGCCAAGGAGAAGGACGGCAAGCTCATCGCGGTCTACCTCGACACCGAGGTGGCGGGGTTCGCGATCCACCTGCTGCAGCGGTAACGCGCAGCGACTCGGGCATTCCACGGGAGGACGGTCATGGCGAAGTACATCACCTTCGGCGAGATCATGCTGCGCCTCAAACCCCCGGGCACGGAGCGCTTCTTCCAGAGCCCGCAGTTCGAGGCCACATTCGGCGGCGGCGAGGCCAACGTGGCCGTGGCCCTGGCCCGGTTCGGCTGCGACGTCGGCTACGCATCGGTGATCCCCGCCAACGCGATCGGCGACGCGTGCGTGGCGGAGCTGCGCCGGCACGGCATCGACACCTCCACGGTGGTCCGCAAGGGCTCGCGCCTCGGCATCTATTTCCTCGAGGGCGGCGCCAACCAGCGTCCCTCGGTGGTCATCTACGACCGAGCGGGCGCCGCTATCGCCGAGGCGAAGCCCGGGGACGTGGACTGGGCGAAGACCTTCGCAGGAGGGGCGTGGTTCCACATCACGGGCATCACGCCGGCCATCTCGGCGTCAGCCGCTGCGCTGTCGCTCGAGGCCGTTGCGAAGGCCAAGGAGATGGGACTCACGGTGTCGTGCGACCTGAACTACCGCAAGAACCTGTGGAAGTACGGGAAGACGGCGCCCGAGGTGATGGGCGAGCTCGTGCGCAGCGTGGACGTGGCGGTTGCCAACGAGGAGGACTGCCAGAAGTCCCTCGGCGTGAGCGCGCCGGTCGACGTGGAGGGCGGTCACCTGTCCGCCGACGCCTACCGGAAACTCGCGGAGAAAGTGCTTGCCGCGTACCCTAACCTGTCGAAGATCGCCATCACCCTGCGGGAGAGCCGGTCCGCCGACGAGAACGGCTGGTCGGGCTGCCTGCACACGGGCAAGGAGTTCCTGGTCTCGCGCAAGTACGACATCAGGGACATCGTGGACCGGGTGGGCTCGGGCGACACGTTCGCCGCCGGCCTGATCTACGGCCTCACGAACCTCCCGACGCCGCAGGAGGCTCTGGAGTTCGCGGTGGCCGCCTCGTGCCTGAAGCACTCGATCCCCGGCGACCTGCCCCTGTTGTCCGTGGCCGAGGTCAAGGCGCTCGCCGGCGGCTCGGGTTCGGGCCGGGTGCAGCGGTAGGAGCGGCCACCCGGGCCGCGCCTGCGCCACAGAGGTACTGATGCGTCAGACGATCCGCCTTTCCGCCCTCCTGCTCGCGCTCGCCATGGCGGCTTCCGGCGCCGATGCGCTGACCCTGAAGCTCGGCAGCGTCGTGCCGAAGGGCTCGCCGTGGGAACTGGCCCTGCGACGGCTGTCGGCGGAGTGGGCCCGCATCTCGGAAGGCTCGATCGCCGTGCAGGTGTATCCGGCGGGAGCGGCCGGCGACGAGTCCGACATGATCCGCAAGATGCGCATCGGCCAGATCCAGGCCGCGCTCGTCACCGTGAGTGGGCTGCAGCAAATCTGGAACGGTGTCAAGGCGCTCTCCTACCCCCTCTTCATCAAGGACGATGCGGAGTTCCAGTATGTGATGGAGGGTTTTTGGCCGCTCATTGACCGGGAGCTCGAGGCCCGGGGCTTCAAGGCCGTGTTCTGGTCGCCGGGCGGTTGGGTGTACTTCTTCACGCGCCTGGCCGTGACCCAGCCCGAGGACCTGCGCCGGCAGCGGTTGTGGGTGTGGGGCGACCCCGACGAGGTTCTCGCGTGGCAGAGCATGGGATTCCAGGTCGTGCCCCTGCCGTCGCTCGACGTCACGACCAGCCTGAGCGCCGGCATGATCGATGGCATGATGACGAGCCCCCTCCTGGCCGCCTCGAACCAGTGGTTCGGCGTGGCCTCGAACATGGCCGGGCTCAAGCTGTCGCCGCTCTGGGGGGCGCTCATCATCTCCGCGCGGACCTGGGAGGCCGTGCCGGCGCGCCTTCGGCCGCAACTGCTGGAAGCCGCCGGGAAGGCTACCGCCGAGCTCGCGCCCGAGATCGCGCAGGCGGACGATGCCGCCGTGGCGGTGATGAGGAAGTACGGGCTGCGCGTCACCGAGATTCCGCCGGCCGCCCGGGCCGAGTGGGAGGACGTGGTGAGCCGGGGCATGAGCCTCCTCGAGGGAACCGCCTACGACCGGGCCGCGATCGCCGCAGCGAGGAAGCTCATCGCGGAGTACCGCTCCGCGGCCGGGAAGCGCTGAGGCCGCGGCAAAGGAATCGTGATGGATATCCTCTTCGTGGGCCACGTATGCGTCGACAAGAACGTCGTGGGCGGAGAAACCGAGACTCTGTACGGAGGGGGCGTGGTTCACGGCGCCATCACCGCGCAACGCCTCGGCGTAACGGCCGCGGTCATCACCAAGTGCGCCGAAGCCGACCGCGCGAGCTTCCGGCATCTGAGCGACGCGGGAGTGCGGACCGTCTTTCTGCCAAGTCCGTTGAGCACTTCCATCCGGAATGTCTATCCCAGCGCGAATCCGGACGAGCGCCAGAGCCTGCTCATCTCGCGCGCCAATCCGTTCAGCGAGGAGGACCTGAGCGGCATCACCGAGGTCGAGGCGAACATCGTGCACCTCAACCCGCTCTGGTTCGGTGAGTTTCCGCTCGCGCTGATTCCGTCGCTGCGCCGGCATGCGCCCTTTCTCGCGGCAGACGCGCAGGGCTTCCTGCGGGTCGCCGAAACCGACGGACGCATGGTGTACCGTGATCTCGAAGACAAGCGGGCGGTGCTGTCGCTCCTGGACCTCTTCAAGGTGGATTCCAAGGAAGCGCTGCTGCTCACGGGTGAGGACGATCCGCAGCGCGCCGTTCGGGCCGTGCATGCGCTGGGTCCACGACTGGTACTGCTCACTCATCAAGGCGGAGTGTGCGTGTGTGACGGCCGGTCCGTCTGCAGGAGTGCGTTCACGGCCTGCACGCTCGAGGGCCGGACGGGTCGGGGTGACACCTGCACCGCTTCGTTCCTGGCAGGCCGCCGGCGCGGCATGAGCCTCCAGGACGCGACGGCATACGCGGCAGCCATCACGTCCGCAAAGATGCAGTACCGTGGTCCGTATCGAGGATCTGTATCGTGAAGGGCTGAACCCGTCGGCCATCGGCGTCCACCGTGGCGCGCGGCCACGTACGCCACGGGGTCGACGACCTCGAGGAGATCGTCGAGCGGGCGGTCGGCCTGGGTTTCCCCCCGATCACGTTCGTCATCCGCACCCCCCGGCTCACGCGCTTCCGCTACACCGCTGAGCGCGCCACGGACGTCAAGTTCATCCGAGGGGACGCCACGTACGCCGGCTCCGCGGACCGCATCCGCGTGCGCTGGGGCGTGGAGCTCGAGTGGCTGGGCACCGGGCTGGGTCTCGAGTGGAGCCGGGCCAAGCTGTTCCAGGCGCACGGCGTGTACTTCGTCATCGGCTCGCCTGCTGGCGCTCCGTGGCGGGATCGAGCCGTTCTGGGAGGGGTACTTCGACGAAGTCGCCGGTATGGTGGACGCGGCGTGGCAGATGATCTCCGTGGTCGGCCACCTCGACCTGCAGCTCGGGGAGCGGGGGGACAAGGGGTACGCGGCCCTCGGGGTGGAGGGCGACGAGCGCGCGGTGGCAGGCCTGCTCCCGCTGCTCGGGTCGGGCTATCTGGAAGCCGCGCAGGTGCTCCTGCCCGACCCCCGCGACTGAGACCCGCCGGGTGGCGGGGCGGTCGCGCGGCGCCCCATTCCAATCCTGGTCCCAGGGATTGCGCAGGCTCGACCGGTCGTGCCACGATGGCGTCGATGACGCGGGCGGTGAAGGCAAAACAGAAGAACTCGAGGATGTGCT
>JAPLSM010000033.1 GCA_026398635.1 Spirochaetota bacterium | reverse complement strand
TACACGGCGTCGATCGTCGGCGCGGGTCTCGGCGCCGAGAGCATCGAGATCTGGACCGACGTGGACGGCGTGCTCTCCGCCGACCCCCGGGTGGTGCCGGGCGCCTTCGTCATCCCAAGCATCAGCTTCGAGGAGGCCATGGAGCTGTCCTATTTCGGGGCCAAGGTCATCCACCCCTCCACCATGATCCCCGCGGTCGAGAAGCGGATCCCGATCCTCATCAGGAACACGCTGAACCCCACCGCGCCGGGCACCATCATCGGCGGCGAAGGGAAGAGAGCGGACCACCCCATCACGGGCATCGCCTCGATCGAGGGCATTTCGCTACTGAACATCGAGGGCGGTGGCATGATCGGCATCCCCGGCATCGCGGCCCGGATCTTCTCCGCGCTGGCCCGGGAGGGCGTCAACATCATCATGATCTCCCAGGCCTCCTCGGAGCACACGATCTCCCTGGTGTTCAAGGCGGACGAGGCGGACCGGGCCCTCGGCGCGCTCCGTCGCGAGCTCGGTCTCGAAATAGAGACCGGCCGCCTCGAGGAGCTCGAGCTGCGGCGCGACCTCGTCGTCATCTCGGTGATCGGCGAGAACATGCGCGGCACGCCCGGCATCGCGGGACGGATCTTCAGCGCCCTCGGCACGGTCGGGGTGAACGTGCTGGTGATCGCCCAGGGATCGTCCGAGCGCAACATCTCGTTCGTCGTCGCGGCTGGCCAGCGTGTCGCGGCCATTCGCACGATCCACGACGCCTTCCTCGGCACCGGCCCGGGCGGGAGGCGGCCGCGGTGAGCAACCCGCGGTCGGTGACCGTCTTCGCCCCGGCCACGGTCGCCAACGTGGCCTCGGGCTTCGACGTGCTCGGCTTCGCCCTCGAGCGCCCGGGCGACGCGGTCACCGTGCGCCGGACGGAGGGCCGGGGCGTGGTCGTCACCTCCATCTCGGGCGACGACGGTCGGCTGCCGAAGGACCCGGCGAAGAACACCGCGGCCGTGGCCGCCCGGGCCTTCCTCGAGGCGGTCGGCTCCCCGTTCGGAGTGGAGATCGCCGTCGAGAAGCGCATGCCCCTCGCCTCGGGCCTCGGCAGCTCCGCAGCGAGCGCCGTGGCAGCCGTGCACGCGGTCAACCTCCTGGCCGGAGGGCCGCTCGCCCCGCGCGAGCTCCTGCCCTTCACCCTGCTCGCCGAAAAGGCGGCCTGCGGGTCGGCGCACGCGGACAACGCGGCGCCCTCGCTCCTGGGCGGGTTCGTGCTCATCCGCAGCTACGAGCCGCTCGACGTCCTGCGCCTGCCCGTGCCCCCGGGCCTCGCCTGCGCCGTGGTGCATCCGCATACGGAGGTGAAGACCGAGGACGCCCGGCGCATATTAAAGAAAGAAATCCGGCTCGCTGACGCCATCCGACAATGGGGCAACCTCGCGGCCCTCGTGGCCTCGCTGTACGAGGGCGACCTGGCCCTCCTGGGCAGGTCGCTGCAGGACGTGGTGGCAGAACCGGTCCGCTCGCTGCTCATCCCCGGTTTCGCCGGGGTGAAACGCGCGGCCCTCGCGGCCGGGGTGCTCGGCTGCTCGATTTCGGGCTCGGGTCCGTCGGTGTTCGCGCTGTGCGCGGCCGCGGACATCGCGGAGCGGGCCGGCGCCGCGATGGTCGAGGCCTTCCGTGCAGCCGGCCTCGGGAGCGACCTCTTCCTGTCCGCGGTGAACACCACGGGACCCGTTGTATTGGCGCGGGAGGATTAGCGTGCGCTTCGCTGGGAAGACTTCCAGCCCGGTCGGTTTCCGGGAGGCGCTCTTCGCCGGGCTGGCGCCCGACGGCAGCCTCTACCGGCCGGTCGAAAAGCCCGACCTGTCGCAGCTCTTCGCTTCCTTCGACGCACGCACCCGCTTCGTGGACCTCGCGTCCCGTACGAGCGCTGCCCTGCTCGCGCCCGAGATCGATGCCTCCGTGGCGCGCCGGATCGCAGAGCGTGCCTTCCCCTTCTCGCCCGTACTGCGTCGGCTCGACGAGCGCCGGCAGCTGCTCGAGCTTTTCCATGGCCCCACCTGCGCCTTCAAGGACTTCGGCGCGCAGTTCCTCGCCGCTTCCATGGAGGCCTTCGTCGAAACGGAGGACGGACGCATCCAGGTGCTCGTCGCCACCTCGGGCGACACCGGCAGTGCCGTTGCCCACGCCTTCCACGACAGAACGGCTATCGACGTGATCATCCTCTATCCGTCGGGCCGGGTGAGCGAGCTGCAGGAGAAGCAGCTCACCACCCTCGGCGGCAACGTGCACGCCCTCGAGGTGGACGGCAGCTTCGACGACTGCCAGCGCCTGGCGAAAGCCGCGTTCCAGGACCCCGGGCTCGCGCGGCGCCTGCGCCTCACCTCGGCCAACTCGATCAACATCGGCCGGCTTCTTCCTCAGGCGTTCTCGTACGCCTGGGCCGCAGCGCAGGTCCAGCAAACGGCTGCCAGCGGCGGACGCCGCGGGGCTGTCAAGCCCGCGCGGGCAGGGGCCGCGCATGCGGAGGCCGTCAATGCCGGCCGGGGCCCCGTGTTCTGCGTGCCGTGCGGCAACTTCGGCCACCTGACCGCCGGGGTGTACGCGTGGCGCTGGGGCTTGCCCGTGGCTCGCTTCATCGCTGCCACCAACGCGAACGACGAGGTCCCCCTATACCTCGAAAACGGCCGGTTCGTTCCCCGCGCATCGCTCGCCACCCTGTCGAACGCGATGGACGTGGGAAACCCCAGCAACTTCGAACGGCTGCTCGATGTGTTCGACGGTGACGCGAAGGCGATGGCCACTGCCATCCACGGCTGCTCCGTGAGCGACTCCGACACCCGGGCCGGCATGCGCGAGACGTGGGAGCGCCACGGCGTGCTCGTGGACCCGCACACGGCCGTGGGCTGCGTCGCGGCCGAACGGTTCATCGCCACGGGCGCCTGTCCGGATGGCGAGGTGATCGTGCTGTCCACCGCTCACCCGGGCAAATTCACGGAGACCGTCCGTGCGGCAACCGGGCAGGCGCCCGAGCTGCCCGAGCGCCTCGCCAGGTGTCTGCAACTGCCCAAGCAGGCCGCGCGGATCGGAACGGACCTCGGCGGCCTGCGCGGGCTGCTGCTGGAACGCTTCGGCTGAACCGGCGCGCCCGGTTGCTGCCCCAGGGCACCGCGACGTTTTCGGGGCTCAGGCCCAACTCATGTTTGACACCCGTCCCAGTCAGCCGCTAAGATTCTGTAAACACACCCTTGACCCGCAGGCCGGGGCAGAACTCTTCAGAGAAAGGATAGACACTTGAACATCGGCGATCTCCTGGGCTCGGTTCTTCAGTCCGGCGTGAGCCAATCCACCACCAGCCGGATCCAGAATTCCCTGGGCGGCGGCGGCATTCTCGACCAGCTCGGCGGGCTGCTCGGCGGAGCGACCGGCGGAAGCACGCAAAATACGACCGCGGGGAGCGGCTCGCTCGCGGGAACCGGCTCGATCGGCGGAACCCTCGGCAACCTCCTGAACGAGGCGGGACGCATGGTCGGCGGCAACCAGAACCTGGCCCTGGGCGGGCTCGGCGCGCTCGCCGGGGCGCTCATGGGCGGGAAGAAGGGCTTGGGCGGCGCCCTCCGGGGCGGCATCGGTGGCGGAGCCATGGCCATGCTCGGCATCGTGGCATACCAGGCTCTCAAGAAGAGCGGCGCCTTCCAGAAGCTGAAGGTTCCGCTCGGGCTCGCGGAGCCGAAGACGGCCGCGGAAAAGGCGGAGCTGGAGCGGAATTCGGAGCTCGTCCTGAAGGCCATGATCAACGCAGCCAAGGCGGACGGACAGATCGAGGAATCCGAGATCACCCGCATCGTCGGCAAGGTCCAGGAATCCGGCGCGGACCAGGCCGGCCAGAATTTCCTGAAGGCGGAGATGGCGAAGCCGATGGACACCGCCAGCCTGGTCGCGGCGGCGAAGGGCAAGCCGGAGCTCGCGGCGCAGCTGTACGCTGCCTCCCTCCTGGCGATCGAAGTCGACACGCCCGAGGAGAAGGACTACCTCGCGCAGCTAGCCGCGTCGCTCGACCTTGTGCCCGCGGTCACGCAGCAGCTCCACCAGGCCGTCGGCCTGCAGATGGGCTGAGCGCGAACGATCCATCGGGCGGCGGACAGGAGCAGCGCTGACCTCCGCGCGCGGCTTGTTGCCTGCGCCGGGCTACCTGCGCCGCGCCGCCGCCCGCTTCCTCTTCACGATGTCCAGGTAGGGATTCCCCTGGTCCTTCAGGTAGCGCTGGTAGATCCGGCAGGCCGCGTAATACCCCTCCTCGTCGATATACGAGGAGGAGAGGTCGGCACGGTAGAGCTCGAGCAGCTGGGGGAAGAGGGGCGAGGACATCACCGGCTCGGTGCGGAACGGCGGCAGCTGTCCGAGTGCCGCTGGCATCATGTGGTAGCGCACCAGGAACGTGACGTCCGACACCAGCTGCGCCGGGAAATCCAGCCGCCCGAGGAACCGGGCCGCGACCCGGGCGCCCAGCTCCGAATGCCCGTCGAAGCGCCGCTCGCCCGAACCCTCCGACCCCGGCTTGCCCGCATCGTGCAGGAGCAGGGCGAGCGACAGCACGAAGTCCATGCGCTTGCGGTACTTCAGGGTCGCGAGCGTGTGCTCCCAGACGTTGCCTTCGGGGTGGTAGTCCTTGGCGTGCGGGATCGCTCCCATTGCCGCCAGCTCGGGCCAGACCTCGGCGACGAAGCCGGCCTGCTCGAGCAGCGCCAGCCCCTTGTCGGGCCGGCGGGACGCGAGGAGCGCGGCGAGCAGGTCACGCTGGTACGCCAGGGGCGGGAGTTCCCGGCCGGGCGCCCAGCCGTACGATCCCTCGGCGGCGTAATGGTAGCGCGATGCCAGCCGGGATGCCTCGCAGAGGCCGACCCAGGCGGGCTGACCGTCGGGTACCCAGGTGAGGCCCGCGGCGCGCAGGTCCGGGTAC
>JAPLSM010000074.1 GCA_026398635.1 Spirochaetota bacterium | reverse complement strand
GCGGTTCGTCCGCGGGGCGAGCCTCGTGGGCTACGGCGTGTCGCTCGCCCTCGGCATCGGCATTCCCATCCCGATCCTGAACGAGCGGGTGCTCGTGCACGCCGCCGTGCGCGACCGGGACATCCTGGCACCCGTGGTCGATTACGCGAGCGACTACCCGAACCGCACGGGTAAGGTGATCGCGCGGGTCTCCTACGAGCAGCTGCGCAGCGGTGAGATCACGGTGCAGGGGAAGAAGATCGAAGTCGGATCGATGTCCTCCTACGCCATGGCCCTCGAGGTCGCAAGCCTGCTCGCCGACGAGATCCGGCGGGGCGAGTTCGCGCTGTCCCGGCCGTCCCGGCCCCTGCCCCGAGAGGGATCGTTCAAGCCGCTCGTGGCGAGGAAGCGGTAGCATGGTCACGAAACGCCTGACCCTCTTCTTCCCGAAGAGCGAGACCGAGAAGCCGATCGTCTACCACCTCGTGAAGGACCACAACCTGGTCATCAACATCTTCCGGGCAAAGGTGACCCCCGAGGAGTTCGGCTACCTTGTGCTCGACGTCTCCGGGGACGAGGCGGACGTGGCCCGGGGCATGGAGTACGTGCGCTCGTTCAACGTGGACGTGCGCGATTCGGCTGTCGGCGTGTCCTGGAGCGCCGAGCGGTGCACGCACTGCGGCGCCTGCCTGGCGCACTGCCCGACGGACGCGCTGCGCATCGCCGACCCTGCGACCCGGACGATCCTCTTCGAGTCATCGACCTGCGTGGAGTGCCTCGCCTGCCTCAAGGTCTGCCCGTTCGGGGCCTGCACGTCGCTGTACTGATGGGAGCGGACGGGATGGGTGCGCGGCATCGGGGCTGTACGCCGGCTTCGTGCCGACGGTGACCGCGTGCGCGCCTGGACCGTTTTCCAACTGAAGGAAGCCGACCTCAGAATCTCGTCGCCAAAGGCGGACCTCGTCGAGGCGGAGGTCCGGCGCCTCAGGTCCGTGCTCGAGGCGTACATCGACCGGCAGCCGGCCTTCAAGGCCGCACTCGTTCCCATCGACCTTCTCGACGACGCGCCGCCCATCGCAGTTGCGATGGCAGATGCTGCCCGTGCCTGCGGTGTCGGGCCAATGGCGGCGGTGGCCGGGGCGGTGGCGCAGGCCGCGGCTGAAGCGGCGCTGGCCGCGGGTGCCGGCGAGGCGATCGTTGAGAACGGCGGCGACACCTGGATCGCCTCGGGCAGCGAAGTCACCGTGGGCCTGCACACGGGCGAGCATCCGATTTCCGGCCGGCTGGCCTTGCGCATTTTCCCGGACCGTCTCCCTCTCTCGGTGTGCTCGTCGTCCGGCAGGTTCGGACACAGCCTGAGCTTCGGCGACTGCGACCTCGCGACCGTCGTCGCGAAGAGCGGCGCGCTTGCTGACGCGGCCGCCACACTCGCTGCCAACTGCGTGCGAACCGTGGACGACGCGGAGCCGACACTGGAGCGCGTGATGGCGATCCCGGGCATCGTTGGTTTGCTGATCGTGAAGGACGACCGTGTCGGCGTGGCGGGGGACCTGCCGCAGCTCGTGCAGTGCGAAGACCCCGACTTCGCGCTGAAGACCCGCCACCGATAGGAGAAAATCATGAACGCGAAACTTCAACCTCTCGCGGGCTCCGTCGCATTGGGCGAGGGCGAAGCCCGAACGCGGCGTGACCGCAACCGGGCCTACCTCCTGCGTCTCGAGCCCCGGCACCTCCTCTTTTCGCATTACCTCGAGGCGGGAATCTACCGCAACATCCGGATCCCCGAGGGTGCGCACGAGGGGTGGGAAAGCCCGGTCAGCGAGATCCGCGGCACCGTCGTGGGCCATTGGCTGAGCGCAGCCTCGCGCCTCGTCGAGCAGGACGGCGATCCCCAGCTCAAGGCGCGGGCGGACTTCGTCGTGTCGGAACTGGCCCGGTGCCAGAAGGAGAATGGCGGCGAGTGGCTGTTCCCCATTCCCGAGAAGTACCTGCACTGGCTGAAGCGGTTCAAGCACGTGTGGGCGCCCCAGTACGTGTGCCACAAGAACCTGATGGGCCTGCTCGACATGCACGTGCACGGCGGCAGCGCGCAGGCCCTGGAGCTCGTGCTGCGGTGCGCGGACTGGTTCCACCGGTTCACCGACGACATCACCCCGGAGCACATGAACCGGATGATGGAGTTCGAGGAGACCGGCGGCATGATGGAGCACTGGGCCAACCTGTACGCGGTGACGCGCGAGGCGAAGCACCTCGAGCTGATGCGCCGCTACGAGCGCACGGGGCTGTACGATCCCCTGCTCCGCGGCGAAGACGCGCTCACCAACATGCACGCGAACACCACGATCCCCGAGATCCAGGGCGCCGCGCGTGCGTACGAAGTGACGGGTGAGGAGCGGTACCGCCGGATCGTCGAGGCATACTGGGACTGCGCCGTGAGCCGGCGCGGAATGTTCGTCACGGGCGGCCAGACGAACGGCGAGATCTGGACCCCGATGGGCCGGCAATCGGCCCGGCTGGGCGAGCTGAACCAGGAGCACTGCACCGTCTACAACCTGATGCGCCTCGCGGAGTATCTGCTGCGGTGGACCGGCCGGGCGGAATACGCGGACTACTGGGAGCGCAACCTCGTCAACGGCATCTACGCGCAGGGGCACTGGGAGGGCCGGAGCCTGGACACCGTGCTCGACCCGCTCGTCGCTCCCACAGGACTCATCTCGTACTTCCTGCCGCTCGCGGCGGGTTCGCAGAAGAAGTGGGGATCGGAGACGAGGCATTTCTGGTGCTGCCACGGTACCCTCATGCAGGCCAATGCCACGCACCGTGAGGGCATCTATTATGGAGATGCCGACGGGGTGACGGTCTGCCAGTACATCCCCTCGGAAGTCTCCACGGTCATCGCCGGTTCGCGTGTCACGATCACGCAGCGCATCGACCCCCGGTACGGCGAACAGTACCGGCCCACGGTTACGGCGCGGGACGTCGCGGGCAGGCCGGACGACGTGCAGGTCGTGTTCATGGTGAAGAGCGATCCGCCAGCTGAGTTCACGATCCGGCTGCGGCCGCCGTGGTGGCTGCGTGCGCCCCTCCGGGTCGAACTGGGCGGAACGCAGGTCCCGTACCGGACGGACAACGACGGCTTCGTGTGCCTCCGGCGGGATTGGGGAACGGACGAGCTGCGGGTGATCCTTCCGAAGCGTCTCGTCGCGGTTCCGCTGCCCGACCGGCCTGACACGGTGGCGTTCATGGACGGCGCGGCCGTTCTCGCCGGCCTCGTGGCCGAGGAACGCACGTTGCACGGCAACCCCGCGGACCTGTCGACGATGCTCGTGCCTGACGACGAGCGGGAATGGAGGACGTGGAAGAACGGGTGGCGCACGGTGAACCAGCCCGTGAACTTCCGGTTCAAGCCCTTGAACGAGATCGGCAACGAGGTGTACACCGTGTACTTCCCGGTTAGAAAACAGCATGGATAACGGTGTCGCGATAGAGTTACGGGGCCTCACCAAGACGTTCCCGCGCGGGGTCTGCGCCCTGGACGGGGTGGACCTCGACATCCCCCGAGGCAGCCTCCTGGGCCTTCTCGGGCCCAACGGCTCGGGCAAGTCGACCACCGTGAAGATCCTCTGCGGGCTCATCCGCACGTTTCAGGGCGAGGCCCGCATCGAGGGCACGCGGCTTCCGGACCGCCGGTGCGCGCGCTTGCTCGGCTACATGCCGCAGCAGACGGCCCTGTACGCCGAGCTGTCGGTGCTCGAGAACCTCGACTTCTACGCCTCGATCAACGGTGTGCGCCTGGCAGCCGAGCGCAACCGGAGGATCGACGAGATGCTCGGCCTCCTCGACCTTTCCGGGAAGAAGCGCGAGGTGGTGGAGACCCTCTCGGGCGGCATGCGGCAGCGCGTCTCCCTCGCGGCGGCGCTGCTCCACCGGCCGCCTATCCTGCTGCTGGACGAGCCGACCGTGGGGCTCGACCCCGAGCTGCGGCTGGAGTTCTGGGCGTACTTCAAGCGGCTCGCCGCTGCCGGGTCGACCATCGTCATCTGCACGCACGCTTTCGACGAGGTGAAGCACTGCAACCACCTCGCGTTCCTGAAGACGGGCAGGCTGGTGGCGTTCGGCTCGACGGAGGCGCTGCGCGCCGGGGCCGGTTCCGACGACTGGGAAGCCGTGTACCTCGCGCACGTCGCGAGAGCGGGCACGGGAGGTGCGGTATGAACGCGCTGTACGTTGCCCGCAAGGTCTTCCGGCAGTTCATCCGGGACCGGCGGACCATGGCGCTCATCTTCGTGGTGCCCGTCGCGATCATGACGATCTACTATTTCCTGCTACGAGATGACCTCAGCGTGAAGCTGACCCTCGCGGTGATCAGCTCGGAGCGCGACACCCCGTCCTACAAGGCCCTGGCCGACGTGCTCGGAGGCCAGAAGAACATCGGCTTCGTGGAGGACCCGGGACCGACGGCCGCGGAGGCGATCGACCGCACCGGGGCGGACGCGGCGATCGAGTTGCCCGCCGGGTTCTTCGCGGCGCTCGCGAAGAACGAGGAGCCACGGTTCGCCATCCGCATCGAGGGCACGAAGAGCGGGGTCGAAGCCACGGTGACGAAGATCGTCGACGCGGCCCTGGCCCGGGCGCGGCTCGCCTCCATCCCATTCCTGCGAAACCTGAAGCTCACCTCGGGGGCGATCGCGGATGTCAGCTACCACTACCCGACACGGGGCTTCCGCCTGATCGACCTCACGGCGCCGGCCTTCATCGCGTTCTTCCTCTACTTCATCACGTTCCTGCTCACGTGCGTGGCTTTCCTGCGGGAGCGCAGCTCGGGCACTCTCGAGCGCATCCTCGTGAGTCCCCTGTCGTCCGAGGCGCTCGTGCTCGGCTACCTTCTCGCCTTCTTCGTGCTGGGAAGCGTGCAGGGCGCCTTCCTCATCGTCTTCTCGAAGTGGGTGCTCGGCATACAGACCGTCGGCGGCCTCGCTCCGGCGCTCGCGCCGATGCTGGTGACCGTGCTGCTGGGCGTCACCATGGGCATCTTCTTCTCCGAGCTGGCGAAGAACGAGTTCCAGGTGATCCAGTTCATCCCCATCGTCATCATCCCCCAGGTGCTGCTGTCGGGGATCCTCTTCGACGTGAGCTCGCTGCCTGCCTTCTTCCGGCCCGTGGCGGCGGCGCTCCCCCTTACCTACACCGCGAACATCCTGAAAGGCATGCTGCTGAAGGGGCAGGGGTTCCTGGCGCTGGGCACGGACTTCCTCGCGCTGAGTGCGTTCCTGCTCGGGTTCACCGGCCTGTCGTTCCTGGTGGCTCGCCGGGCGCGGTAGGCTGCGGCCCGGAGGCGCGGCCGCTCCCGGCGAGGACGTTGCATCGGCTGCGCGCCGGGGGTACAACGAAACCGAGGAGGCCGGTTGCATGCCTGTTCCCGCACGCCCGAACGTCGTCGTGTTCTACACGGACCAGCAGCGCTGGGACTCGACCGGCGTGCACGGATGCCCCCTGGGGCTCACTCCCAGCTTCGACCGGGCCGCCATCGAAGGCACGCACCTCTTCAACTCCTTCACCTGCCAGCCGGTGTGCGCTCCATCGCGCGCGAGCCTGCAGACCGGGCTGTACGCGACCTCCACGGGGGTGTTCAGAAACGGCATACCCCTGCGCCGCGATCTGCCGACCCTGGCTCGCTGCTTTCGGGGCGCAGGGTACCGCACCGCGTACATCGGGAAATGGCACCTCGCGACGCATCCCGGCGCCCCGCCCGGCCCGGTGACGGAGGCGGATCGGGGGGGATACGAGGAATGGCTCGCGTCGGACCGGCTCGAGCACACGTCCGAGGAATACCATACCGTGCTCTACGACGGGGACGGGAACCCGGTCAGGCTCCCCGGATACCGTGTGGACGCCCTGGCGGACGCCGCAATCCGTTTCATCGACCGGCAGAGTACGGCGCGGCCGTCGCAGCCGTTCTTCCTGTTTCTCTCCTTCCTGGAGCCGCACTTCCAGAACCACCGAGACGATTACCCCGCGCCGGATGGGTACGCCGAGCGCTACCAGGGCCGGTGGCTGCCTTCGGATCTCGCTGCCCTCGGCGGATCTTCCCACCAGCACTTCGGAGGGTACTGCGGCATGGTGAAGCGCCTGGACGAGGCGTTCGGCCGCATCCGGGACGCGCTGAAAAGCCTCGACCTCGACGAGCGCACGGTCGTGCTCTTCACCTCCGATCATGGGTGTCACTTCAAGACGCGCAACGACGAGTACAAACGCTCGTGCCACGAGTCCTCCATCCGCGTGCCCACGCTGCTCGTGGGCCCCGGATTCGACGGTGGGGGGCGCGTGCGCGAGCTCGTGAGCACCGTGGACCTCCCGCCCACGCTCCTCGACGCCGCCGGGATCCCGGCGCCCGCGCCCATGCACGGCCGCTCGGTAGTGCCCCTCCTCAGGGGCGAGCGGGAAGGGTGGCCCGACCACGTTTTCGTCCAGATCAGCGAGGCGCAGATCGGAAGAGCGGTCCGCACCGCGCGGTGGAAGTACTCGGTCTGCGCTCCGGGGAAGGAGGGGTGGGACGAGCCGGCAGCCGATTCGTACGCGGAGGAGTTCCTCTACGACCTGCGCGCCGACCCCTGCGAGCTCACGAACCTCGCCGGATTGGAGTCGCACCGCGCCGTGGCGGACAGGCTGCGTTCCCTTCTCCTCGGGCGGATCCGGGAGGTCGAGGGCCGCGATGCCGCGATCGCGTCGGCCCTTTCCCGCCCGGCTGATCAGCGCCGCGTTGCGCCGGAGGAGATCGCCGAGTAGCAGGGTGCTGCAGGGCGCGGAACACCCCGAGCGCGTCAGGACGCGCCCGCGGTCGCCCTTCGGCAGCCCGGCCGTTGGCGCTCTTCGCCCGCGTGTCGTATGATGCCGTCATGGGGAACGTCGAATCCGTGGACTTTGATTTTCTCAGGCGGTGTTCGCTCTTCGGTGGCCTGACCGAAACCGCCCTCGAGCACATCTGCACGATGATGCTCCGGCAGCGCTTCTCCGCCGGGGGGATCATCCTCTCCGAAGGGAGCGTCAACGATCGGATCTACTTCATTGAGCACGGCAGGGTGGAGATCGCCAAGGCAGGCTCGTCGGAAGGAAAACCCGTCAACCGGCACATCGTCGACATGGCGAGCGGGGACACGTTCGGCGAGATGGAGCTGATCGACATCCAGCCATGCGAGGCGACCGTGCGGGCGGTCGAGGACACCGTAACGCTCAGCCTGTCCAATCGCGACCTCTACCTCGTCTCCAAGTTCGACATGAAGACCTACGCGCTCCTGATCATGAACCTGGCCAGGGATTTGAGCCGCAGGCTCCGACACACCGATTTCCTGCTCGCGAAGGGCGGCAGCTGCGGTTTTGAGCCGGGCGGCGCACCCCCGGAATCCGCCGGCACGGCCTGAGCAGCGAGGGGGCCAGGGAAGCGGACCCGTCCCTGCTCGGTCGAGGGCATTCGGCGATCAGGCTGAAGGCGAGGACCACGTTCGACATTCCCGCGGTATCTGAGTTGACCATCGAGAAGATGATCATGACGGCCAGCACCGCTGTTCCCGCCGCTCCAGATATGCCGGGTACGGCGGGTTCCATCACAGTTCCCTCACAATCGGGCCTCATGATTGTAACCGTGAAGAAGAACAAGGCTTTGGGCAGGATCTTCGGTGATGCCCTCGCTGCCCGCCGGCTGGCGTGGATCGCAGGGGCTTTTCTGTTCATCTGCTCGGTTCTGCCCGCGCAGAGCTCCGGGTCGGCCGGGGCCGGCAAGGACAAGGAGAAGCCTTCCCGCGACGCGCCGCTCCCGACCGAAGTCGCGGCGCTTGCACGCCTGTCGGTGATTCTGGGCCGGCCGACGTACACGAGCGTCACCCTGAATATCCTGGCCGACCGGGACCAGGACGTGCGCGTGGCATACGGAACGGAACAAGGTTCCCTGGGCCGGATATACGCGACCACGCGGCTGCTTGCGAACGAGCCGGCCGAAGTGCTCCTCGACGGGCTGCAGCCGGACCGCAAGTACTTCTACCGGCTGCTGACCCGGCTCCCCAGCGCAGCCGCCGAACAACCGGGTCCCGAGGGCAGGTTCCACACCTGCCGCGCGCCAGGCTCGGTGTTCTCGTTCGAGATCATCGGGGACTCCCACCCTGAGCGGCCCCAGCAGTTCGATCCCCAACTCTACGCGCAGACCTTGAAGAACGCCGCCGCCGACGGGCCGGACTTCTTCATGACCATCGGCGACGATTTCAGCGTGGACACTCTGGCGAGCGTCACCGGGGACGCGGTCGACGCCATCTACCGGCGCCAGCGACTGTACCTGTCTCTCGTGGGAAGCGTGGCCCCGATCTTCCTCGTCAATGGCAACCACGAACAGGCTTCCCTCGCGAACCTGGACGGCACCGCGAAGAACGTCGCGGTGTGGGCCCAGACCATGCGCAACGTCTTGTTTCCCCAGCCGGCGCCCGACGCCTTCTACACCGGCAACGCCGAGCCGGTGGAGCACATCGGGCTCCTCCGCGACTACTACGCCTGGACGTGGGGGGACGCCCTGTTCATCGTCATCGATCCCTACTGGCACTCCCCGGAGCCCGTGGACAACGTCTTGGGCGGGGGCGAGAAGACCCGCGATCTCTGGAAGACGACCCTCGGAGATGCGCAGTACGCCTGGTTCAAGAAGACCCTCGAGACGAGTACCGCGAAGTTCAAGTTCATCTTCTCCCACCACGTGCTCGGCACGAGCCGTGGGGGCATCGAGCGGGCACCCTTCTACGAGTGGGGCGGCCTTTCGACGGACGGCAGAAACGAGTTCGCCGCGAGGCGGCCGGGGTGGGAGCTGCCGATCCACCAGCTCATGGTGAAGCACAAAGTCACCGTGTTCGTGCAGGGTCACGACCACCTCTTCGCCTGCGAGCTCCTGGACGGCGTCGTCTACCTCACCCTGCCGGAACCCGCCGACCCGGACTACGTGCTGTACGACAGCGGCGCGTTCCCGAACGCGGACACGGTGCAGAACTCCGGGCGGATACGGTTCACCGTGGGGCCTGCGCGGGTCGTCGTGGAGTATTTCCGCGAGTGGCTTCCCGGCGACCGGCCCTCGGCGGCTTCGAGCGGCCGTCCCGCATACTCTTTCACGATCCCCGCGGGAGGGTTGCCGTCGGCAGGCGTGTTCGATGCGAGCCAGATCGAAGCGAACCCTCCGCTGGGGGAAAACGATCGGGCCGAGAAGGGCAAGAAGAAGAAGGGGAACTGAGGCACGATCCGTGGCAGCGCTGGTCAGGCTGCTGCGCCGCTACCTCACGATTTCGACGAGCTGAGCGTTTCTCGCTTTCGCCGACTCCACCGATCTGACGACGAGTTTCACGCTGACGGTTCTCCCGACGTACGGCGCGAGCTGCCGTTCGCCGTCTTTACCCAATCCAACAAAGCGGTACACGATACCGGTCTGCGCCTCGGTGAGCACATAGGCGTTCTTGATTTTGTCCAGCCTGCCGGTGATCATCCCGGTTTCGCTCTTGTCGATTGTTCCGGCAGCGGGAGAGGGTTGCCGCAGGGAAAAGATCGTAGTGCATCCTGAAAGCAGCAGGGTGAGAATCGCCATTGAGAGAAGGACCGCAATACGTATTGGCTTCACGTTCAGCCTCCCTTCGGATGATGGAGAACATCCTTGACGCGGGAAATTTACACCCCGCGAGCGGCACCATCAATCCCGCTCGCCGGCCGCCCTTACCGTGCGCGGCGGCGCAGCCGGGCGGGTATTCGCACCCCGATGTGTTCGCAGTACCGGTCGAAGAGGCCCGGAGCCTGGAGGTACGAGGACTGGGGGCTCAGGAAGTGGGAGAACTCGAAAGTGATGACCTTGTCCAGGTCTGCGGCCCGGGCGGCTTCCAGTTTGAGAAGGAGCTTCTCCCACGCGATAGGCAGGAACTTGATGGGCATGTCCCGG
>JAPLSM010000141.1 GCA_026398635.1 Spirochaetota bacterium | reverse complement strand
CTCGGCCGGCCGGGCGACGCCCTGCTCGGCATCAGCACCTCGGGCAACGCGGCCAACGTGATCGCGGCGCTGGTGACAGCTCGGGCGGTCGGGATGGCGACCGTGGGACTGACGGGCGAGTCGGGCGGCTGCATGCGGGGCCGGTGCGACGTGCTCGTGGCCGTGCCCGGCTCCCGCACCTTCGAGGTTCAGGAGCTGCACCTGCCCGTATACCATTGCCTGTGCGCCATGCTCGAAGACCATTTCTTCAAGGAGTGATCCCTGATGCCCTCCGACCGATCCGTGCTGCTGAACCACGACCTTCCGCCCGAACTGGTCCGGGGGCTTGCCGCCGAGGGCGTCGACGCGGCCCGGGCGTGGCTGTCCGCCGAGACCGACCTGAACCTCGCGGGCAGCTACGACCGGGTGTACATGCTCGCGTCCGACGACCATCTCCTGACCGCTGCACTGCCCCGCGACGGGCACGAGCGGCACGTGCGGATGTCCATCCCGAAGCCGGAGATCGCCGAGGTGCGGACCCGTCAGGGCATCGGCGGGGGTTTCCTCGAGGCGAAGATCGGGGGGGTGTTCGTCGAGGTGCTCGCCTACTCGAACACGAGGGCCGACACGTTTCACAAGGCCGCGAAGAAGCTGTCGGACTGGCTGAAGGGGGCTACGGTCCGCGTGGGGCCCGAGGACGACGAGGACCCCCGCAAGTGCCCGAAGTGCGGCATGACGCTGGAGTTCAAGGGCGACATCTGCCGCCGGTGCATCAACCAGGGCGCGGTGGCCTCAAGGGTTATTCGGCTGATGCGGCCCTACGCCGGTCTGGCGGCCGTGATGATCGGTCTCTTGCTGTGCATCCTCAGCCTGCAGATGGTGCCTCCACGCCTCGTAGGCCTGCTGATCGACAACGTGGTGAGCGTGAAGTCCGGCGTGACCGAGCTCGCGCTGCCGCTGCCGTTGTGGCAACGGGTGTCGCGCGCCGTGCTCGCCGCCCGGCCCGGGCTGGACGTGCACGTGCTCGGGCTGATCTTCCTGGTGAGCGTGCTGTTCCTCACGCAGCTCGCCATCGGCGGCCTGAACATGGTGAACGGCCGGCTCGTGAGCTTCGTCGGAACCCAGATCACCTCGGATCTGCGCAAGTCGCTGTTCAAGCGCCTGCACTCCCTCAGCATCGACTACTACGACCGGCACAACGTGGGCAGCCTCGTGAGCCGGGTCAGCTACGACACCGAGGCGATGAAGGATTTCGTACGCCAGTCGGTGCAGGGGCTCATCGCTCAAATGCTCGTGCTGATCGTCACGGGCGTGATGCTCTTCAGCATCTCCTGGCGCCTGGCCCTGTGGACGCTGCTGCCCGCGCCGGTCGTCATCCTCGCGAGCACCTTCTACTGGCGCCGGATCTACCCCCGCTACTACCGGGTCTGGGAGGGGTGGAGCCGGATGACGAGCTCGCTGTCCTCGATCCTGTCGGGGATGCGCGTGGTGAAGGCCTTCGGCCAGGAGGGGCGCGAGGAAGGCCGCTACGCGCGGACCAACGACTATGTGCGCGATTCCACCCGGGGGGTCGAGTACACGACGAGCGTGTTCAACCCGATCATGGGGTTGGTCTTCGGCCTCGGCGGCCTCATCGTGTGGGTGGTCGGCGGCCAGGCCGTCATTGGCGGGCAGGGGCTCAGCCTCGGCCAGCTGATGGCCTTCATTTCCTACCTCGGGATGTTCTACGCGCCGATGACCAACCTCAGCCAGCTCACCGACTGGGTGACCCGGTTCCTGACCGCGGCGCAGCGCGTGTTCGAGATCCTGGACACCTCGCCGCAGGTGACCGCCGCCGCCAAGCCGCAGCGCCTCGAGCGGGTCGATGGCCACATCCGGTTCGAGCACGTCACGTTCGGCTACCACCGGCACGAGCCCATCATCAAGGATGTCAGCTTCGAGATCCGGCCCGGGGAGCACGTGGGCATCGTGGGCAAGAGCGGCTCGGGCAAGACCACGCTGATCAACCTGCTGGCCCGGTTCTACGACGTGGACGAGGGGCGCATATTGTTGGACGGGGTGGACGTGCGCGAGATCGACCCCGGCGACCTGCGACGGGCCATCGGCATCGTGCTTCAGGAGTCGTTCCTGTTCCGGGGCACGATCTTCTCGAACATCGTCTACGGGAACCTCGACGCGACCCCTCCCCAGGTGCTGTCCGCGGCCAAGGCGGCCAACGCGCACGATTTCATCATCCGCCACCCGCTCGGCTACGACACCTACATCGGCGAGCGCGGGGCCGGCCTCTCGGGCGGCGAGCGCCAGCGCGTGTCGATCGCCCGGGCGCTGCTGTACGACCCCCGGGTGCTCGTGCTCGACGAGGCCACGAGCAACGTGGACACCGAGAGCGAGCAGCTGATCCAGGAGGCCCTGACACGGTTCAGCCGGGGCCGGACCTCCATCGCCATCGCCCACCGCTTGTCCACGCTGAAGACCTCCGACCGGATCATCGTCATGGAGTACGGCGGGATCGTGGAGGAGGGCACGCACGAGGAGCTCCTGGCCCTCGGCGGGCTGTACCACCGGCTGGTGAAGATCCAGACCGAGCTGTCGCGCGAGCCGAATGTGGACAGTCTCGCCATCCAGGGCAAGGAGGCGGCGAAGAAATGAGCGCTGAGGATGTTCGGGCTCCGGCCCCAGCGACGGCAGCGGTTCCTGCCCCGGAAGCCCCGAAACCGGACGTTGACCGTACCCTGATCCGCTACCTCACCCCGGACATGTGCCGCATCCATCTCGGCAATCTCGGTGCGCTGCACATCACGGTGAAGGGGGAGGGGATCTGGGGCGGCCTGTACACCGCCTACGCCTTCCCGGTGGCGCACCCCAACGGTTTCATCTCCATCGTGCAGACGGCCGGAGATCAGGACACGGAGCTGGGGGTGATCCGCGACCTCGACGAGTTCCCGGCCAAGGATGCAGCTCTGATCCGCGAGGCGCTGCACCGCCGGTACTTCATCCACACGGTCACGCGCCTGCGCTCCATCCAGATGAAGTACAATATGCTCCTGCTCGCGGTGGACACGGACAAGGGGCCCGCGGAGTTCTTCATGCGCTGGACCCAGGACCGTGCCGTGGACTACGGGCAGAAAGGCAAGGTGCTCATCGACGTGAACGACAACCGGTACCTGATCCCCGACATCGAGGCCATGCCATTGAAGGAGCGCACGGACTTCACGCGCTTCATCTACTGGTGAGCGCCCCGGCTGCCGGCACCCTCGAGGTCATCGTCGAGCGGCTCGTCGCGGGCGGCGAGGGCCTCGCGCGTCGGGAAGGCAAGGCGTTGTTCGTCGTCGGCGTGCTCCCCGGCGAGCGCGTACGGGTCCGTCTCGCCGAGGCGCGGAGGGACTTCGACCGGGCGGCGCTCGTGGAGGTGCTGGAGCCGTCGGCCGACCGGGTGAGCCCGGCCTGCGCGCTCGCCGGCCGGTGCGGGGGGTGCGACTGGCTGCACGTCTCGCACGCGGCGCAGATCGGCCTGAAGCGGGGGATCGTCCGGGAAGCCCTGCGCCGCACGGGCCGCATCGAGCGCGACGAGGCGCCGCTCGAGCCGGGTTTCCCGTTCGCCTAC
>JAPLSM010000424.1 GCA_026398635.1 Spirochaetota bacterium | reverse complement strand
CCATGCGCACGGCCGACCTCAGACATCCCTGTCTATGGCGCGGCCAGCTCCTCCATCCGCCCGAGCACCGCGAAGATGACCCGTTCACAGAGGTTGGACACCCGGTCGGCCACACGCTCGAGGTTGTGAGCCACCCAGCTCAGCCGGATGGCCTGGTCGATGGTGTGCGGGTCCTTCACGATGACCGCGATGAGGTCGCGGTAGATCCGCTCGTAGAGCATGTCGACCTCCGCGTCCTCCTTCGGCACCGATCGGGCGAGGTCCACGTCCCAGTGCGCGAACGCCTCGAGTGCCCGGCCCAGCATGCCGCAGGCCAGGTCGGCCATGCGCGGGATGTCGACGAGCGGCTTGACGAGCGGTTCGGTGCCGATCATCACCGCAACGTTCGCGATGCCTTTCGCGTAGTCAGCGATGCGCTCGAGTTCGCCGACAAGCTCCAGCGAGGAGGCGAGCTTGCGCAGGTCGCCCGCCAACGGCTGCTGCGTGGCGATGATCGTGAGGATCTCGTTCTCCAGCTCGAAACGCTGCTCGTTGATGAGGTGGTCCTCGTCGATGATGCGCCGGGCCTCGGCGAGGTCCTGGCGTACGAGCACCTCCACCGACGATCTCACGGCCTGCTCGGCCATGGTTCCCAGCTTCAACACCTCCCCCTCGAGGTGGTGCAGCTCCTGCTCGAATCTTTCGCGCGACATCGCGTCCTTCTCCTTTTCAGCCGAACCGGCCGGTGATGTAGTCCTCGGTCCTCTTGTCGCGGGGGTGGGTGAACACCTGGTCGGTCGGACCGAACTCCGCCAGGATCCCCGCCTGCCGCCCGTCGATCCAGAAGAACCCCGTGTCGTCGGATACCCGGGCAGCCTGCTGCATGTTGTGGGTCACGATGACGATGGTGTAGCGCTCGCGCAGCCGGCGCATCAGCTCCTCGACGCGCAGCGTGGCCACGGGGTCGAGGGCCGAGCACGGCTCGTCCATCAGGATCACCTCGGGCTCCACGGCGATGGCCCGGGCGATGCACAGTCGCTGCTGCTGGCCGAGCGACAGGGCCAGCGCGTCCCGGCCGAGCGAGTCCTTCACCTCGTCCCACAGATCGGCGGAACGGAGGCTCGCCTCGACAAGGTCCGCAAGCACGGCGCCCCGGACGGTGCCGAGCACCCGGGGGCCGAAGGCCACGTTCTCGAACACGGTCTGGGGGAAAGGGTTGGGCCGCTGGAACACCATGCCCACGCGCCGGCGCAGGCCCGTCACGTCGACGCCCGGAAGGTACAGGTCGGTGCCGCCGAGCAGGACACGACCCGTCACCCGGGCGTTCGGGATGGTGTCGTTCATCCGGTTGAGGCAGCGCAGGAACGTGGACTTGCCGCAGCCCGACGGGCCGATCAGCGCGGTGATACGCCGTCCGCCGAGGGAGGTCGACACGTCCGCGAGCGCGAGGCGCGCGCCGTAGCGCACGTCGAGCCGTTCGACCCGGATCGCCTCCATGCTCAGCCGAACCTTCCCGTCACGTAGTCCTCCGTGCGCCGGTCGAGGGGCGCGGTGAAAAGATCCTTGCCGTCGCCCCACTCCACCAGCTCGCCCATGAGAAGGAACGCCGACCGATCGGCGATCCGGGCCGCCTGCTGGATGCTGTGCGGCACGATGACGATAGCGCACTCGGTCTTCAGCGCGGCCAGCGAGTCCTCGACCTTGGCCGTGGAGATGGGGTCGAGCCCCGAGGTGGGTTCGTCGAGCAGGAGCACCTCCGGCTCCATGGCGAGGCTGCGCGCGATGCACAGGCGCTGCTGCTGCCCGCCCGACAGGCGTGCGGCCGGGTCGTCGAGCCGGTCCTTCACCTCGCCCCAGAGCGCCGCACGCTCGAGGCTGCGCTCTAGGATCGCGTCGAGGCGTGGCCGGTCGCGCTCGCCCGCGAGGCGCGGCCCGGCGGTGACGTTCTCCCGGATGGTGCCCGGCAGCGGGAGGGGCAGGGCGAACACCATGCCCACTCGTCGCCTCAGGCTCTGAATGTCGGCGCCCGGCGCGTACACGTCCTGCCCGTCCAGCAGCACCCGGCCCGAGAGGCGCGTGCCGTCCACGAGGTCGTTCAGCCGGTTGGCCAGGCGCATGAGCGTGGTCTTGCCGCTGCCCGCGGGACCGAACAGCACCGTCACGGCCCGGTCGGGCACCTCGAAGGTCACGCCCTTCAGCGCCTCGACGCCGGCGTAGGAGTAGCGTACGTCCTCGTAGCGGATCTTGGCGGGGCTCGCGGCTACCACGTGCGCCTCCTCCTGAACCGGCGCCTGATCAGGGTGGCGGCCACGTTCATCGACAGCACGAGCACCAGGAGCACCAGGGCGGTGCCGAACTTCACACGTTCGGGCATGCCGGGTACCTGCGTGCTGATGACGTACAGGTGATAGGGGAGCGCCATGGTCTGGTCGAACGGCGAATGCGGCAGGCGCGGCAGGTAGAACGCGGCGGCGGTGAAGAGGATCGGCGCGGTCTCGCCCGCCGCGCGCATCAGGCCGAGAATGATGCCCGTGATGATGCCGGGCATGGCCTGCGGAAGCACCACGGTCTTCACGGCCTGCCACCGGCTTCCCCCGAGGCTGAGCACCACGGTGCGGAACTCGGTGGGCACGGCACGCAGCGCGTCCTCGGCGGTGCTGATGACGATCGGCAGGGTCATGATGGCGAGCGTGAAGGAGCCGGCCAGGATCGAGACGCCGAAGCGCAGGAACAGCACGAACATGCCGAGCCCGAACAACCCGTAGACGATCGAGGGGATGCCCGCGAGGTTGACGATGGCGAGGCGGATGGAACGGGTGAGGGCATTGTCCCGCGCGTACTCCGACAGGTAGATCGCGCCGCCCACGCCGATGGGCACCGCGGCCAGCGCGGTCCCGAAGGTGAGGAGCAGCGTGCCCACGATGGCGGGGAGGATCCCGCCTTCCTTCATGCCGGATCGGGGCATCGCGGTCAGGAACTCCCAGTCCATCGCTGCCAGCCCCTTCGCCACGATGGTGAGCACCACGAACAGGATGGGCGCCACGACCACGAGCGTCGCGAGGCTGAGAACCGCAAAGCCGAGGTGCTGGCCGAGCCCGCGGCTGCGGGGAGCGCGGGCACCGCTGCCGACAGAGACGGTGCCGGGACCGCCGGGTACGCCCATCAGCGCAGCCCTCCCTTCCGGCGCTTACGGAAGATGGCGCGGGCTGCCGCGAGGTTGATGAGGAAGGTCAGCACGAACAGGAGGATGCCGATGCCGAACAGGGCGCGGTAGTGGGTGCTGCCGCGCGCCACCTCTCCCATCTCGGCTGCAATGGTGGCGGTCATGGTCCGGACCGGCTTGAGCACCGAGGCGAGGTCGATCGGCAGCCGAGCCGCGTTGCCCGTCACCATCATCACCGCCATGGTCTCGCCGATCGCCCGGCCCATGCCCAGCATCACCGCGGTCACGATGCCCGACCGGGCCGCGGGCACCACCACGCGCCAGATCACCTGCCACCGGGTCGCGCCCATGGCGAGCCCCGCGTCGCGGTAGCCCTTCGGCACCGCGTCGAGGGCATCCTCGGCCACGCTGATCACCGTGGGCAGCGCCATGTAGCCGAGCACCAGTCCGCCCGTGAAGGCCGTGAGGCCCGTCGGCGCACCGAGCGCGGTGCCGATGACGGGGGCGATGAGGGTCATGCCGAAAAAGCCGAGCACCACCGAGGGGATGCCCGCGAGCACCTCGATCACCGGCTTCAGCACCTCGCGCGCCCAGGGCGGCGCGACCTCGCGTACGAACACGGCGGCGGCAACCCCCAGCGGCACGGCGATGAGCACGGCGAGCAGGGTGACGAGCACGGAACCGAGGATGAGCGGCACGGTGCCGAAGCTTCCGAAGGTCGGGTACCACGCCGTGCCGAAGAGGTTTTCGAGGCGTACCCCGGCCAGCACGGGAAGACCCTCGCGCAGGAGGAACAGGAAGATTAGCAGCACGAAACAGACCGTGGAGAAGCCGAGCACCCGGATGAGCGTTTCAGCCGCGAACTCAGTCCACCGGGTCGGCCGGGCTGCAGACTGCTTCATCGGCCGTCCCCCTGAAGCGGTATGAAGCCGAGCCCGGCGACGATGCCCTGCCCCTCACCGGTGACGAAGTCGAGGAACTCCTTCACCGCGCCCGCCGGTACGCCCGCCGTGTACATGAACAGCGGCCGGGAAACGGGGTAGGTCCCGTCGATCACCGTGGCCGCCGAAGGGAGCACGAACGGTGAGTCCGGGTCCCGTGCGATGGCGATGGTCTTCTGGTCCGCCGTGACGTAACCGAGTCCGTCGTACCCGATCGCGTTCCGGTTCTGCCGTACCTCGGCGCTGATGCCTTCGGAGGAAGGCATGAGAAGCGTTTCGGGCGAAAAGAGGTCCTTCGAATCCTTTCTCCCGAGCCGGATGACCTGCTCGAGGAAGTACACGTACGTACCGGAGTTGCTCTCCCGCGACAGGAGCACGATGGGCCGGTCCTCGCCGCCGAGCCCGGCCCATCGGGTGATGCGCCCCGTGTAGACCGCCGAGACCTGTTCGAGGGTGAGGCTCGACACCGGGTTCGACGGGTGGGCGACCACCGCGATCGCATCGAGGGCAACCGAGTGCCGGACCGGCTCGATGCCGTTCGCGCGCGCGGTTGCGATCTCCTCGGCGCTCATCTCCCGCGAGGCATTAGCGATATCAGCCGTGCCGGCCGCAAGGGCTGCGATGCCCGTACCCGACCCGCCACCCGTCACGGAGATGCGCGCCTCCGGATGGGCTGCCATCCACGACTCGGCCCACGCCAGGGCGAGGTTGACGAGGGTGTCCGAGCCGACGCACTGGATGGAGGACGGCTCCCGGGAGGAAGCGGACGCGGCCCCGGCGCTGCGTCCGCTGCAGCCGGCCGACACCAGGACCGCCGCAAACGCGAGCGCCAGGGCCGGCTTCACGCTGGCCTCCGCGGCCGAGACCGCTGCAGCAGCACTGCAAAGCGCCGCGTGCGGGGGATGTGCTCGAGTACGATCTTCACCGTGGCTGTGAGCGGCACGGCGAGCAGGACGCCCGCCGCCCCCCACAGCCAGCCCCAGAACAGCAGCGACACGAAGACGACGAGGAAAGAGAGATCGAGGTGGTCGCCCATCAGCTTCGGCTCCAGTGCGTTCGAGAGGCCCACGTGGAGCGCCCCAAGGAGGCCGACCACAAGGACCGCGGTCGGCCAGAAGGCATGTGCCGCAGCGGCGATCAGCACGGGCAGGGCGATCGCCACGACAGGCCCGGCGCCGGGCACGAAATTCAGCAGGAACGCGAGGAACCCCCACACGAAGGCGAACTCGACCCGGAGGGCGAGCAGGATCCCGATGGTCCCGAAGCCAACGAGGAGGC
>JAPLSM010000469.1 GCA_026398635.1 Spirochaetota bacterium | reverse complement strand
GGGGGCGTCGGGCGGGACCCGCCCGTGGAGGATGACCGCTCTGCGGTTCGTCAGCCGTTCCCCTCCGGGAACAGAGGCAGCGTCCGGTCCCGGCCGAGCTTCCCGCCCGGATCGGGGTAGCGGAACAGCTTGCCCTCGTAGTTGGTCAGCACCAGGTCGTCCCCGTCGCGCCCCGCCACGTAGTCGGGCAGGATCGGAATCTTGCCGCCGCCATCGGGCGCGTCGATCACGTAGGAGGGCACTGCGTAGCCGGTGGTGTGGCCCCGCAGGCCCCGGATGATCTCCAGACCCTTCTGCACGGGCGTGCGGAAGTGCAACGAGCCGACAATCGGGTCGCACTGGTACAGGTAGTAAGGCTTGACGCGCGCCTTCAGCAGCCCATGGACGAGCTCGGTCATGACATCCACCCGGTCGTTGATGCCGGAGAGCAGCACGGTCTGGCTGCCGAGGGGGATGCCCGCGTCGGCCAGACGGCTGCACGCCTCACGGGTTTCGGGGGTGAGCTCGTCGGGGTGGGTGAAATGGATGCTCATCCACAGGGGATGGTAGCGCTTCAACACCCGGGTCAGCGACGGCCCCACGCGCTGGGGGAGCACCACGGGCACCTTGGTGCCGATGCGGATGAACTCCACGTGGGGGATGGCCCGCAGCCTCCCGAGCAGCCAGTCGAGACGGTCGTCGGAGAGGATCAGCGGGTCGCCGCCGGACAGCAGCACGTCGCGGACCTCGGGGTGGGCCGCGATGTAGGCGAGGCCCTGCTCCCATTGCGTCTGCGAGCACGTGTTGCGCTCGGGGTTGTCGACCATGCGCGATCGCGTGCAGTAGCGGCAGTTGGCCGCGCACGAGTTCGCCACGAGGAACAGCACCCGGTCGGGGTATCGGTGCACGAGGCCGGGCACCGGGCTGTCAGCGTCCTCGCCGAGCGGGTCCTCGGCCTCGCCGGGGGAGCCCAGGTACTCGTCGGTGACGGGGATCATCGTCCGGCGCAGGGGCTGGGACGCGTCGTGCGCGTCGATGAGGCCCGCGTAGTAGGGCGTGATCGAAACCGGCAGCGACCCGCGGTGGCGCGCGATGGCCGTACGCTCGTCGGTGGTCAGGCGGATGATCCGCTCGAGTTCGTCGAGCGTGCGGATCCGGTGGCGCAGCTGCCACCGCCAGTCGCACCACTCCGCGGCAGTCGCCTCGGGGAAGAATCGGGCGCGGAACGCCTCGGAACGCTCCGAGATCGGGAACCGCAGGACAGGACTGACTTGACGCTTGATGATGCGCGGGTAAGGCGCAAAGGGCGGGATCGCAGTCCGCATCCCGGCAACGTCGCCGGCCTCGCGGACCGCGGTACGAGTACCTGGAGGTTCTGCCTCCTCAGTGCCGAGCACCCTGGTCTCCATTGTCTGTACGCACCTCTTCCTTCATCTTATCGGGCAGGGGAACCACGTTCCCCCCCGGATCCGGGTCTCCTCTTCCGTTGTCGTGTAAAAAAAATCCCACGAGCGGCGAGCGAGTTCCCCTCCCCAGTATCAACACCAGAATTCATACTACATGGTCGGTCCCAATGCAATACTTCCGAGAAGGTTTTTGAAAATAATTCTGGGACCGCAGCTGCCCATTGCCCAGGGTCGGCCTTCCGTCCATCCATGGACTCGGCCGACCTTGGACATCCTTGCCCAGGGATGGGCGGAAGGCGGCGCATCGCACACCCGTCGGGCCTTACCCACGGATGGGCGGAGGCTGCCGCCCAATGGGATGTCGGAGGCGCCGCCTTCTGTGATAGAGTGCCCGCCGGATATGAAGCGGATCGCGATCGTGGGCGGAGGGCCCTCCGGTTTCATGGCGGCCATCGCGGCTGCGGGCGACGGCCGGATGAAGGCCGAAAGGGCTTCCCTACGCCCGGAAACGCA
>JAPLSM010000181.1 GCA_026398635.1 Spirochaetota bacterium | reverse complement strand
TCCCAGCGCGGAGACATGGTACCATGCAAGGGGTAGAGAAAATCAAGAGAGACGGCGCAAAAACGCACGTCAGTCGACGTCCCAGGAAAGTGGCACTCGCCAACCGGAGGGCTTGACGGAACTAAAACATTCTATCATTCGGCGCCGCAGATCCCGAGGTGCCCGAAAATGTCCGCCCCCGCGGCGGCGCCCAGGGCCAGCGTGATTCCCGCTTCGAGCCCGGCCTGCGCGTCGACCAGCTTGGCGTCCGTGAGGCCAACGTTGATGTAGACGGGCAACCCGTAGCTCTTGCCGACCTCCGCCATGGCCACGCCGAAGAGCGCCGCCACGGGTCCCCCGAAAACGATCTGCATGGTCGACATGTCGAAGGCATGGCATATGCCGCCCTAACAGACCGGCGTCCCGGGTCGGATGAGTTGCGTGACGCACACGACGGCAAGGATCTCCGCGTTCTGCTCAAGGCGGGTTTCCCGTCACCAGCGATCCCCGCCGTCCGCCTGGCCCCTGCGGTTCGCCTTCGGTGTCGCTCAGACCGGTGGACCGCAAGCGTGCGCTGGCCCATTCCGCTTGTCACCCTTTGCGGCGGCGCGTTACCATCGCGGAGCGGAAGGGATTCGAAAGGAAGCGAGTGAACATTATTGCCCGCGGCTGCCCCAAGGAAGATAGTTTCCCATTTGACTCACACGTAGTAATGTGTTATACATATTATGTGGAGGTTGGTAATGCCGAATATCACAATGGCTTTCAGGGAAGACCTCCTGAAAAAGGCACGGAAGATCGCAATCGACAAGGATACGACCTTGACCGGCTTGATCCGTGACTACCTGCAGGGGCTCGTGGAGCAGGAGGCAAGGCTGAAGGAAGGATCGGTCGACGAGCTGGTGCAGCTGCTCCGGTCGAGCAAGGCCGTGGTGGGCCCCATGACCTGGACACGAGACGACCTGCATGCCCGGAGATAGGTATTTCCTGGACACGAATGTTCTAGTGTACGCGAACGACAGCTCGGATGAACGGAAAAAAAACGCAGCGGTCCAGTTGATAGCAGACGGCATCCGCAGCGGTCTGGGAGTGATCTCCTCGCAGGTGCTGAGCGAGTTCTGGGTGACGGTCACCCAGAAAATCCACACGCCGCTCGATCGCGAAACCGCGGGGAAGGAGATCGAGCACTTCCGCGCGCTGCAGGTCGTTTCGGTCGAATACGATAGCGTCAAAGCTGCCATTCGCCTCCAAGCTCGGCACCAGCTTGCGTACTGGGATGCCCTCATACTCGCGACCGCCGTGCTCTCGGGGTGCGGCCGCCTGTTCTCGGAGGACATGGGAGAAGGGCGCCATTACGACGGTGTAGTCGTGGTGGATCCGTTCGCATTTCCGAAGGTGCCCTGACTCGTTCGGAGGACACTCCCAGAGTCAGACTCCGGCACTGACAACGCCCCGGCTCGTCGCCGGGGCGTCCCAGAGGTACACGGTCCGGCACGAGCAGCCCCGCTCGTCGCTGTACCCGGACACCACCTTGAAGAAGCGCTTCCCGCCCTTCAGGTATTTCCGCTTCGTTACGAGCGATTCGTAGATCGAGTTGCGGTTGCCGTGGATGAAGTCCGTGGGGACCACCTCTGCATCGTGCATACGTTCAATGTGCCCGTGGGCTTCGAGTGCAGCGCGTACTACCTCGGCGGCTACCGGCCTCCCGATGGCCCCGACGTGTTCTTCAGCGCGTGCCGCGACACAGGCCCTCTACCACGTCGCGCTGCCGAGGGCGCGACTGGCTTCCCATACGATTTCCTCGACCTTCCCCGGCGCGCTGCGTTCCCCCTGCTCGATGCGAGCGCCACAGTGGATAACCGTCGACTGACGGTGTTCGTCATCAACCGCGACTACCGGGAGAGCCAGGAGACTGCGGTGGACGTTTCCGGCTTTGAAGTCCCGCGGACCGTGCAGATCCACACCGTGTGCGCGAAAGACTGCCTGGCGAGGAACACCGCGGACAGGCCGGAGGAAGCGATCGAGAGGGTCACCGAGGCCGCGTGGCGCGGGACTCTCGCGTTCCCTCCCTGCTCGGTGACGGCACTAGTTTTACAGAAGAGCACGAGCCCTGAATTGGATCGCTGCTGACGGGCCGGGGCCTGACGAGCTCCCGAGCGCCGCGGGTATCGCGCACCACCACTATCAGTTTGATTCTCCGGGGTATTCTGGGGTATAATTTTCTTGTCAATTCGATCAATTGGTGATTCGTGACAGCGTTATATC
>JAPLSM010000279.1 GCA_026398635.1 Spirochaetota bacterium | reverse complement strand
CCTTGAACGCCTCGGCGGTGAAGGACCGGACCCAGTCGTACTTACTGCCCACGATGTCCACGAATCCGTTCACCGAGTCGTTCGGGTCCATCGACGGGACGTTGCCGATGCGGACCTGCACCTTGATCAGGCTCGTGTTGTCCGAGCTGGCCCCGCGCAGGTTGACCTGGCCGTAGATCGAGGCGCCGTCCGCCGGGTTGATGAAGGTGGCGCTGGGCGGAGTGTTGTCGAAGATCAGGAGCATCCGGGTCTCGGTGCTCTTGCCCGCCTCGTCGGTGACCGTGATGGTGAAGCTCTTCTCGCCGTCGGCGCGCAGATTGGCGCTCCACGCGGGGTTCTGCGTGTCGAGCACGAAGCTCCAGTTCGTCTTCTCCGCATCGAGGGTGGCAGTGCCCGTCGGCGACGGGTCCCCGGTGGCTTCGTCGGCGAACATCCAGGTGACGGTCGACACCCCGACGTCGTCGGAGACCTTGCCGTTCACCGTCACCGTGCCGTGGATGTAGGCGCCGTTCTGGACGCCGTTCAGCGGCACGATGCTGATGCCGGGCGGCAGGATGTCGACCTTGTCGCCGAGGCCGACGCTCAGCAGCGGGTTCTTGCAGCTCGCGAGGGTAAGCGCCGCGGCAAGAAGTGCCAGGGTGAGGATGTGCTTGTTTGTCTTCATATGCGTACCGGGCCTACTACCGTTTCGGCATTGCCAGGCATTCAATGCACTGAACCGGAACCCGCCTCCGTATTAACCGGTACCACCGGAAGTGATTTCTTTCCTATGAAATATCCGTGCCAAGGTTCCCGGAAAATGGGACATTTGCGGGTGGAAATCGGGGCTGGGGCGCGATACCTTCCCGGCCCGCGCGTGGCCTGGCACGCGGGCGGGATCATGTCAGGGCCCGCGCCAACGGCCTCCTTCAGCTGGCAGCGGCGGCTTCCCGCTTCTTCTCCCTCGTCGCGAGCAGGGGGATGGCCGCGAGCAGCGTGCCCGCCGCCGCGACCTGGAAGAGGATCGGCGTAGGGATGAAGCCGGGCTTGCCGTCCAGCACCGTGGGGATCCCGTAGCGGGTGGCGAGCCACCCGCCGAGGAGCGGTCCGAGGGTCATGGCGATCGTCACCCGGAACAGGATCTCCCAGCCCTGGAACTGGCCGCGCTTCTCCTCGGGGAAGAGGTCCTTCTCCCACGCGGTGGTCGCGATGGACCACGCGGCCATGGGCATCACCCAGAGGATGCCCGAGGCGAGCAGCGCAACGAAGGACTTCGTGAAGGAGAACAGCAGGAGCCCGGCCGCCTCGAGGGCAATGGCGGCGAAGGCCACGGGCCTCCGGCCCCACCGGTCGGCGAGGATGCCGAGCGGGTAGCCCGCCGCGATGCCGCCGACGAAGATCGCGATGGCGATGAGCATCGACGACTGCGCCACGGGCAACCGCACGTAGTGCTGGAGGTAGATCATCAGGTAGGGGAAGAAGACGTTGAACGCGGTGTTCCAAACGGCCACCGACACGAGAATGGCGAGCAGGGTGCGATTCTCCTTCAGACTCCTCCACTGAAACGTGCCGGCGATCCGCTTCCAGTAGCCTTCGCGGGGCGGTTCGACCGCCGGCGGCTCACGGGCGACGAACGCCCCGATCACGCCTATCACCGTGACGAGCGCGCCGATGGCCACGAAGAAGCCGGTGTAGCCGAGGGCGGCCACGAGGAAGCCCGCACCCGCGTAGGTCACGAGCAGGGCGATCCATTTCAGGATCTCCGTCACGCCCACCACCGCGCCCCGATTGCCGTCGGTCGTGATGTCGGTGATCCAGGCGTTGAACGCCGCGTCGTTCGCCGTCGACCCCCAGAAGCTCATGACGCTGTCGAAGAGGATCGCCATGCCTACGCCGATCGTCACCGACCGGAAGAGCGCGGCGAGGGGATACACCGCTGTGAAGATGCCCCAGAACAGGTAGCCGATCAGCATGAACGGCCTGCGCCTGCCCCAGCGGCCGCCGCGTACGCCGTCGCTGAGTGTGCCCATGAGGATGGTCGTGAGCAGGGCGACCACGGCTGTGATCGAGACCATTCACGAGATGGGCCGGGGGTCGGGAGTGATCTTGTCGTACAGGAAGGTGTTGAAGAACTGGTTTTCCACGGCCCAGGCGAGCTGGCCCGAGAATGCCAGCAGCACCACGGCGGCCCAGTTGCCCCCGCCGAGCTGGTTCACGCGTTCGGTGCCCCTCGATGGATCGCTCATGTCGTTTCCTTTCCCACGCTCTTCGCCGCAAGCGGAATGCCGCGCTCCAGATCGGCGCGGTCGTACGTTCCAAGGTCGAGCCCATTGACGCGCAGCGCGTACCGGGACGCCCCGATGCCGGATGCCTTCACGGCGAGCGGCAGGGCGCGCGGGCCGCGCCGCAGCGTCTCGATCGCCAGGTCGGCCCGGTCGGCGGTGACCGCTGCCCGGACCACCCGGCAGCCGTCGATGCCGAACGCTGCTCCGCGGCGCACGTCGAGGTACAG
>JAPLSM010000389.1 GCA_026398635.1 Spirochaetota bacterium | reverse complement strand
GTGGGCATCCCCCCCGCGCCGCGCGGCGTGCCGCAGATCGAGGTGTCGTTCGACATCGACGCCAACGGCATCGTGAGCGTCGCGGCCAAGGACCTCGGCACGGGCAAGCAGCAGAGCATTAAAATCACAGCCCCTAAAAAGTTATCCAAGGAAGAGATCGAGAAGATGGTCCGGCAGGCCGAGCAGTTCGCCGCAGACGACGTGAAGAAGAAGGAAGAGGTCGAGCAGGTCAACCAGGCCGACACCCTCGCGTACTCGGTCGAGAAGAGCCTCAAGGACTACGGCGACAAGGTGAGCCAGGCCGAGCGGGCCGACATCGAGAGCAGGCTGAACGACCTGAAGTCGGCCATCAAGGACCGGAACCTGGAGAGGATCAAGAAGGGCATGGAAGACCTGACGAAGGCCTCCCACAAGCTGGCCGAGGAGATCTACAAGCAGACTCAGGCGAAGGGCGGCGCGGGACCCGAGCAGCCGCAGGGGGGCCCGGGACCCGACCAGGGCCAGGCAGGATCCGGCAGCGACAGCGGCCGCAAGAAGCCCGACGACGACGTGATCGACGCCGAGTTCCGGGAAGAGAAGAAGTAGCCCGGGCTCTCGAAATCGAAGGACCCGCGGATTTACCTATGTCAGCGAAGCGCGACTACTACGACGTGCTCGGGGTGAAGAAGAGTTCCACCCACGAGGAGATCAAGAAGGCCTACCGGGAGCTGGCCCTGCGCCACCACCCGGACCGGGTGCCGGCTGCCGAGAAGAAGCAGGCCGAGGAGCGGTTCAAGGAGATGTCCGAGGCCTACGCGGTGCTCTCGGACCCGCAGAAGCGCGCGCTCTACGACCAGTACGGGCACCAGGGCATCGACCAGCGCTACGCCCGGGAGGACGTGTTCCGGGGCACCGACTTCTCGGGCGCCTTCGAAGGCATGGGCGACCTGGGCCTGGGCGGCAGCTTCTTCGAGAACCTCTTCAGCGGGATGGGGTTCGACGTGTTCGGCGCTGGCGGGGGCCGGCGGAGGGCGGGAACCGCGCCGGGTGACGGGCCGGTCGGCGAGCGGGGCCGTGACCTCGAGATCGCGGCGACCGTCACCCTTGACGAAGCCTTCCGTGGCACCGAGAAGACCGTGACCGTGCCCCGATACGAGTCCTGCCAGGCGTGCGGCGGTTCGGGTGCCCGGCCGGGCACCTCGCGCTCGAGCTGCCCTGACTGCCGGGGCACCGGACAGCGGGTGGTGTCAAGCGGCATCTTCCAGATGGCCCAGCCCTGCGCACGGTGCCGGGGCACGGGCACGGTGGTGCAGGAGCCGTGCGGGACCTGCCGGGGCGAGGGCCGTGTGAAGGCGACGCGCACCCTCTTGGTGAAGGTGCCGCCGGGGGTGGACACCGGTTCGCGCCTGCGCATGAAAGGCGAGGCGAGGCAGGGCCGAGGGGAACCGGCGACCTCTACGTGGTTGTCGAGGAGCTTCCGAAGGCCGGCTTCGAGCGCCGGGGCGACGACCTCCTCACGGAGGTACGTGTCGGCATGACCGAGGCGGCGCTCGGCGCCGAGGCCAGCGTGCCGACCCTGGAAGGCCCCGTCGCCATGAAGATCCCGCCGGGCACCCAGCCGGGCGCCGTGCTTCGACTCCGGGGCAGGGGCATGCCGGCC
>JAPLSM010000435.1 GCA_026398635.1 Spirochaetota bacterium | reverse complement strand
ATCCAGCCCTTGTAGTCCTTAGCAACGCGCACGAGACCGGCGTAGGCGGAATCGTTGAACGAGTTGTCGCCCCGCCCGGCCAGGTCGAACACGAGCCCGATCTTGGTCTTCGCGGTCTTGGTCCGGTCCTGCGCGCAGCCTGTCAAGAGCAGACCGAGACACAGCACCACCGCAATGAGCAGATAAAGACGTTTCATGAGATGCCTCCTCCCCGGGCGTTCAGTCACGACCGAGCAGGTGCAGGAACTCCGCCTCCGTGACCACGGTCACCCCCAGCCCGCGCGCCTTGGCGAGCTTGCTCCCGGCACCTTCGCCGGCGAGGAGGTGCGTGGTCTTCGCGCTGACGGAGGATACAACCTTGCCGCCGCGCTTCACGACATCCTCCATGGCCTTCTCCCGGGGCTGGAAGCGCTCGAAGCTGCCTGTGACGCACCAGGATTGGTCCGAGAACGTCTGCGGCAGCCCTTTCGCGGGCCGGCGCGGTGCCTCGCGGAACATCAGGCCGGCCGCCTTCAGACGCTCGACGCGGCGGTGCATCCGTGGTGAGGCGAGCTCCTGCAGCAGCACGCTGGCCGTGCGTTCGCCGATGCCGTGGATCTCGAGGAGGGGGTCGGAGGTTCCGGCGTCGGCGAGGGTGTTGAGCCGGTCTATGTCGCCCCACCCGGCCTCGATGAGGAGCTCGGCGACCTTGCCGCCGATTTCCGGGATGCCGAGGGAGGGGAGCACCACCCGGAAGGGTTGCTTCCGGCTCGCCTCGATGCCCTGCCGGATCTGCGCGATCTTCTTCTCACCGAAGCCGGGGACCTCCAGCAGAGCGTCGGGATCGAAGGTGTAGAGGTCTTCCACGTCGCGTACGAGGTCCCGGGACACGAGGGCCTCGACAGTCTCGGGACCGATGCCCGCGATGTCCATCTGGCCCCGAGCTACGAAGAACGAGAGCCTGCCCCGGACCTGGTCCGGACAGTCGAAATTCCCGCAGAAGTGGTGGGCACCCTGCTTCTCCAGCGGCCGCCCGCACGACGGGCACGAGGCGGGCATCCGCCACGTGGCGTTGCCGTCTTCGTTCTTCTCGAGCACGCGCTCGACGGCAGGAATGACGTCCCCGCGGCGCGACACCGCAACCTTGTCGCCGACCGCCAGCTCGAGCAGGTCCACGTAATCCTGGTTGTGAAGGGTGACGTTCGAGA
Source organism: Spirochaetota bacterium (assembly GCA_026398635.1). GTDB lineage: Bacteria > Spirochaetota > Spirochaetia > SZUA-6 > Fen-1364 > JAPLSM01. The sequence continues at coordinate 20,867 of JAPLSM010000435.1, read as the reverse complement.
TGGTGGCCCCCGAGATTCTCACCGGCTCCACGCGCGCCACGGGTGTGATCCTGCCCGTGCGGCCAACCTGCACCTCGATGGCCGTCACCGTGGTGACGCCCTCGGGCGATTCGAACTTGTAGGCGATCTCCCAGCGGGGGTGGTGTCCCGTCGCGCCGAGGCGCTCCCGGACTGCCAGCTCGTCGACCTTGATGACGATGCCGTCGATCTCGTGCTCGAGGCTCGGGCGCCGCTCGCGCTCTGCGGCGAGGAACGCGCCGATGTCTGCCAGCTTCCCCACGGTCCAGGTCGGGTGCGCGCGGAGCACTGCCTCGTGGTCGCCGGCGTCGGAGAACCAGCCGGCCGCGGGGTTCAGCCGGAACCCGAGGGCGGCCAGCCGCTCGAGGGCCTCGCGGTGGGTCGCCGCGGGCGGGGTGAAGAAGCCTTCGTAGACGAAGATGTCGAGGGGCACCGCCGCGGCTTCGCGGCTCTTCACACGGCGCAGCGTGCCCGCTGCGAGGTTCCGGGGGTTCGCATACGGCTCCGCCATCCCGGCGTTGACCGCGGCGAACCTGCCGAGCGGCAGGAAGATCTCCCCCCGGGCCGCGAGGGTGGCGTCCTTGGCGAGGCGCAGGGGCACCGCGCCGATGGTCTTCACGTTGGCCGTGACGTCGTTGCCCACCAGGCCATTGCCCCGGGTGACCGCACGGGCCAGGACCCCTCTTTTATAGTAGAGGACGATCGAGGAGCCGTCGATCTTCTCTTCGCAGACGAACGCGAGCTGCTCCCCTGCATTCCGGGCCGTCTTCTGCACCCACGCGGCAACCTCGGCGTCCGAGTACGCCTTGTCCAGGCTCAGCACGGGCAGGGTGTGCGGCACCTCGGGAAGCTCCTGGGTCAGGTCCGAGCCGACGCGGCGGGTGGGGGAGTCGGGCAGGGAGAGATCGGGGTGCTCGGTCTCGAGACGTACGAGCTCGTCGAACAGACGGTCGTACTCGCGGTCGCAGACGAGCGGCCGGTCGAGGACGTGGTACGCGTGCTGGTATTTCAACAAAAGCCGCGAGAGCTCCGCGACCCGCTTCACCGCTTCCCCTCGCGTCATGGCCCGGCCATTGTGCCCCGGGAAGCGCGGGAATGCAACCACAGCCACGGCGTACACGCCGTGGCGACCCCGACAGCCCTTACTTCTGGGCTGTCCGCACGAACGCGTCCGGGAAGCCCCGGTAGTGGAAATAGTTCAGCAGGGTGCCGCTCTCGGCCCGGTTCAGGGGGCCGACGAAGACCCGGTAGAGCGGTTTCGCGCCGGCCTGCGGCGCGAGCACGAGGACCGGGTAGGTGGATGAGAGCCGCGCGGCCGTGTCCCTCGCCAGCGTCTCGTTCGTGTAGGCGGCCAGCTGCAGGTACCACGTCAGCGTCCCTTTGGCCGGCAGGTCGAGCACGGTCTGAACCGCGGCTGGCTTGACTTCGGCGGGTTTTGCGGCTGCTGCCGCGGCGGGGGCTTCCGCGGGTTTCGCGACGGTCGCCGCGGCGACGGCCGCGGCTGCAGGTTTCGCGGCTTGCGGCTCCGCACCGGAACCGGCTGCCGGGGCGACGACGGCTTCCATCAGGACGGTCGCGGGTTCGGCGAACGACCTTTCGGGTTCGGCAACGGTTTCAGGCGCTTTGGCGGCGAGCGTTTCCACGAGCTCGGGCCGGATCTCTGCCGGGGGCTGGGCTTCAGCGAGCGCGATCGATTCGGAGGTGTCCCCCGGCTCGGAAGGGCCGGTGTCGGAAGCGATCTCGGGCGCTGCCGCCGCAGTGGCCTCCACGGCCGTCGTGGCGGTTTCCGCCGGCTGCGCGACGACCTCGGCTGCTTCCGCAACCTGCTCGGCCGTCGGCTCGACGGGCTCCTGGTAGGCGAACATCTCATCCTCGCGGGGAGGGAGAAAGAGCTGCTTCTGCGGCGAGCGCGCTGCCAGCCCGGCGAGGAAGGCCGCGTCTTCCGCCGAGGTGACGGGTTCTTCAACAGGGGCGACCGCCTCGGCTGCCTCGACCTCGGCCACGGCTTCTTCGGCTGGGACCTCGGTACTCTCTGCCTCCGCTGCGGTCACTTCTGCCGGTGCGACGGCTTCGGCTTCGGGTTCCTCGGCGGGCGCCTCGACCGCCTCCACCTCGGCCACCTCGGCCGCGGGTGTTTCCGTCGGAGCGAGCGCTTCGGCTTCGGGTTGCTTGGCGGGGGCGGTCGTGGTCTTCACGGGCTCCGCGACCGTCGTCGCCTCGCCGGTCTCCGCAACCGTCGCTTCGCGCAGGACGGCGGGGGGGACCCGGTCGGGGTCGGGGCTCGGCGCGGTGTCTTCGGACAGGATCGGCGTGCTTTCGGCGGCGACCCGCCTGACCGTCACCCGTACGTACGCGATGTCGCCCAGTTCGAGACCGAGCGGAAGGGCCGCGGCGGGTGAGAGGAGCACCAGGATGTCCAGCCGGTCGGCGACCCTTCCGGTCACGCGGGCGGTGGTCGTCTTTCCGGAGGCGAGATCCTCAATGACGATCTCGGTGCCGCGCGCGAAGGCGCTCGACACCGCGAACATGCCGGCTTCGAACGCCGCGTCGCCGCGCTGTACGGCCGCGTTGCCGTCCCAGAAGCTTTCGGCATGAGCGGAGAGGGCGAGCACAAGGAGGAAGCCGAGGGGCCATCTCTTCATGGGCTGATGCTCCTCCTTGTACTATCGGAAGAAAAACGGGGTTTCTCGCCCCCTTTTCTCCCGTTCTCAGGGGCCGGCCGACGATACGCGGAACGCTTCGATCAGCGCCGACCCGATCTCCACCCCCAGCAGGGGGCGGTCGGCAATTCGCTCGCGGCCCTCGTTTCCCACCGCGAGGGGCAGGCTGGCGGTCTGCCGTCCCGTGTGCGCATCGACCAGCACGATGCTTCCCCGGCCCGACACTCGAAGCGCCCCGCCGGGAATGCGCTCCTGGTGCCAGTCTACCACGATCACAGCCACGGTGCCCGCGCCTGCCTCGACGGCGAGGAGCCGCAGGGAGTCGGCGGACTGCGGAGGCTCGTCGGCCGGTAACTCGAAGCCGATGTGCTCCCCGTCGAAGAGCGCGGCCAGGATCCCCTCCCGGGCGGCGAGCGGCGGCGAGGAGGGTTCCCCGTCGTCCGTCTCGGTCACGGCGATGAGGAAGGTTTCCGCGGGGGCGGGGCGGACGGGGAGCAGGAGGAACACGAGCGCCAGGGCGCGGGGGAAGCAGCATCGGCTGTTCACGGTGAGTCTCCGTTTCACGTCCTTTCCAGTATCGACCGCCGGGCAGCGGCCTTGATGCTGCCGGCCATCACGGTTCACGTCCCGCCGCCCCGCCGCCGATGCTCTAGGGGATGGCGAGCGACGCGCGGAGCATTTATATCGTAGGAGCCGGTTTCACGGGCGAGACGCTGGCCCGGGAGATACGGCAGAAGCGCGTCTTCGGCCGGGTGGTGGCGTTCCTCGACGACGATCCCGCGAAAATCGGCCGGCGCGTGGACGGCGTGCCGATCCTCGGCCCCATCGACGCGGTGGCCGACATACTGAAAAACGCCCCCGCCGACGAGGCGATCATCGCCATCCCCAGCGCGTCGCGCGAGCAGCTGGCGCGCATCTGGGCCGTGCTGCGGCGGGCGGGGTTCTCCCGCGTCCGGCTCGTGCCGCAGCTGTCGCAGGTGCTCGACGGCACGGCGCACCTGATCCAGGCGCGCGAGATCGACCCCGAGGACTTCCTCGCCCGCAGCCCGGTGAAGGTCAATTTGAAGAAGAGCCTCGCCTACGTGCGGGGCCGGCGCGTCCTCGTGACCGGCGCGGGCGGCAGCATCGGCTCGGAGCTGTGCCGCCAGCTGCTGGAGGGCGGGGCGGAGCGCCTCTACCTGTTCGGCCACGGCGAGAACAGCCTGTACGAAATCGAGCACGAGCTGCGCCTGCTGCAGGAGGAGGGGGTCGGTGAACGGGCGACGATCGTGCCGATCCTCGGCGAGATCCAGGACCGCGAGTACATGGCCTTCATCCTTCGGCGCACCCGGGCGAGCGTGGTGATCCACACGGCGGCGCACAAGCACGTCCCGATGCTGGAGGGGAACCCCATCGAGGCAGTCAAGAACAACGTGTTCGGCACGCGCAACGTCGTGGATGCCTCGCTGAAAGCCGGCGTCGAGCGCTTCGTGCTGATCTCGACCGACAAGGCCGTGGAGCCGGCGGGCGTCTACGGCGCCTCGAAGCTGCTCGCCGAGGAGATCGTGCTGCGCGAGGGACGCAAGGGACGGCACTTCCTCGTCGTGCGCTTCGGCAACGTGCTCGGCTCGCGGGGCAGCATCCTGCCGCTGTTCCGCCGGCAGATCCTGAAGGGCGGGCCGGTCACCGTGACGCACCCGGACATGCGGCGCTTCTTCATGACCATCCCCGAGGCCTCGTCGCTCGTGCTGCAGGCCGGCGGGGTGGGCGACGGGGGCGAGGTCTACCTCCTCGACATGGGCGAGGACGTGTCGATCCGCGAGCTGGCCGAGCAGATGATCCGGTTCTACGGCTTCGAGCCGGACGCCGACATCCCCATCGTGTACACGGGGCTGCGCCGGGGCGAGAAGCTCACGGAGCGGCTCTACGCGGACAGCGAGCGCCCCGAGCCGACCACCCACCCCCGTATCATGAAGCTGCAGCGCCGCACACTCATCAACGGACGGATCAACCCGGTGCTCGAGCGTCTCCAGCCGATCTGCTTCCACGAAAGCGCGCACGCCGCTCTCTTCCGCAACCGGCGCGCGCTGCGCGAGGTGCTCCATGAGGTCATCCCCACCGTAGGACCCTTCGATGAAGAACCGGAGTTCTAGCGGCCGCACGGCCCCGGCGATCCCCTTCGCGCGACCGAGCATCGGGCCGGAAGAGGAGGCGGGGGTGCTCGCGGTGCTGCGCTCCGGCTGGCTGACGACCGGGCCGGTGACCGCACGGTTCGAGGAGGCCTTCGCCCGGGCCGTCGGGGTGCCCCACGCCCTGGCGCTCAACTCGGCCACGGCAGGCCTGCACCTCGCCCTCGAGGCGCTGGGGACCGGGCCGGATTCGCTCGTGCTCACGACGCCCTACACCTTCACGGCCACGGCGGAGGTGGTGCGGTACCTCGGCGCCGACGTCCGGTTTGTCGACGTCGAGGAACGAACCGCCAACCTCGACCCGGCCCGGCTCGCGTCCGCCCTGGAAGCGGCGGTCCGGGAGGGCCGGCGTGTGGCCGCGGTCGTGCCCGTGCACGTGGGAGGCAGGGCGTGCGACATGGAGGCGATCGCCGCAGCTGCGGCACGCCACGGCGTTCCAGTGGTCGAGGATAGCGCCCACGCGTTCCCGGTCCTCCACCGGGGCCGCATGCTCGGCACCTGGGGCGACGCGGGGGTGTTCTCGTTCTACGCGACCAAGGCGATCACCACGGGCGAGGGGGGGATGGTCGTCACTCGCCGCGACGAGCTGGCGAAGCGCATCCGGGTGATGCGCCTGCACGGGATCGACCGGGACGTCTGGAACCGCTACACGGCCGCGAACGGCTCGTGGGAATACGACGTCGTGGAGGCCGGGTACAAGTACAACCTGACGGACCTCGCCTCGGCCATCGGGATCGCGCAGCTCGCGAAGGCCGGGACATTCCTCGATCTGCGGCGGCGCGTGGCCCGGGCGTACCTCGCGGGGCTTGGCGGGTGCGACTGGCTGGACCTCCCCGAGGACACCGACGACAACGGGTGGCACCTCTTCGTCGTGCGCCTCAGCGCGGAACGCCTGTCCATCGACCGGGACCGGTTCGTGGGCGAGCTGCAGCAGCGGGGGATCGGCACCTCCGTGCACTTCATCCCCCTGCACCTGATGAGCTATTACCGCGAGCGCTACGCCTTGCGGCCCGAGGATTTCCCCGTCGCCCTCCGCCTGTACCGCGCGGCGTTCAGCCTGCCCATCTACCCGTCGCTGACCGAGGAGGAGATCGCACGGGTCATCGCCGCTGTGTGCGAGGTGGGTGAGCGCTTTCGCGTGCGCTAGCGGAGCGCCGCGGCCTCCCGCTCCAGCGCGGCAACCTCCTCGGGCGTGTCCAGGACCTCGAAATCGATGGTGACGGAGTACGTCTGCTGCCCGGCCAGCATCGGCAGCGTTCCCCGGTCGCGAAGGACGCCCCGGCCGAGCGGGGAGACATTGCCCGGTTCGAGCCCGAGCACGTAGAATCCCTTCCTCACCATCTTCCACTCGGTGAAGACCGGCAGCTCCTTCACCGAGAATCGCTCCACGATGGCGAGCGGCGAGCCGTCGCCGACGTCCCGGTTGACCAGTGCCACGAGCGTGCGTCCCTGCGCGTCTGCCGCGAGGTCGTGGAAGAAGACCTTTTCCTGGTAGCCCGCGACCGGCTCGCCGATCGCGAGGCACTCCTCGACGCCCCGTCCCTTCCGCGCCTCCTCGTCCCGCGCAGCCGAGGAGCGGAAGGGGCCGACGATCCGCGCGCCCGGGGCGAGCAGGGGATACCCGTAGTTGAAGTGGTAGAGCAGCATCAGGGGCTGCTCCTCGAAGCCGCGGTTTTCCACCACGTCGTGCAGGCGGAACCCCCGGGCTCCGAGCCGGGTCTCGAAGGTCCGGGTCAGCACGAGGTGCTCGTTCATCGCCGATGCCTCGCGCACCGAGCCCGAGATCCGGATGAGGTACTCGTCGCCCTCCCAGCCCTGCTTCACGCTGAGGTCTTCGGCCGCGGTGTTGCTGAACCGGCCGTGGAGACCGAACGGTCTGCCCCGATCCGTGCTCGGCGCCCCCGCGTTCGCGATACCGCAGGTGGTCAGCAGGCCTGCGTAGAACCCGCGCAGCCAGGCGAGGCCCGGCTCCTCGTAGTAGCCGGGATGAGTGATGCCCGTGCCCGAGAGGAACGAGAGCGACTTCCCCTCGTAGCTGGCGAAGGGGATGTCCATGCCGCGCCCGGGCAGCACCGTGAATGCGAACCCGCTGCCGGTGTACACCTCCACCGCGCGCACCCCCTCCGCCTTGCCGTCGCTCAGCACCGACGGGCGCGCTCCCGCCACCTGCGCCAGGTCGCCGACCAGCGACCGCAGCCCCTCCCGCGTCCATGTCTTCCCGAGGTACCGTGCCATGACCGCCTCCCGTCCCTTGGAATGACGCCAGTGTAGGCTCACGTCTGTCGCCGTCAAGTCATTGGCCGGCAGCCAGGTGCTCCTTTACAGGCCCGCCCGTTGCGGCTATCCTTGCACGCGCACCGGGAGGGGTGTTGGTCCCGTTCATCCATCTCCATTGCCATTCCGACTACTCGTTGCTCGACGGCGCCTCGTCGATCGACTCGCTCGTGGCGCGCACCCGTGAGCTCGGCATGGACCGGCTCGCGTTGACCGATCACGGCAACATGTTCGGTGCGATGAAGTTTCTCAAGGCCTGCCGGGGCGGCGAGGGCTCCGCGCCGGTCAAGGCCATCATCGGGTGCGAGGTCTACCTGGCGCCGGGCTCGCGCCACGAGAAGGCGGGCGGGGAGAAGACGGTGCGGCACCACCACCTCGTGCTGCTGGCGCGGAACACGCGGGGATACCGGAATCTCATGGCCCTCTCCTCGCTCGGCTACACCGAGGGCTTCTACTACAAGCCGCGCGTCGACGACGAGCTGCTCGAGCGCTACCACGAGGGCCTCGTGTGCCTCACCGCGTGCCTCAGCGGGGACGTGCCCTCGCTGCTGCTGGAGGGTCGGGTGGACGAGGCCCGGAAGCGGGCGCTGCGCTACCGCGAGCTGTTCGGGCCCGACGGGTTCTGGCTCGAGCTGCAGGACCACGGCATCCCCGAGCAGAAGACCGTCAACCGGCAGCTCGTGGAGCTCTCCCGCTCCACCGGCATCCCCCTCGTGGCGACCAACGACGTGCACTACACCCGGCGGGAGGACGCCCGGGCCCAGGACATCCTGATCTGCATCGGCACGGGCAAGAAGGTGTCCGAGGGTCGGCGGATGAAGTTCGAGTTCCCCGAGTTCTACTTCAAGTCACCGCAGGAGATGGCCCGGATCTTCGCCGAGATACCCGAGGCGGTCACCAACACCGTCCGGGTCGCGGACATCTGTGACCTGGACGTGCCGCAACCGGGGCCCGAGCTCCCCGTCTACGAGGTTCCCGCAGGCAGCACGCCCGAGCAGTACCTCTCCGAGCTCGCCCACCGGGGCCTCGCGGAGCGCTTCCATCCGGTTCCGCCCGCCGCCCGCGAGCGGCTCGACTTCGAGCTGTCGGTGATCACGGCCATGGGATTCACCGGCTACTTCCTCATCGTCTGGGACTTCATCCACTTCGCCAAGGAGCGGAGCATCCCCGTGGGGCCGGGCCGCGGATCGGGTGCCGGGTCCCTGGCCGCCTACGCGCTGCGGATCACGGACATCAACCCGCTGCGGTACGGGCTGCTCTTTGAGCGGTTCCTGAACCCGGACCGGGTGTCGCTGCCCGATTTCGACATCGACTTCGGCCACCGCCGGCGCGACGAGGTCATCGCCTATGTCACGCAGAAGTACGGGGCGGACAAGGTGGGCCAGGTCATCACCTTCGGCACCCTGAAGGCCAAGGCGGTCATTCGGGACGTGGCCCGGGTGCTCGACTTCCCCTACGAGGAGGCGGACGCGATCGCCAAGCTCGTGCCCGAGGACCCGAAGATCGTCCTGGCCGAGGCGCTGAAGGAGAGCCCGCGCCTGGAGGAAGTGGCGCGCCGCGGCGAACGCGAGCGCGAGCTGATCGAGGTCAGCCTCAAGCTGGAGGGTCTGCACCGGCATGCCTCTACGCACGCAGCGGGCATTGTCATCGGCCACCGGCCGCTGGTGGAGTACGTGCCGCTGTACCGCGATCCGAAAACCGGGGCGGTCTCGACCCAGTACAGTATGGAGTACCTCGAGGACTGCGGGCTCGTGAAGATGGACTTCCTCGGCCTGCGCACGCTCACCATCATCGAGGACACGCTGGCCCTGGTGGCGAAGAAGGGCGGCCCGGCCGCTCCCGCCGACATCCCCGAGGACGACCCGGCCACCTTCCGGATGTTCTGCGAGGGCCGCAGCTTCGGCGCTTTCCAGTTCGAATCGAGCGGTATGCAGAGCGTGCTCAAGAAAGCGCAGCCGAGCCGCATCGAGGATCTGATTGCCCTCAACGCCCTGTACCGGCCCGGGGCAATGGAGCACATCGACGCCTTCTGCGACTGCAAGAACGGCCGTCGGCCCATCGAGTACCCCCTGCCCGCCCTCGAGGGGGTGCTGAAGGAGACCTACGGGGTCACCGTCTACCAGGAGCAGGTCATGCAGATCGCCCAGGTCGTGGCGGGCTTCAGCCTCGGCCAGGCGGACATCCTGCGCCGGGCCATGGGCAAGAAGAAGCCCGAGGAGGCGCTGAAGATGCGGCCGCGCTTCCTCGAGGGCGCGAAGGCCAACGGCCACTCCGCGAAGGATGCGGAGCGCATCTTCGAGCTGCTCTTCGCCTTCACGGGCTACGGCTTCAACAAGAGCCACAGCGCAGCCTACGCCATCCCCGCCTACCACACGATCTGGCTGAAGGCGAACCACCCCGCCGAGTTCATGGCCGCCAACCTCACGAACGACATCAGCGACATCGACCGGATCGCCGAGCTCATCCGGGAAGCGCGCGAGATGGGGCTCGAGGTGCTGCCGCCCGACATCAACCGGTCGGACCGGGACTTCGCGGTGGTGGAGGGGCGGATCGTGTACGGTCTGATCGGCATCCGCAACGTGGGCGCCGGGGCCGTGGAGGCGATCCTCGCGGAACGCTCGTCCGGCGGGCGGTTCACCGACGTCTTCGACTTCCTCGAGCGCGTGGACGCGCACCAGGTCAACAAGCGCGTGGTGGAGACCCTCGCGCAGGTCGGCGCGCTCGACTCCCTCGGCGAAACCCGGGCCACCGTCGTCCACAACCTCGACCGGCTGCTCGAAGCCGCGGCCCGCAGCCGGGAGGCGAAGGCGTACGGCCAGGCCTCGTTGTTCGACGGCACGCCCGAGGAGGCGCGTCCGCGCCTCGAGCTGGAGCGGAAGCCCGAGTGGCCGGCGGCCGAGAAGCTCGGCTACGAGAAGGAGAACCTCGGCTTCTTCGTCTCGGGCCACCCCCTCGACCCGTGGCGGGGCCTCATCGGCCGGCACGTGAGCCTCGACCTGTCCCGCAAGGAGGGCTTCGCGAACGACCGGGCCTGCACCCTGGTCGGGATCCTCCACGAGGTGCGGGAGATCCGCACGCGCAGCGGCCGGCCGATGGCCTTCGCGCGCCTCGAGGACCTGCGCGGCTCCATCGAGCTCGTGATCTTCTCAGATGTCTACGAGCGCTGCCGTCCCCTGTGCGCCGCGGGGCTGACCGTGGCCGTGGTCGGCAAGGTCGACTTGACGCGCGGCGACGCGAAGGTGAAGGTGGACGACATGCTCGAACCCAAGGATCTGGCCCGGCGGGAGTCCCGCGCGGTGCACGTGCGCCTGCGCGACGACATCGGGGGCGAGGAGGGCCTGCACCGCCTGCGCGAGTACCTCCTCGACCACCGGGGGAAGTGCGGGGTGTTCTTCCACCTCGGCGCGGACGGCGGCGAGGTCGTGGTCCGCGCCTCGGTGCAGATCCAGGTCTCCGACGCGGACGATGTGCTCGAGGGCATCCGCGCGCACCCGCAGGTGGCGGAGACGTGGAAAGAGTGAGGATCGGCCTCGTCGGCCTCGGCACGGTCGGCGCGAGTTTCTACGAGCTGCTCACCGCCAACGCGGACGAGATCGGCCGGCGCCTGGGCGTGGCGATCGAGGTGCCGGTCGTGGCCGTGCGCGACCCGTCCCGGCCCCGCCGGGTCGGGCCCGGCACCCGGGTGGTCGGCGGACCCCGCGAGATCCTCGACGACCCCACCCTGCCCGTCGTGGTGGAGCTGGTGGGGGGCACGGGGGTCGCCTACGAGGTGGTGCGCGAGGCGCTCGGGCGGGGCAAGCACGTGATCACCGCGAACAAGGCGCTGCTCGCGGCGCACGGGGAGGAACTTTTCGCCCTCGCCCGATCGAAGGGAGTGGAGCTGCTGTTCGAGGCCTCGGTGTGCGGCGGCATCCCGATCGTCAAGGTGCTGCGCGAGAGCCTCCTCGGCAACCGGATCGACCGCATCCTCGGCATCGTCAACGGCACCAGCAATTTCATCCTCACTCGCATGAGCGAGGAGGGGCTCGGCTACGCGGAGGCGCTCGCCGAGGCCCAGGCGAAGGGCTTCGCGGAAGCCGATCCCGCGATGGACGTGAGCGGCGCGGATGCCGCGCAGAAGATCAGCCTGCTCGCCAGCCTGGCTTTCGGCACGTGGGTGGACTGGAGAGCCGTGCTCTGCGAGGGCATCACGGCCGTCACCCCGCGTGACATCGCCTTCGCCCGGTCGGCGGGCTACGTCTTCAAGCCCGTCGCGGCAGCGAGCCGGGTCGAGGGTCGGCCGCTCGTGACGGTGTACCCCGCGATGGTGCCCGTCGGCCACCCGCTCGCCACGGTGCGCGGCGAGTTCAACGGCGTGATGGTGGATTCGGACTTCCTGGGGTCGTCGGTCTACCAGGGCCGGGGCGCCGGCGGCCGGCCCACGGCTTCCTCGCTCGCCTCCGACCTCGGGGACCTGGCCCGGATCCTCGCGGCCGGGCCCGCGGCCTACCCGAGGGTGCCGGCCTTCGAGCGGCGCGAGCTCTTCCCCGCGGAACGCCTGCGCTGCCGCTGCTGCTTCCACTTCGTCACCGCGAACCGGCCGGGCATCTGGGCCCTCGTGACGGGCACGCTGGCGGACAACGGCATCAACATCGAGAGCGTGCACCAGAAGTGGGAGGACCGGACCCTGCCGTCCGACCTGTTCGTGCTCGTCGACGAGGCGGAGGAAGGCCAGCTGCGGAGGGCGCTCTCGCAGGTGATCGCCTCCCCGGGCATCTCGGCCGAGTCGCGGTACTTCCGGATCCTCGACGGGGAAGCCGGGACGGGGGGCAACGGATGATCGACCTGCACACCCACACGTTCGCGAGCGACGGGGACCTGTGCCCCGCGGAGCTCGTGCGCCGTGCCGAGGCGGCCGGCCTCGCGGCCATCGCCATCACCGACCACGCCGACGCCTCCAATCTCGAGCGGCTCGTGCGGGAGGTGGTGGTGTTCGTCCGGGAGACGCAGCCGTACTGCCGCATCCGCCTCATCGCCGGAGTCGAGCTCACCCACGTGCCGCCGGGCCAGGTCGCGGAGCTCGCACGCCGCGCCCGGCGCCTGGGCGCGGCCCTCGTGGTGCTGCACGGCGAGACGGTGTCCGAACCCGTCGCGCCCGGCACCAACCGGGCCGCGATCGAGGCAGGGGTCGATATCCTCGCGCACCCCGGCCTCATCACTCCGGAGGAGGCGCACCTCGCTGCCTCGAAAGGCGTCCTGCTCGAGGTTTCGACCCGCCCCTCCCACGGCATGGCGAACGGACACGTGGTCGCGGCCGCCCGCGCGGCCGGAGCCGGCCTGGTCATCGACTCCGACACGCACGCCCCGTCGGACATCATGGAGGCCGGATGGCGCCGGCGGGTGGCGCTCGGAGCCGGGCTCGCCGACGCCGACATCGATCGCATCGACCGGGCGATGGCCGCGCTGGTCGAGCGCCTCGCACCATCGCTCCGCGTCACCTAGGAGGGAACGCCGTGCTCACCGGTATCCTCGTCGCCGTCAACATCGTGCTCATCCTCTACCTGTTCCTGCTGAGCGCACGCATCGTGCTGTCGTGGTTCTCGGGCACGTGGCTCGGCCGGCCCTGGGAACTGTTGAAGCAGGCGACGGATCCCTACCTCGGGCTCTTCTACCGTTTCCGGTTCCTGCGCCGGGGCATGGTCGACTTCACGCCCGTCGTGGCGGTGCTCTCGCTCGTCGTGCTCCTGAACCTCGTGAACGAGCTCATCAGGGGCGGTCGCCTCTCGGTCGGCCTCATCCTCTCCTCGATCCTGCTCGCCGCGTGGTCGGGAGCGAGTTTCCTGCTGCTGCTGTTTCTCGTGGTCGGCGTCCTGCGGGCCATCCCGCTCGTGTCCCGAGCCCTCCCGGGCGCCACGCTGTGGAAGACACTCGACCTGCTGTTCCAGCCTCTCGTGGCGTGGGTGAGCCGGCTGTTCAGGCTCGAGGGCCGGGCGAGCTACGCGCAGCGGCTGCTGGTCACGCTCGGCCTCCTGCTCGTCGCATGGCTGCTCGGGAGGATCGCCATCGTGCGGCTCGCGGGGTTTCTCGCCCGGCTGCCGTTCTAAAGCCCCGCGAGCGATGTTCCTCGCCGAGCTGGGCCAGCGGGTGACGGAGATCCGGGGAGTCGGCCCCGTCCTCGCAGCCCACATGGCCCGTGTCGGCGTTTCGACCGTACGCGACCTGCTCCTGCACCTGCCGCGCAGCTACGAGGACCGTCGCACCCCCGTACCGCTCGAGCGTGCCGCCGGTGCCGGCGGGAAATCCTTCGTCGAGGTGACCGTCGTCTCGCTGGACCACCTCGGGAAGGGCTGGCGCGCCACGCCGCGCGCGATCGTCTCGGACGGGGCGACCGAGGCCGCGCTGCTGTGCTTCGGCCGGTCGTTTCTCGGCCGGGTGCTGCAGCCCGAGCGGCGGTTCCGGGTGTGGGGCACCTTCAAGCCCGGCCGGCTCTGGCCCGAGTCGAGCGATTTCGAGCTGGAATCCGCGAGCGTCCCGGCCGCCGCTTTCGGCAGGGTGCTGCCCGTCTACCCGCTCACGGAAGGGCTCGGCCAGGGCGCGGTGCGCCGGGCCGTTCGTGCGGCGCTGGACGCGGCGCTGCCGTCCCTCGAGGATGCGCTGCCCGCAGGGCTGCGGGCTGCCCGCGGCCTGCCGTCGACCGCGGCAGCCCTGCGGGCGGTGCACGCGCCCGGCGACCCCGGGGAGGCCGAGGCCGGGCGCCGGGCGCTCGCCTGGGAGGAGCTGTTCTGGTTCGAGCTCTCGCTCATGCGCCGGCGCCTGCCGCGCGCGGCCACGCGCGCCCCTCGGCTCATCAACTCCGGCCTCCGCGACACAGCGCTCGGCCGTTTGCCGTTCAAGCTCACCGCCGACCAGATGGCGGTGCTCGCCGAGATCGAGGACGATCTCGGCGCCCCCTGGCCGATGGCGCGTCTGCTGCAGGGCGACGTCGGCTCGGGGAAGACCCTCGTGGCGCTGCTTTCCGCGCTGCTCGTGACCGCCGGCGGCGGCCAGGTGGCCTTCGCCGCACCGACCGAGCTGCTCGCCCGTCAGCACGCGGAAAACGCGGCGCATCTGCTCGAGCCGATCGGAGTCCGGGTCGCATTTCTCTCCGGCACGGTGGTCGGGGAACCCCGGCAGCTGCTGATCGCGGCGCTCGCGGCGGGGGAGGTCGACATCCTGTTCGGCACCCACGCCCTGTTTTCACGGGACGTCGCCTTCCGGCGTCTCGGCCTGGTGGTGGTTGACGAGCAGCACAAGTTCGGCGTCCGGCAGCGGATGGCGATGCTCGCCAAGGGGGAGGCGCCCGACCTGCTGCTGATGACCGCCACCCCGATTCCGCGCACCCTCGCGCTCACGGCGTTCGGGGACCTCGACGTATCGACCATCCGCACCATGCCGCCCGGCCGTCTGCCCGTGATCACCCACCTCGCACGCCAAGCGAACGCGGAGAAAGTGTACCGGCGCGTGCGCGAGGAGCTCGACCGCGGACGCCAGGCCTACTTCGTCTACCCGCTCATCGGCGGACCGGAGTCCGGTGCCGAGCCCGAGGCGCCGTCCGGTCCCGCGCTGAAGGACGCCGAGTCCGCATTCCGCCGGCTGCGCGAAGCGATCTACCCGGATCTCGAGGTCGCCCTCATCCACTCGCGCGTGGGCGAGGAGGAAAAGGTACGCGCGATGGCCGGCTTCGCCGCGGGCCGGGTCAAGGTGCTCGCCGCAACAAGCGTCGTCGAGGTAGGCGTGGACGTGGCGAACGCCGCCTGCATCGTGGTCGAGCACGCGGAGCGCTTCGGCCTCTCCACACTCCACCAGCTGCGGGGCCGGGTCGGCCGTGGGCCCGCGCAGTCCTACGCGTTCCTGGTGTACGGAGACGACCTGACGCCGGAGGGCATCGAGCGGCTGAAGATCATGAAGGAAACCACGGACGGGTTCCGGATCGCCGAACGGGACCTCGCGTTGCGCGGCCCGGGCGAGCTCCTCGGGGTCCGCCAGAGCGGGTTCCTCAGGTTCCGGGTGGCGGACCTGGTCCGGGATGCCGACGCGCTGTTCTCGGCTCGGGACGAGGCGCGACGGATCCTCGCCGAAGATCCAGGGTTCCTCCACCCGGAGAATGCGCCGATCGCGCGGGTGCTCGCGGGTTCTCCACCGTTCCCCGATGCGGTCCTCGAGGGGGGGTGAGCGATGCGGGTAACCGGGGGGCTCTACCGGGGCCGGCAGGTGCAATGCCCGCCGGGCGACATCAGGCCCTCGATGGACCGGATGCGGCAGTCGCTGTTCTCCATCCTCGGCGACTTGTCGGGCTGCTCGTTCCTCGACCTGTTCAGCGGATCGGGAATCATCGCGATCGAGGCTGCCTCACGGGGCGCCGGGCCGCTGGTGCTCGTCGAGAGGGACCCCCGGAAGCGCCTGACATTGTTGAAGAACACCTCGTTCGTGGAGGGACCTGTCGAGGTGCTCACGATGCCCGTGGAGCGGTTCCTGAAACAGGACACCCGGGCATTCACGTACGCGTTTCTCGACCCGCCGTTCGCCTTCGAGGGGAAGGAGGCGGTGCTCGACGCAACAGTCGGACACCTCGCCCCAGGCGGGGTCGTGCTGATGCACCTCCACCGGGCGGAGCCGCTCGAGGCGGTCCGGCCGGGCCTGGAGGAAATCGACCGTCGGGAGTATGGGCAGTCCCTGGTGGTGTTCTGGAGGAGAGGGTAGGGTCGTCAGGGGCGGCCTTACGCCATCCATGGCGTTGGGTATTGACGTTCTGCCGCCCGTGTTGGTAGGATCGCGCACCGCCCTTGTAGCTCAGTTGGTAGAGCGCATCCTTGGTAAGGATGAGGTCGCCGGTTCAATCCCGGCCGAGGGCTCGAACGAAGCCTCATACTTGACACACGGCGGGTGGAAGGGGTAAATTGACCCTTCAACCCACTTAGAAGGGACACGTATGGCCAAGGGCAAGGCGAACAGCGAGCTCATCGCCCTCCAATGCACGGAGTGCGACCGCAGGAACTATACGACGTCGAAGAACCGGAAGAACACCCAGGGCAAGCTGGAGCTGAAGAAGTACTGCCGGTGGGACCGGAAGCACACGGTCCACAAGGAAGTGAAGATAAAGTAGGCGGACAACGGAGGTCGGGAATCATAGGCCAGTAGCTCTAATGGTAGAGCGCCGGTCTCCAAAACCGGATGTTGCGGGTTCGAGTCCTGCCTGGCCTGGAAGCGAACAGTGAGTTTCGAGGGGACGGTGCATGAAGAAGATCATCCTTTTCTTCCAGGAGAGCTTCGCCGAGCTGAAGAATGTCACCTGGCCGGGCCGCGACGAGGTCATCTCCTCCACCAAGGTGGTGCTCGCCTCCACCGTCGTGATCGCGGCGGTCCTCGGGCTCGTGGACTTCATCTTGGTCAAGCTCGTGGACCTGGTCTTCTAGGCGGACGCATGGCGAAGGGCTGGTACGTCGTCCACACCTACTCGGGGTACGAGAACAAGGTCCAGAAGCACGTGCGCCTGCTCGTCGACAAGGGCGGGCTCAAGGACCGGATCTTCGACGTGAAGGTCCCCGCCGAGGATGTCGTAGAGGTCAAGGACGGCAAAAAGCGGGTGACCTCGAAGAAGTTCCTTCCCGGCTACATCCTGGTCGAGATGGACCTGCCCGACCCGGGCTGGAAGGAGACGTGCATGGCGATCCGCGCGATCCCCGGCGTGACGGGGTTCGTCGGGTCGAACCGCAACCAGAAGCCGCAGTCCATCAGCCAGGAGGAGGCCCGCTCCATCCTGGCGAAGACCGGCGAGATCAAGGCCGACCGGATCATGAAGCCCCGGCAGTCGTTCTCGGCCGGGGAGATGGTGCGGATCGTCGACGGACCCTTCGACTCGTTCACCGGCAACATCGAGGAGGTGAACACGGAGAAGGGTAAGCTGAGGGTCATGGTCGGGATCTTCGGCCGCTCCACCCCCGTCGAGGTCGACTTCCTGCAGGTGGAGAAGATCTAGGCAACCTCTTGAGCCGCCGCGAGCGGCGCAGATTGGGAGCCTCCCGCACGGTTCCCCGAAAGGGGGACCATGCCGCGCGTTGCGCGGACGGCGGGGAGCGTTTGCACCACGGAGGAGGAGCAGCATGGCAAAGAAGACGATCAAGGCAATCGTCAAGCTGCAGGTGCCGGCAAAGAAGGCGACCCCGGCGCCCCCGGTGGGACCCGCGCTCGGCCCGCACGGCGTGCAGGCCGGGCAGTTCTGCCAGCAGTTCAACGACCGGACCAAGGCGATGGAGGAAGGGGTCCTCATCCCCGTCGTCATCACGATCTTCACGGACAAGACCTTCACGTTCGTGACCAAGACCCCGCCGGCCGCGGTCCTGATCCGCAAGGCGCTGGGTCTCGAGAAGGGCTCGGGCGAGCCGAACAAGACGAAGGTCGGCCAGCTCACCCGAGAGCAGCTGCGGTCCATCGCCCAGGCGAAGATGCCCGATCTCACGGCGAAGGACATCGAAGCGGCGATGAAGATCATCGCCGGCACCGCCCGCAGCATGGGTGTCACCGTCGAGGGGGCCTCGTCATGAGGCACGGCAAGAAGTACCGGGCGGCGGTCGAGAAGGTGAACCGCGCGGAGCAGTACCCCGTGGAGAAGGCCATTGAGCTCGTGAAGGCGATGGCCTACGCGAAGTTCGACGAGACCATCGAGATCTCGATGAAGCTCGACATCAAGAGCAAGCACACGATCCGCGACGTCATGGCGCTGCCGCACCGCTTCGGCAGGGACAAGACGATCCTCGTCTTCGCCAAGGGCGACAAGGCAGAGGAAGCCCGCAAGGCGGGCGCGACCCACGTGGGCGACGCCGACCTCATCGAGAAGATCAAGGGCGGATGGCTGGATTTCGACGTGGCGGTCGCGACCCCCGACATGATGAAAGACGTCGGCAAGCTCGGGAAGATCCTCGGCCAGCGCGGCCTCATGCCGAACCCCAAGACGCAGACCGTCACCTTCAACCTCAAGGAGGCTATCGACGAGCTGCGCAAGGGCCGGGTCGAGTACCGGGCCGACAAGGGAGGGGTGGTGCACCTGGCGGTGGGCAAGCTGTCCATGACCCCCGCCCAGCTCACCGAGAACGCCCTGGCCTTCATCTCGGAAATCTTCCGCAAGCGGCCGGCCGACCTGAAGGGCGACTACGTCAAGTCGATCGTGATGTCGTCCACCATGGGCCCGGGGGTCAAGCTGTCCCCGAAGGACAAGGCCTTCGCGGCCTAGGAGACGGACATGGCAGAGCACAAGGTGCAGCAGTACAAGATCGAGGCCGTCGAGCGCCTGAAGGGCTGGTTCAAGGCGAATCCCGACCTGATCTTCTCGGATTTCCGCGGCCTCAAGTTTCCCCAGATGACCGACCTGCGGGCGAAGCTCGGCGAGCGGCAGACCGCCTACCGGGTGGTGCGCAACGCTTTCGTCCGGATCGCCCTCAAGGAGTCGGGGCTGCCCGACGCCTCGGCGATGCTCGAGGGGCCCACCGCCCTCGCGTTCCTGGGCAGCGATCCGGGGCCCGGGGCGAAAGTGCTCGTCGACTTCACCAGGGGCGCGCCCCTGAAAGTGAAGGGCGGGATCATCGGCGGCCGCCTCTACAGCATTCAGGAGGTCGAGGCGCTGTCGCGCCTGCCGAGCCGCGCCGAGCTCATCGGCAGGCTCATGGGCACCATGAACGCGCCGCTCGTAACCCTGTTGAACGCGATGAACGGCGTGGCCACGAAGCTGGTCCGCACACTCGCGGCCGTGGCCGAGAAAAAACAGCAGGAGGCGGCGGCCTAAAAGGCCGCGCGACCTCTCCCCACAGGAAACCGCGGTGCCAGTCTTCACTCGTGAAGGGCCAGCTGGCGCCGACACAGAAGGAAGGAGAAGATAAATGGCGACTCTCACCCAGGAGCAGATTCTCGAGGCGATCGCCTCCATGACCGTGCTGGAGGTCTCCGAGCTGGTCAAGGCGATGGAGGAGAAGTTCGGCGTCACCTCACCGGCCTCGGGCTGAAGGAGGCGAAGGATCTCGTGGAGGCGGGCAACAAGACCCTGAAGGAAAATGTCTCCAAGGACGACGCTGCGAAGCTCAAGAAGCAGCTCGAGGCGGCCGGCGGGGTCGTTGAGATCCAGTAAGCCCGCTGCCGGGACCGCTCACGATTCCCATTTTCCCGTGATCGAACCACCGGGGACGGTGTTCCCCGGTGGTGTTTCTCTCGCCGGGGGGGTGCGATGACCGACGACAAGACCAAGAAGACCACGCGGATCCTGTTCGGCCGCGGCGGCGAGGATGTGATGGAGATCCCCAACCTCATCGACATCCAGCTCGCCTCGTACGAGCGGTTCCTGCAACGCCGGCTGCTCCAGCGCGGCGAGGCCCCGGCTCGCCAGGGACTCGAGGAGGTGTTCCAGAGCACCTTCCCGATCGAGAGCCCGAACGGCGACATGCTGCTGGAGTACTGCGGCTACTCCCTCGACGAGCAGAACATCAAGTTCGGCGAGCTCGAGTGCAAGCAGAAGGGCATCACCTACGCCATCCCCCTGAAGGCGAAGATCAACCTCGTCTTCCTCACCACGGGCGAGATCCGTCAGAAGGAGATCTACGTGGGGGATCTGCCCATCATGACGGGCAAGGGGACCTTCGTGGTGAACGGCGCCGAGCGCGTGGTGGTCAGCCAGATACACCGCTCGCCGGGCGTCATCTTCTCGCACGAGAAGGGCATCTACTCCTCGCGCATCATTCCCTACCGGGGCTCCTGGCTCGAGTTCGAGATCGACCAGAAGAAGGAGCTCATCTACGCGAAGATCGACCGCAAGAAGAGGATCCTCGCCACCGTGCTCCTGCGCGCCCTCGGCTACGAGACCCGCGAGTCGATCGTCGAGCTGTTCTACCGCACCGAGCGCGTGAAGCTCTCCGAAGCCCGCGACGACCGCGAGCTCATCGTGGGCCGCAACTTCGCGCGGGGCGTCTCGGTGAAGGACGGCGACGCTGTCCGCCGCCTCTACCGGGCCGGCGACAAGATCCACCCCCACGACCTCGATGAACTCACGCACGCGGGCGTCAAGGAGGTCCACCTCATCGACTTCGAGCACAAGGAGTCGCTGCACTCGCCGGTCATCCTCAACTGCTTCGAGCGCGAGGAGCTCAAGCTGGCCAAGGACGAGGCGGAGCACGACGAGCTCTCGAAGGACGAGGCCATCCTGCGGGTCTACTCGGTCATCAAGCCGGGCGAGCCGATCACCATCGAGAACGCCGAGAAGGACCTGCAGAGCATGTTCTTCAGCTCGCGCCGCTACGACCTGGGCCGGGTCGGCCGCTACAAGCTGAACAAGAAGTTCAGCTACCCCGACCAGCCCCGCACCCACACCCTCATCAAGGATGACATCGTCAACACGATGATCTACCTGATCAGGGTATGGATCGGCGAGCAGAACGTCGACGACATCGACCACCTCGGCAACCGCCGGGTGCGCTCGGTGGGCGAGCTCCTCACCAACCAGCTCAAGGTGGCCTTCAGCCGCATGGAACGCATCGCCAAGGAGCGCATGTCGCTGAAGGAGGCCGATACGATCAAGCCGCAGGACCTCATCTCGATCAAGCCCATCGTGGCGACGATCAAGGAGTTCTTCGGCTCCAGCCAGCTGTCCCAGTTCATGGACCAGGTCAACCCGCTCGCCGAGCTGACGCACAAGCGGCGCCTCAACGCACTCGGTCCCGGCGGCCTCTCGCGCGACCGGGCGGGCTTCGAG
>JAPLSM010000122.1 GCA_026398635.1 Spirochaetota bacterium | reverse complement strand
GCTCACTGGAGTCCGCGAAGGCGAAGCTGGACAAGTCCCTCGCCGGCGCCACGGCGACCGGCAAGCCGGGGACCGCTGCGGCTTCCGGCGGCGGGACCGGAGCCACTGCCGCAGCCGCGGACATCGAATGGGAGAATCCTGGCGCGGCGAAAGGTCGGGGACTCCTCTCCGCACCCCTGCCGCTGCTCCCCGACCTCGTGAAGGAGCTTGGCCGCGACCTCGAGGTGCGCATCGCCTTCTCCGTCAACGCCGAGGGGCTGGTGACGTCGCCCCGGGTGGTCCAGGGCAGCGGCTACCCCGACGTCGACGAGGCCTGCCTCGCCGCGCTTCGGCAGTACCGGTTCTCGACGGCCGCTGGCGCGGTCGCGATCAAGGGATCGCGGACCTTCCGGACGAAGCAGCGCTGACGCCGCTCCGCCGGCCCAGCCAAACCCCGGCTCCCCCATCCCCGTCGCGTTGACAGCCGGATCGGCCGCGCGCTACACTCGTGGGGCCATGGGGGAGGGGGACATGCTTTTTTCGCTCGGCAATGTCATCACGCTCGCCGTCGTCCTGCTGATCCTCATCGCCTTCCGCATCGCCGACAGCCGCAACCGCCCCAACGTCGACAAGCTCAAGCGGCAGAGCGACATGCTGACGGAGAAGTTCTCGTCCTTCGTCGAGGAGCGCACCACCGAGGTGCGCGCACTCTCGGCAGAGCTCGCGGGCAGCCTGAAGAACGGCTCCGAGATCCTGAAGCGGGCCAGAGCCGTGGAGGAATCCCTCGCCACCCGGGCCGGCGACATCGAGGCGATCGGTCGTAAATTCGCCGAGTACGACGCGACGCTGCGCGAACTCGACGCGATGTCGGGACGCGTCGACCAGAACCTCAAGCACGTCCGCGACGAGTCCGCGTTCCTCGACGCGGCTGGCAAACGTCTGGGCGAGACCGCGGGGCAGGTCGACCGGCTCGAAGCGCGGCTGGGCGCCATCGCTTCGGAGTTCACCGCGCAGAACCGGGCGGCGCTCGAGGAGGCGCGCGAGGCGGTCGTCGCCTCGGCCGCGGCCCGGGCCGGCACCCTCGGCGACGCGGTGGTCCAGACCGAGAGCCGTCTGAAGGACCTCGCCGCCTACCTCGCGCGCCTGGAGGCGAAGACCGCGCAGGGCGAGCGTGAGCGGGAGCTCGGCGCGGCGAAGGCCCTGGACGCGTTCACGCAGGGCCTCTCGGAACGCCTCGTAGCCGCATCCCGGCGCGCCGAGACCCTCGAGGACGAGGCGTTCGCGCGATTGCGCGAGGCGCTCGAGCGCGACGAGGCAGCCATCCAGAAGGCGATGACGGACCTGTCGCACGCGGTGAGCGACCACGAGGCCGACGTCGACTACCGCCTGCGCCGGGTCGAGGAGTCGGGCACCGACATCGAGGCGCTCGCCGCGGCGCTGAAGGAGACGGCTGCGCGCACCGCGGCCGCGTCTCGGGACGACATGAAGGCCTTCGCCGCCGAGCTCAACGCCTCGTGGAGGGAAAACGTCGCCGCCGCCGAAGAGGAGCGCCAGCGTCTCGGCGCCGGCCTCGCCGAGCTCGCCGCGGGGCTCGGCGAGCTGAAGAAGAAGGCCTACCAGGACGTGAGCGGGAAGCTGCAGGTGTACGAGGATGAGTTCTTCGCGGACCTCCGCGCCCGCGCGAACGCAATGCAGGAGCGCCTTGCGGCATGGCATGCCGAGGTGGAGGCGCGGATCGCCTCGGTCGGCGCCGGCGCCGCAGCGGCGCGCGAGGAACTCGAACGCCGGCACCAGGAGGAGCTGCGCGCGAGCCTCGAGGAGCTGCGCCGATCGGCGGCGGAGGACGCCGACCGGATCGAGGCGCAGGTGGCGGGCCTCGAGACGAGCGCGCGCGAGCGTACGGCCGCCGCCGAGGAGGGGCTCGCGGCACTGCGCGGCACCCTCGCGACCGAGCTGGAGCGCGCGCGCCGGGATACGGCTGCCCTCGCCGAGAAGGAGATGGCCGGGGTGCGCGACGCGACCGACGCGGCCGCGCGGAAGCTGCACCGCGAAATCGCCCAAACGACAACCGACGGGGAGTCCGCCATCGGGGCGCTGCGCGAGGAGTTCGCCTCCCAGAAGGAGGAGCTGGTCGTCGCCTCGCAGGAGGAGCGCCAGGCGCTGCGCACCGAGCTGGCCGAATTCAGGACCCGGCTCGCCGAGCAGGTCGAGGAGGCGGAGTCGGAGCGGCAGAAGCTCGCCGCCCGCATCGAGGAGGGTCACCGGGCCCTGGCCGCGTCGCTCACCGACACCGATCGCAGGGTCAAGGCTTTCCAGGCGCAGACGCGCCTCTTCGAGCGAGCCGACGCTCTGCGCGCATCGCTCGAGAGCGACATCGACGGAATGAAGAAGGAACTCGCGCGCCTGGCGGGCGAGAAGGCCGAGGTGGGCGATCTGGAGGCTCAGCTCGGCCGCACCCGCAAGATGGCCGAGGAGGTGTCGGGCAAGCTCGCGCGCTTCCTCGCCGAACGGCGGCGCATCGACGACATGGAAGGCGATTTCAAGAAGGTCGTGGCGCTCTCGCGCGACGTGGACCTGAAGCTCGAGGGCCTCGCGCAGGCGAACGACGCGCTGCAGCAGGTGCAGGCGAAGGTGCGCCAGTTCGAGGAGCTCGGCAGGACCGTGGAGGGCGGGTTCGAGCGCCTCGAGAAGAAGCGCGACGTACTCACGGCCACCGCGGAGGGCGTGGACCGCAGCTTCCAGCGCCTGGAGACCTTCGAGAAATCGCTCGCCACCGCGGGCCGCGACCTCGAGGCGCTCGCGCTGCGCGCCCAGTCCCTGAAGGGCGACCTGGAGACGCTGGCGGGCAGCAAGCAGGCTGCGGACTCGGCGATGGAGATCGCGGGGAAGCTCGACGCGATCACCGGCGAACTCGAGCGCCGGCTCGAGCAGGCGCAGGAGTCCCGAGAGTGGCTGGCCCGGACGGAGACCCGGTTCGAGGAAATCACCCGGCAGGCGGCCGAGCAGGTGCGCCTGCTCGAGAGCATCGTGAAGTCCGAGACGAAACGCGACAAGGGGGAGCGCGGCGCGCCGCCCCTGGACAAGCGCGACACCGTGATCAAGCTGTCTCACCAGGGCTGGTCGGTGCCCGAGATCTCGCGGGTCACGCAGCTGTCCCGCGGCGAGGTGGAGCTCATCCTCGAGCTCGCTCCCAAGGCGTAGACACCGCGTGCGCAGCTCCTCGGTCGTCGTCCTCGCGCGCGTGCCGTCCTACGACCGGCAGGCGGTGGGGCGCGCCGTGCGCCGGTCGCTCGAGCTGCTCGGCGTCGACGGGCGGGGCAGGTCGTCCGCTGGTGCATCCCTGGCTCTGAGACCGCTGCTTGCCCCCGGCGCCTCGGCGAACGGCGCACCCGCGGCGCCCGGCACGGGTCCCGTGCTCCTGAAACCGAACCTGCTCGCGGCCGTGCCGCCCGAGGAGGGCGTCACCACTCACCCCGTGGTGTTCGCCGAAACAGCCCGCGCACTGCGGGAGCGGGGCTACGACCTCGCTTACGGCGATTCCCCCGGTTTCGGCCACCGCCTCGGGCCGGCAGCACGGCGCTGCGGGCTCGCGGCCGAGGCCGACCGCCTGGGCATCCCGCTCGCGGACTTCGAGCAGGGCGCGGACGTGCACTGGCCGAAAGGCGTGGTCCACCGGCAGTTCCACGTGGCGCGCAGCGTGCTCGGTGCCCGGGCGCTCGTCAACCTCCCGAAGCTGAAGACCCACGGCCTGACGACGGTGACCGGCGCGCTGAAAAACACGTTCGGTGTCATCCCCGGGTTCCGCAAGGCCGAGTACCACGTGACGCACCCGGACCTCGAGGGGTTCTCCCGCATGCTGGCGGACCTCAATGGCCTCGTGCGCTCCGGGCTCGTAGTGATGGACGCAATTTGCGCGATGGAGGGCAACGGTCCCCGGGGAGGCACGCTCGTGCCCCTCGGGCTGCTGATCGTGTCGGACGACGCCGTCGCCGTCGACGCGGTGGCCTGCCGGATCATGGGCATCGACGCCGACAGGGTGCCGGTCCTCCGCATGGCCGAGGAGGCGGGCATTGGCTGCGCATCGGGCGGCCGCATAGAGATTCGCGGGGACCCGATCGAGGGATTCGCGGGCCGCCGGTTCGCGCTGCCGCCGGTGCACATTGCGAGGAAGATGCCCGGGTTCCTGTTCCGCGCGGCGAAGGGCCTCATGGTGCCCAAGCCATCCATAGTCGTCTCGCGCTGCCGGCGCTGCGGGGAGTGCGTGAAGGCCTGCCCCGTGCGGCCGAAGGCGCTGTCACAGGAGCCGGGCGCCGTGCCCCGGTACGAGTTCGGCCGGTGCATCCGCTGCTTCTGCTGCCAGGAATCGTGCCCGCACGGGGCCGTCGAAATCCTGCCGGCTCCCCTGGCCGGCCTGTTCGACCGGGGGTGAGGCGACCGCGAGGGCACTGACGGCGGCGGGAGTGCCGCCGGGGAGGTTGTCATGGCGATCCGAATCGATTACCGCTGGATGGTGCCGCCGCTTGCCGCAGCGCAGGTGGAGTCGTACCGAGGCCTTGCCGCATCCGTGCACGGGGGCCTCGCGGCCAGGCGGAAGGCGGGGAGCCTTCCCTTCTACGACCTTCCCCGGCAGGACGTGCCCGCCATCGAGCGGTTCGCCGCGGAGCGTCAGGGCTCCTTCGACGACCTCGTGGTGCTCGGCATCGGTGGTTCGTCGCTCGGCCTGCTCGCCGTGAACGCCGCGCTGCGGACCCCCTTCCCGCGCCTGGAACCAGCACCGCGCCTCACGGTGCTCGACAACATCGACCCGCTGCGCGTGTCGTCCCTCCTGGGCGCGCTGGACCCCCGGCGCACGCTCCTCAATGTCATCACCAAGTCCGGCGACACCGCCGAGACAATGTCCACCTTCCTCGTGTTCCGAAAGTGGCTGACGGATTCCCTCGGCGAACGCCCGGCCCGTGAACGCATCGTGGTCACTACGGACGCTGCGAAGGGCGCGCTGAGAAAGATCGCGTCGGACGAGGACCTTGCGGCCTTCACGGTACCCGACGGGGTCGGGGGGCGCTTCTCCGTGCTCACGCCCGTTGGGCTCCTGCCGGCCGCGCTGCTCGGCATCGACATCCGGGGGCTCCTCGCCGGCGCTGCGTCCATGGATCGCCGCCTTGCGAGCCCAGACCTGATGGAGAACCCGGCCCTGCTCGGTGCGGTATTGCACCGCATCGGGTACGACGAGGGCAGGCGGATCTCCGTCATGTTCGCCTACGCGGACCAGCTCTACCTGCTCGCGGACTGGTACCGGCAGCTGTGGGCGGAGAGCCTGGGCAAGCGCCGGCGCCTGGACGGCACCGAGCGGCCGGTAGGGCCCACGCCCGTGAAAGCGCTCGGGGTGACGGACCAGCACTCGCAGGTCCAGCTCTACCGTGACGGGCCCGACGACAAGATCTACACCTTCCTCACCGTCGACCGGTTCGCTGCCGCAGTTCCCATCCCCGCCGTCGGCGAGGCCGCGGGCCTCGACGCGGTCGCCTACCTGGGCGGCCATTCCCTCGAGGAGCTGCTCGCCGCCGAGGAGCGCGCCACCGAGGCCGCGCTCTTCCTGGCGGGCCGGCCCGTCGCCCGGATCGCGTTCCCCGAGGTCTCCCCGCAGAGCGTGGGCGAGTACTTCCACCTCATGGAGGCGACGACCGTGGCGGCGGGAGCGCTCTTCGGCATCGATCCCCTCGACCAGCCGGGGGTGGAGGCGGGCAAGCAGTACGCGTACGGCCTCATGGGCAGGCAGGGGTTCGCAGAGATGCGGCGGGAGCTCGAAAGCCTCGCGCCCGGCGACGAGCGGTTCCTGTTCACCGGCAGCGAATAAACTTGACCCGGGTCCGACCCGCTGAGTATGTTTTCTCCAACACCACGACTCCAGGCGGTTCCAATGTCGAAGAAGAAGGAACGGGGGGAGGATGCCGTCCTCCCCGATGATGGCGGCTCAGATGCGACGGTTCCGGGGGCGCCTCCCGCCCCGGGCCCGGCGACCGGTGGGGACGTCGGCGCCGCCGCGGACGCCGCCGTTGCCGCCCGGGCGGCGCTCGAGGCCGAGACCGCCGAACTGCGCGACCGGCTCCTGCGCACCCAGGCCGATTTCGACAACTACCGCAAGCGCATGATCCGCGAGCGGGAGGAGTCCGCCCGCCACGCGAACGCGGCGCTGCTGTCCGACTTGCTCGCGGTGATCGACGACTTCGAGCGCGCCATCCGGTCCGCCGAGGAATCCCGGGACTTCGCGGTGTTCCTCCAGGGCGTGAGCATGATCGAGCGCAGGATGCTCGAAATGCTGGAGAACCGCTGGGGTCTGCGGCGCTTCAGCTCTGTCGGCGAGGCCTTCGACCCGGTGCGCCACGAGGCGATGATGCGCACCGAGGCGCCCGCGGCCCCGGGTGCCGCTCCGGCGGGTCCGATCGTGGCGGAGGAGTTCCAGAGGGGATACTACCTGCACGAGCGCGTGCT
>JAPLSM010000241.1 GCA_026398635.1 Spirochaetota bacterium | reverse complement strand
GGGAGCCTGCGGCGCGCGGCGGGGCTCCTCGGCCATGTCCACCTGAGCGACAGCAATCGGCAGGTCCCGGGGCACGGACACCTGGACGTGAAGGCGGTGCTTGACGCCCTCCGGGGCATCCGCTTCGAGGGCTACCTGGCTTTCGAGGTTCTCCCGCTGCCCGACCCCGTGAGCGCTGCCCGAGACGGGATCGCCCATGTCAGGCGCCTATTGGCGATGCTCTAGCCCCGGGTCCGCGCCGGGGCTGGCGATCGGGCGGGTTCGCAACCGGCGGAGACGACGCGAAGGGGTTGCCTCCTCCGATGCGGTCTGGAAGATGTTCCTTGCTTCAGTCGAGGGGAGGTGCCTATGAAGGGTCCGTTGCGCGTCGGGGTAATCGGCTGCGGTGCCATCGCCCAGCTCAGCCACATCCCGTACCTCCTGGAATACGACGAGCGGTTCACGCTGGCCGCGGTCTCCGACGTGTCCCCGAGCCTGTTGAAAGCCGTTGCGGACCGATATCGGATCGCCGATCGCTACGAGGATCCGAACGATCTCCTGACACGGAAGGACATCGATGCGGTCATCATCTGCCACAGCGGCTCCCACTACGCCACCCTCATGAAAGCCCTGGAGGCGGGCAAGCACATCTTCTGCGAGAAACCGGTCGGCTGGAACCTCCGCGAGGTGGAAGAGGTGGCGGCCAGGGCCGGGCAGAGGAAGATCCCGGACCTCGCGTTCGCCCGGATCACCGTCCTCCATCCCACCAACGAGCTCGGCCTGTCCCCGCACCGAATCCGACGCGGGAACGGGGTGATCGTCGAGGGACACGTGGATCCGGGAAGCTGGGAACACCAGGTCTCGATGCAGCGGGAAGGAATGAGCGGCGGCGCCGTGAAGGCGCTCGTCGACGAGGCCCTCGGACCCCGCAGCGGCGACGCCCGGTTGCGGCTGGGCTACGGCACTCTCACCCTCAGCCTTATCCACCAAGTGTACATGATGTTCGGGTTCCTCGGCGAACCCCTGCGGGTGGTGAGCGCCGAGATCTGGCGGGAGGGCATGTCTATTCACGTCGTCGTGGAGTTCCCCGGAGACCGGCGCTGCACCTTGGACTGGCATTTCCTATCCCACCTGAAGGATTACCGGGAGGAGTACGCTTTCTACGGCAACTCCCGCCGGGTGACCATGCAGCTGCCGTCCCCCTACTTCCTGAACTTCCCCAGCCCGGTGATCGTCCAGGGCGGGGAAGGAGAGCTCGCCTGGGAGAAGAAGGTCACCGTTTCGTACGACGAGGCCTTCCGCAATGAACTACTCGCTTTTTACGAAAACGTTTCCGATGGGAAGCGGCCGGCGACCACCGTCGACGACGCGCTCAAGCACTCCCGTTTCATCCAGGAGGTGATCGACGCGGCGCGGTGAATAACTTTGACAAACGCGGACACGGGGTTTACAATCGCGCGTTACAACGAAAACGTCTGGAATGAAAGGGGGTGAGAAAGAGAGGGTACTCATCGTGTCCTGAGTCGCAACGGATCCTGAGGGATGGCAGACCGCTCTGCCATCGGAAACGCCGAACAGAAGGTGAATCACCGAGGAGTGACATCAATATGAAAAGAACCTTCCTGGTCGTCATCTGCCTCCTGCTCGTCCTGCCGGCGCTGGTGTTCGCCCAGA
>JAPLSM010000080.1 GCA_026398635.1 Spirochaetota bacterium | reverse complement strand
TTCGGGGAGGTCGCCCTTGGCGATGCCGATGAAACTCGTCAGCCGCGATTCCGAGGCCAGGAGGTCGTAGTAGGAAGCATCCAGCCGGCCCGGCCCCTCGGCGTCGGCGAGACGATAGCCGATGGAGAGGATCCGGCGCTGCGGGTCGTAGAGGAATCGGAAGCTCATCCCGTCCGCGAACCGGGCGGCGCGGCCCGCCAGGTCAAGGAGGCGTTGGGAGAGATCGACTGCCGGCTCGGCCGCGGGCGGCGGTTGCCGGCACGCCTGGCGCAGCCCGTCCGCCAAGGTCATGAGCGCGCTCGCGAGGATGCCGCTGTCGACGGTGGACACGTAGGTCGGCGGGAGCGGCGCCAGGCTCTGCGTGTCGTACCAGTTGAGCAGGTGGCCGTCGAAGCGTTCGAGGCCTTCCATCGTGGTCAGCGCGGCGTCGATCCTGGAGGCGAGCTCGCCCGTCCGGATGAAGCCGAAATCGTGAGCGGCCAGGGTGGCGAGCAGCCCCATGCCGATGTTCGTGGGCGACGTCCGGTGGGCGGTCCGAGGCTCCGGAGTCTCTTGGAAGTTGTCCGCGGGCAAGCCGTGGTCTTCGGGGCCCATGAACGCCTCGAAGTACCGCCAGGTGTTGCGGGCAATGAGACGAAGGAACCGGCGGTCCTCTTCCCCCAGTTCGACATGTCGCGGTACCACGGGCCGGCTCAGCGCATATGCGATGAGCGGCGCGGCCGCCCACAAAGCCAGGACCGGGATGGCCGTGAGGAGCGCGCCCGGGCGCGCCAACGCGACCAGGAGGAGGCCGCTCGACGCGACCAGCGGGCTCGCGATCATCTCGACCAGGAACAGCCGCGCGCTCGTTCGCCTGGCCTTGCCGGCCCCTCGGTCTTCGCGGGCCGCCGCCGTCTCCCACTCCAGCAGGCGGCGCCGGGTCGCCGCGAGACGGACGAGGGTCAGCACGATCGCGTGGGTCCTCTCGTAAGCCTGGCTTGCCAGGAAGGTGATCTGCAGCGATACTTGAGCGAGCACGGTCTTCCCGTCTTTCCACGCGGCGCGGAGGAACACCAGCCACGGCTGTTGCGGCCTGGGACCTGCGGCGGCCTCCAGGAGCAGCGGATAAAGGGGGAAGGCCATGGCGGCCAGGATGGCGGCCGTCCAGATTGCCGGGCTTCCAGGCAGGATCGCCCAGGCCAGGAGGAGCAGGGCGACGGTCGAGGGGGGCACGAGGCTCCGCCTTAGATTGTCGAAGATCTTCCAGCGCGAGATGAGGGGCAGCCGGTTGCGCTTCAGGCCGGAGCGGGTTGGAACCCAAGGGAAGAGCCAGCGGAGGATCTGCCAATCGCCCCGCACCCAGCGGTGCTGACGCCGCGCATGGGCGAGGACGCTCGCGGGATAGTCGTCCACCACCTCCACGTCCGTGACGAGCGCCGTGCGGGCGTAGACCCCTTCGAAGAGGTCATGCGAGAGAAGGGCATTCTCGGGCACGCGCCCCTCGAGGGCGGCCATGAACGCGTCCACGTCGTAGAGCCCCTTGCCCGTGAAGATCCCCTCGCCGAACAGGTCCTGATAGGTGTCCGAAACAGCGGTGGTGTAGGGATCGACTCCGGTGTGGCCG
>JAPLSM010000476.1 GCA_026398635.1 Spirochaetota bacterium | reverse complement strand
GAACTTCGCCCGGCCCGTGACCAGTTCGACCCCGTCGACTTTCCGGACGCGCGTGCCCACCACGCGCAGCGATTCGCCGCTCATGAGCCCGCCGTCCCTGCCGCCCGCTGCACGGCCTTGACGATCTTCCCGTAGCCGGTGCAGCGGCAGAAGTTCCCGCTCAAGGCTTCCTCGATCGCCGGCACGTCGGGCTTCGGGTTCTTCCTCAACAGGGCCCTGGCGCTGAGGATCATGCCGGGCGTGCAGTACCCGCACTGCACGGCGCCCTCCTCGAGGAACGCGTCCTGCACGGGGTCGAGGCTGCCGTCGGCGCCGGCCACGCCCTCGATGGTCACGACCCGGCGGCCCTGGAGCTTGGCCGCGTAGAGGAGGCAGGCGTTCACGGGCTCGTCGTCGAGCAGGATGGTGCAGGCCCCGCACTCGCCCCGGCCGCACCCCTCCTTCGTGCCGGTGAGGCCGAGGAGGTCGCGCAGCAGGTCGAGCGTCCGCATGTCGGGTCGGGCTTCCACGGCCGTCGGTTTTCCGTTGCAGGTGAACGCGATGCGCATCGTCTCTTCCTTCATATCCCCGCCGCCTCGAGGAGCGCATCCCGCAGCAGCGACCCGGTCACCAGCCGGCGGTACTCCAGGCTCGCCCGGACGTCCGAGATGGGCGCGATCTCCGCGTCGGCGCGGGCCAGCACCGGCTCGACGTCGAGCCCGCGGGCGGACCGGCCGGCGAGCAGCGCCTCCGCGGCCTTCAGCCTCAGGGGGACCGGTGCGACGGAGCCGACCGCGACCCGGGCTTCCCGGATGACGCCGCCTTCGAGGGCGAGCCACACCGCGGCGTTGACCTGGGAGATGACCTGGCCGTTCCGCTTCCCGATCATGCGGAACGCTGACCGGCCGGCCAGGCGCGCCGGGGCGATGCGGATCTCTACGAGCAGCTCGCCGGGGCGCAGGACGGTCTTCTTCGGACCGACGAAGAACTGCTCCGCAGGCACGGTCCGGGTGCCCGAGCGCGACGCGAGCACGAACGCCGCGTCGAGGGCGACCAGCGGGGACAGCGTGTCTCCGCAGGGGGACGCGTTGCAGACGTTGCCGCCGACGGTGGCGAGGTTCCTGATCTGGGGCGAGCCGATGGCGCGCGCACCCTGGCAGAGGCAGGCCGGGAGGTCGGGCCGGGCGGCGATCTCTGCGATCGTCGTGGCCGGCCCGATCGCGATGCCGTCGGCCGTACGCCGCACGCCCCGCAGCGCGGGGATGCCGGCGACGTCGACGAGCAGCGGCGGGGCGGCGAGGCCGTCGGCGAGCACGACCGCGAGGTCGGTCCCGCCCGCCACGGGCCGGGAGCCGTCCCGCCCGCCCAGCAGAGCGAGGGCTTCTTCGACGGTCGCCGCGACTCGGTACTCCATGGGCTGCCTTTAATCCTCGATCCCGAGGCGCTTCAGGGTGGCCGGGGTGGGAACGCCCTCCCGGGTCCAGCCGCGCGCGGCGTAATACTCGTCGGTCGAAGGCCTCGTGGGTGATCACCGCGCCCTGGGATGCCTCGCCCTTGATCGGCTCGAAGCACCGGTCCGGAAGGGTGTCGTCCTTGCGGCCGAAGCCGGCCCCGAGGTTGAACAGGCGCTCCAGGTTCCAGATCCGCTCCCCGACGGCGACCAGCTCGGCAAGGGTGAGCTTCTGGCCGGTGGCCGCCTCGAGCAGGGCGGGGTACATGTCCTTGGGCGTCACGAACTCGTGGAACCTGCAGGCGACGAACGTGAAGATCGCGTTCACCGTGTCCTGGATCTCCTTGACGATCGGCGCCTTGCCCTCGTAGGAGTCCATGTCCAGCTTCCCCATGATTTCGTCGCCGATGGGCGCACGCTTGTGGCACGCCCCCCGGTTGGAGGTGGCGAAGGCCAGTGCCACGCCCTTCATGCGCCGGGGCATCCAGGCCGCGAAGCCGGAGTTCTTCACCTGCATGGCCACCCCGAGGCTGCCCTTGCCGGTCTTCTCGGCGGCCTTCTTGGGCCCGTCGGCCAGGAGGTTGCCGATGCCATTCCGCTCGCCGATTTTCCGGATCAGCCCGAGGATCGCGTCGCTGTCGCCGAAAGCGAGCTTCAGCCCGTGCTCCTTCAGGATCCCCTTCTCGCCCATCTCGAGCGCCCACGCGATGGTCACGCCCACGGTCAGGGTGTCCATGCCGTAGTCCTCGCAGAGCTGGTTCGCCTCGGCGAGGGTGACGGGGTCCTTGTTCATGACCTCGGAGCCCAGAGAGAACATGGTCTCGTACTCGGGCCCGCGCAGCCACGATTCCGTATTGTCCCGCTTGCGGAACTTGTGCAGCATGCCGCAGTGCACGGGGCAGCCGAAGCAGGAGATGGCGCGGGTGTAGTACTTCTTCGCGTACGCCCACCCGTCGATCTCGGAGCCCTCGGGGAACACGCCGTACTCGTGGTTCCTCGTGGCCATGCCGCCCTTGCGGTTCACCAGGCCCATGCCGGC
>JAPLSM010000153.1 GCA_026398635.1 Spirochaetota bacterium | reverse complement strand
AACGCCGTGGCGTAGGTGATGCCGCCGGGCACGCCGATCGCGAACCCGAGCGGCCCGGGCGCCGGGCTGCCCGCGAGGAGCGCGAGGCAGAGGTTGAGGAGCGTCGCGGTGAGGTAGTTGACCGCGCCGACCGCGGTCAGGTTCGCGCCGAGCCCCTGGGCGGTCCGGATGCCCAGCCCGAAACAGGCCGAGAACACGGTGGACAGGATGAGGGCGAGCATGAGCGGGCCAGCCTACCGGCCGACGATACGGTGCAGGATGCCGGCCGACCGCTCGAGACGGCCGGGCCCGTCCGCGTAGTCGCCGAAATCCTCGATGATGAAAGGGGGATCGATGCCGGCCGCGGCGATGGCCGCGATCCACGCCGGGGCGTTCAGGTCCGACTCGTCGAGCGGGCAGAAGCGGAAGCCGACCTTCCGGCAGCCGGATTCGTCCGTCCCCGCGTCCGTGCGACGGCTGCCGCCGATGTGCACGCAGTCGATCCAGTCCCGCAGCGCGGAGACCGCGAGCACGGGTGAGACCTCGCCCTCCCGTGCGAAGTTGGCGAGGTCGAGGATGACCCCGAAGTCCCGTGGCGCGAAGCCCGCGCAGAGGCTGCGGGCGAGGCCCGGCGAAGCGGCGATGCTGCCGCAGTGGGTCTCGAGCAGCACCTTGACCCCTGCCGGCCGGGTGATGCGCTCCACGATGGCCGCATACCGGTCGACGACGCGCGCGTGGAATGCCCGGTAGTCGAAGGGCTGCGCGGGGTACGGCGTCGGGCCGATGCGCACCCGGCCAGCGCCCGACGCAGCGGCGCCCTCGGCGTGCAGCTTCAGGGCGTCGTCCGGGTCGTCGATCGAAGCGGCGGGCAGCGTGCCCCAGGGCTCGAGGCCCGCGCCGCGCAGGGCAGCGGTGATGGCCGGTCCTTCGCGGACGAGGCGCTCGGGGGTGAGGTCGAACCGGTGGTTCCCCCACGGGCCCGGCGGCTTACCCCGCTCGGCATCCGGGATGCACCGGGGCCGCAGCTGGTAGCAGGTAATGCCGAGCCGGACGCACAGCGCGATCTGAGCCGGGAAGTCCAGCTCGGGGATCATGACCGCGGTGACGCCGAGCCGCATGCGGATCATCGGGCGAGTATATCAGAGTGGCGACCGGGGGCAACCGTGGCCGTGCGGGGGGTCTGGAGCGCGTCAGACGCTCGTGGTATCATGCCGGCTCAATCCCGCAGGGCGAGGAGGCGCGCGATGGCGAACGTGAAAAGCATGAAGACTGTCCCCCCGGTGAACCGGCTGCAGGGAAGCCTGCCGAGAATCGGCATCCGGCCCGCCATCGACGGCAGGCGCCGGGGTATCCGCGAGTCTCTCGAGGGCCAGACCATGGCCATGGCGAAGGCCACCGCGGACTTGATCGGCCGCAGCCTTCGGCATCCCTGCGGCCTCCCCGTCGAGTGCGTGATTGCGGACACCTGCATCGGCGGCGCCGCGGAGGCGGCCCGGGCGGCCGAGAAGTTCCGGCGCGAGGGCGTGGGCGTGTCCATCACGGTCACCCCCTGCTGGTGCTACGGCGCCGAGACCATGGACATGGACCCCCTGACCCCGAAAGCGGTCTGGGGCTTCAACGGCACCGAGCGCCCCGGCGCGGTGTACCTCGCGGCCGTGCTCGCGGCGCACGCGCAGAAAGGCCTGCCCGCGTTCGGCATCTACGGCCGGGACGTGCAGGACCGGACCGACGCCTCCATCCCCGCGGACGTTCAGGAGAAGCTGCTTCGTTTCGCCAGGGCCGGCCTCGCGGCGGCGACCATGCGCGGAGCGTCGTACCTGGCCATCGGCGGCGTGTCGATGGGCATCGCCGGCTCCATCGTGGACCCCGGGTTCCTCGAGCGCCACCTCGGGCTGCGCTACGAGATGGTGGACGCCTCCGAGTTCGTCAGGCGCATCGACGAGGGCATCCTCGACCCCGAGGAGTTCAAGCGCGGCATCGCCTGGGTCAAGGAGAACTGCCGGGAGGGTCCCGACAACAACGCGAAGTCCGCCCAGCACTCCCGGGCGGTGAAGGACCGGGAGTGGGAGATGGTCGTGAAGATGACCATGATCACCCGGGACCTGATGACGGGCAACCCGCGCCTCGCGGAGCTCGGTTTCGGCGAGGAGGCACTCGGCCACAACGCGATCGCTTCGGGATTCCAGGGCCAGCGGCAATGGACCGACCATTTCCCCAACGGCGACTTCCTGGAGACCATGCTGAACAGCTCGTTCGACTGGAACGGCATCCGCGAGGCGTACGTCTGCGCCACGGAGAACGACTACCTCAACGGCATCTCCATGCTGTTCGGCCATCTGCTCACGGGCACCTCGCAGATCTTCTCGGACGTGCGCACCTTCTGGAGCCCGGACGCGGTGCGCCGGGTTACGGGCGCCCGGCTCTCGGGCATTGCAGAGGGCGGGCTCATCCATCTGATAAACTCCGGATCCACCGGCCTGGACGGCACGGGACAGCAGTCGCGGGATGGCAAGCCGGCGATGAAGCCCTGCTGGGAGATCACGGCCGAGGAGGCGGGGAAGTGCCTCGACGCCACGCACTTCTGCCCCGCCAACCTCGATTACTTCCGCGGCGGCGGATTCTCCACGGAGTTCGAGACCCGGGGCGGCATGCCCGTGACCATGTCGCGCCTCAACATCGTGGCCGGGCTCGGGCCGGTGCTCCAGGTGGCCGAGGGTTGGACGGTGGAGCTCGCGAAAGAGACGAGCCGGCCGCTGATCGACCGCACGGACCCCACGTGGCCCACGACCTGGTTCGCACCCCGCACGACGGGCACCGGACAGTTCCGGGACGTGTATTCGGTGATGAACAACTGGGGCGCCAATCACGGCGCGATCAGCTTCGGGCACATCGGCGCGGACCTGCTGGCCTTGGCCTCCGTGTTGCGCATCCCCGTGGCAATGCACAACGTGCCGGCCGAGCAGGTGTTCCGGCCCAAGGTGTGGGGCAGCTTCGGCGACCCGGCGAGCGAGGGCGCGGACTTCCGGGCCTGCGCGAACCTCGGCCCGCTGTATTAGGAGCGGCGCAGGCGCTCGGCGAGCAGCGTGCACCGGCGGTCCGCTGCCGCCGCGTTCCGCACGGCCATGCCGAGCGCCTGCCGGTTTCCCACGATGACAGCCACCCGGCGCGCCCGGGTGATCGCCGTGTAGAGCAGCGTGCGCTGCAGCAGCACGTAGTGCTGCGTGTGCAGCGCGACGACCACCCCCGGAAACTCTCCGCCCTGCGCCTTGTGGATGGTGCTGGCCCAGGCGAGCGCCAGATCGTCCAGGTCCGTCGCATCGTACTCGACGTCGCCGGCATCGAAGCGCACCGCCAGGGTCCGAGCTTCCGGGTCCACGCGCACCACCTCGCCCAGGTCGCCGTTGTACACGTCCCGGTCGTAATCGTTGCGCGTCTGCATCACCCGGTCACCGGCACGGAACGCGACGCTGCCGAGCTCGACTGACGGACCGGCTGCCGCGCTGCATGGGTACGAGCACCTGAATATCGCGCCGTGGATCGAGTCCGAACTTCCGCGGGATGCGGCTCGACACGAGATCGAGGATGGTGTCCACGGCCCGCTCTGGCTCGGCGCGCTCCACGAAGAAGAAGTCGCCCGTGTCGTCGGCGGAGAACGCGGGAACCCGTCCCGCGTTCACCTCGTGCGCGCCCACCACGATGGCGCTGGCCCGGGCCTGCCGGAAGATCTCGTCGAGCCTGACCACCGGCACGACACCCGAGGCGATGAGGTCGCCGAGCACGGCGCCGGGACCCACGGAGGGAAGCTGGTCGCGGTCGCCGACGAGCACGAGCCTGCCGTCTGCGGGCAGCGCCTGGAGCAGGCCCTGGAACAGCGCGATGTCGACCATCGAGGTCTCGTCGACCACCACGGTGTCGCCCTCGAGCGGAGAGCCGGCGTTCCGCTGGAAGCCACCGGCCGACCAGCCGAGCAGCCGGTGGATGGTCTTCGCCTCCCGGCCCGTGGCCTCGGCGAGACGCTTCGCCGCCCGGCCCGTGGGCGCGCACAGCAGCACGCGCACGCCCTGCCGGTCGAGCGCGTCGACGATCGCGCGCACGAGGGTGGTCTTGCCCGTGCCCGGACCGCCGGTGATGACGAGGAGTCGGCTCGTGCACGCCGCCTGTACCGCCTCGCGCTGCCGGGCGGAGAGCGTGATGCCCGTGGATGTTTCGAAAGCGGCGATCGACGCGCCCGTGTCCACGGGGCCGGCAGGGGGGCGTGCCCGTGCGAGCCTGGCAATGACGGCCGCCGCGGCCTGCTCGGGCGCCGCGAGCCGGGGCAGGGCAGCCAGCGGCTCGCCGGCGCATTCCTCGAGCGCCAAGGCCCCTCGCGCAGCGAGCGCCGCGATGGCCTCGCGGCACAGCCGTTCACCGGCGCCCGTGAGCCTCGCGCAGGCGGCGGCCACGCTGTCGCGCGGCTGCCACACGTGGCCGTCGTCCGCGGCTTCGGACAACGCGTGCAGCGCCGCCGCCTCCAGGCGCTCGGGCGCGTCCTCGGCGACGCCCAGCTTCCGGGCGATGGCGTCAGCCGTGTGGAAGCCGATCCCAGCGACGTCCTCGGCGAGCACGTAGGGGTTCTCGCGGAGCACTGCCTGCGACCGTGCGCCGTAGCGCTTCCAGATTCTGACCGCGAGGGCCGGGGTGATGCCGTGACCCTGCAGGAAGACCATCACCTCACGGATGTCGCGCTGCCTCTTCCACGCTTCGAGGATCCGGGCGCTGCGGACCCTGCCGATGCCTTCGACTTCGGCAAGGCGCCTGGGATGACGGTCGAGCACCTCGAAGGTTTCGGTCTTGAAGCGGCGGACGATCCGGGCCGCGAGCTCGGGGCCGATGCCCTTCACTAGGCCGGAGCCGAGGTAGCGCTCCATGCCCGCCACCGTCGAGGGTGCTACCGGCAGGAAGGACTCGACCTCAAGCTGCCGGCCCCACCTCGCGTGGTCGCGCCACCGGCCCGTGAGGCGTAGGTGCTCGCCCGGCTGCACGCCCGCGAGGTTGCCGACCGCGGTCACCTCGCCGCCCGCCCCGGGATACCCCTCGGCCACGCGCACGGCCACCACGCTCCACGCGTCGTCCTCATGCGTGAAGCGCACGCGCTCAAGGGTTCCTTCGATGGTGACGGGATCGGGCTCGGGGGTGCTGATGAGCCATCATGGGCACGCCGGGGCAGGCAGAGTCAAGCAAATCGGACCGAGTACGGGCCATGTCGCCGACGGACCGGGCCGCGGTCCGGCAGGGCCGCTCTTCCGTTACAGCTTCAGCTGGCCCACGATCGCCGCGACCTGCTTCGCGTCCTCCCGACTCACATCGAGGTGGGTAACGAACCTGATGGTCCGGGGGCCGGACGCGCCCGACCTGAT
>JAPLSM010000211.1 GCA_026398635.1 Spirochaetota bacterium | reverse complement strand
GTTCGACGAGCCGACCGCGGTGCTCACCCCTCAGGAGTCGGCCGAACTGTTCAAAACGTTCCGCGAGATGCGCCGTCAGGGGAAGGGCGTCGTCTTCATCAGCCACAAGCTCGACGAGGTGCTGGAGATCGCGGACCGCATCACCGTCATCCGTCAGGGCCGTGTAGTGCAGACCTTGGACCGGGCCGGGGCGACCAAGCAGCGCATCGCGGAACTCATGGTGGGCAAACCGGTCCTGCTGGACGTCGAACGGGCGCCCATGGAGCCGGGGCACGTGGTCCTGGAGGTGCGGGACCTCCGGGTGCGGAGCCCCCGCGGCTACGCCGCGGTCGACGGTCTGAGCCTGTCGGTGCGTGCGGGAGAAATTTACGGCATCGCCGGCGTCGAGGGCAACGGCCAGTCCGAGCTGGTTCGGGTGATAACCGAGGGCGCGGAGGCGGTCTCCGGAGACGTGCTGCTGGACGGCCGCAGCATCCGGGGCTGGTCGGTACGCGAGCGGCGCGACCGGGGCATCGCCCACATCCCCGAGGACCGCCAGCGCGAGGGGCTGCTCCTTCCCTTCTCCGTGGCGTGGAACCTGGTGCTGGACCGGCTCCACCACGCGCCGTTCAGCTCGCGCCTCTCGCTCATAAATCCCCGGGCCGTCCGCGAACACGCTCGGGAGGTCATCGCCCGGTTCGACATCCGCACGCCCTCCGAGGACACGCCGGCCAACGCCCTGTCGGGGGGCAACCAGCAGAAAGCCGTGGTCGCCCGGGAGATCGAATCAGGCGCCCGGTTGCTGGTCGCGGCGCAGCCGACCCGAGGCGTCGACATCGGGGCGACGGAGTTCATCCACCGGCAGCTGCTCGCAGCCCGGTCGGCCGGTCGGGCGGTGCTGCTCGTCTCGGCCGACCTCGACGAGCTCCTGTCGCTCTCCGACCGGGTCGGCGTCATCTTCAAGGGCCGGATCATCAGGGAGTTCAGCCACGACACGGCCGCACGCGACGAGGTCGGCCTGTGCATGACGGGGGAGAAGGCGCATGGGGCAGCGTAAGCGGGGCTCCGCGCGGTACGCCCTCCTCGAGGGTGCCGCTCCGTTCATCGGATTCTTCGCCTCGGCGGTGGTGCTCACGGTCATCGTGACCGTGCTCGGGGAAAGCCCGGTGGTCGCCTTCCGGGCGATCTGGAAGTTCACCGGGGCCACCGGCGCGAAGCTGGCCCAGGTGCTCTCCGTCTCGATTCCCTTCTACCTCTCCGGGCTTGCGGTCGCCCTGGCCTTTCGGGCCGGGGTGTTCAACATCGGGGTGGAGGGCCAGTACTTCATCGGCGGCTTCACCGCGGCGCTCGCCGGCATCTACCTGAGGCTGCCGCCGGCCATCCACGTGCCCGTGGTGGTGCTCGCCGGCATGGCGGGCGGGGCGCTCTGGGCCCTGGTGCCGGCCCTGCTGAAGGTCCGGCGCGGCGCTCACGAGGTCATCACCACGATCCTCTTCAACAATATCGCGATCGCGCTGGTGACGTATTTCGTGAACAACCCCTTCTCGGGCATCCAGAAGGGCGTCAGCCTCGAGCCGCAGACCAGCAAGATCGCCGCGACGGCCGTGTTCGGGAAGCTGAACGGCATCTTCCGGGCCGTCGGCTGGAACGTGCCCGACTACGTGTACATCGACTACAGCCTGCTCGTGGCGCTTGTGATGGGCCTGGTGGTGTGGTTCCTGCTCTCCCGCACGCGCACGGGGTTCGAGATCCGGGCCGTGGGCACCTCGATCGACGTGTCGCGCTATGCCGGTATCAGCGTGAACCGCGTACAGCTCGGCGCCTTCGTGGCGAGCGGTGCGATCGCCGGGCTCATCGGCCTGCAGGAGATCTTCGCGATCCGGGAGTTCTACACCTACAGCCTCGCCTCGGGTGTCGGGTTCGACGGCATCGCGATCTCCCTGATCGGAAGGAACTCCGCGATCGGCGTGATCTTCTCGGCCGGCCTGTTCGGCTTCCTGCGCCAGGCCGGCTACGGGCTGCAGCTGTTCAGCAAGGTGCCGAACTCGATCACCTACGCCATCCAGGGCCTGATGATCATCTTCATCGTGGTGATCAACGAGGTGCTGGTGCGCCTGGTCCGCTCGCTGCGCAAGAAGGAGGCCGGCTGATGGACCTCTCCTACCTCGGCTTCTTCCTCGTCAAGGGCCTGGAGATCTCCGCGCCCATCGCCTTCGCGGCGCTCGGCGGCGTGTTCTCCGAGCGCGGCGGGGTGGTCAACATCGCCCTCGAAGGCATCATGACCGTGACCTCCCTGACACTCGTGTGGGGCGCCATCGCGTTCCAGAGCATCTGGGCGGGCCTCGCCGTGGCCGTGCTGACCGGCATGCTCATGGGACTCCTCCACGCGGTGGTCACGATCACTTTCAAGGTCGACCACGTGGTGAGCGGGGTGGCGATCAACATATTCGCCATCGGCCTCTCCCGGTTCCTCTG
The DNA here is from genome assembly GCA_026398635.1 of Spirochaetota bacterium. GTDB lineage: Bacteria > Spirochaetota > Spirochaetia > SZUA-6 > Fen-1364 > JAPLSM01. Next base: position 19,058 of record JAPLSM010000211.1, on the reverse strand, counting down.
CCAGAGCGCCTTCGGCCAGGAGACGCAGTCCGCCATCAACTCCCGCATGTTCCCCATGCTGCTGGGCATCAACTCCCTGGCCTTCTGGCTCGTCCCCATCGTTGCCCTGAGCTGGTTCGTCATCAACCGGACCGTCTTCGGCCTGCGCCTGCGCAGCGTGGGCGAAAACCCCGAGGCCGCCGACACCCTCGGGGTGAACGTCACCCTCATGCGCTACGCGGGGGTCATCATCAGCGGCGCCCTCTGCGGCCTCGGGTCGGCCACGCTGTTCGCGGACAAGTGGATCAGCGGCATGGTGGCAGGCCGGGGCTTCATGGCGCTCGCGGCGGTCATCTTCGGGCGGTGGAGTCCCCTCGGGGCCGTGCTCGCCTCGCTGCTGTTCGGGTACGCCGACACGGTCAGGATCGTCTTCGAGACGCGCATCCCGATACCGGTGCAGTTCGTGCAGATGTTCCCCTACGTGCTCGCCCTTGTAGTGCTGGCAGGCCTGGCCGGACGCTCCCGGGCACCCGCGGCGGACGGCCGCAACTTCGAGAAGGGCCTCGGGTAGCGCCCCTACTCCTTCCGCCGCTTCACCGGCAGCCCGAAGAAGAGGGGCAGCAGCATCGGCCGCTCGTCGTCGCGCACCCCCTGCTCCCTGATCCGCGGCACGAACACGAGCGCGGTCACGAGGCGCAGCACGAACGAGACGAGGAAGAGCAGCGGGAAGGCGCTCAAGGTCAGGCGGCCGACGGGAGCGGTCCAGCCGCCCATCAGCTGCAGGAACACGCCCGCGACGAGCGACCCGATGCCACCGGCGATGTTAGCGGTGGAGTTGGAGACAGCCATGTACATCGGGCTTTCCTCGGGCGGGGGGAAGCGCGTTACGAGCTTGAGGCCCGCGTTGTTGGCCGCCGTGGCGAACACCCCGCTCACCACGCTCTGGAGGCTGAGCCAGAGCACGGCCGTTGCGGGCGTGGCGAACAGCCAGAACGCGGGCAGCAGCGCCCAGCCGAGGTGGCCGATCAGCAGCACCCGGCGGCTGCCCCACCGGTCCACCAGGCGTCCCATGCGGCGGGCGCTCAGGATGCTACCGGCCAGGCCGACGACGTTCAGGGCCACCGCGCCGCCGAGCAGGTTGTCCTTCAGCCCGAGGTTTTCCATGAAATAGAGCATGCAGAGCGACCCGCCGAGGGACATGCCGAAATTCCACGCCGCAATGAAGACGAGCCACGGGCGGAACCGCCGGTCGCGCACCGGCTTCAACACCAGGTCGAGCGATCCGGTGCGCACCTCGGCGGGCATCGGGGGCTCGGGAATCGCCGAGTGGATCAGGATGTCCAGGATGCCTACCACGCTCGCGGCCATCAGCACGGAGAACACAGCGACTGGCTTCGCCGCTGTCGGGATCCGGTCCAGGAGGAATGTGGCCGGCAGGATCACCGCTATGACCGCGATGGAGGCCCAGGTGTCCCGCCGGCCCCAGAAGGCGCCCTGCACTTCCCGGGGGATGATGGTGGCCATCCATCCCCACCAGACGGGCGCGGCCAGGCTCCCCGAAGCGGCCGACAGGCTTACCAAGCCCACGAGGATGACCCAGGCGGACGGCAGTCCCGCGCGCCAGGCGAGGTACGCGCCGGCGAGTACGAGGAGGCGTAGCGCGCGCTCGCCGAGGGCGAACCGGAACCAGACAGCCTTCCGGCTCCCCCACCGCGAGCCGAGCAGGGCGCCGACGGGCTGCATCAGCACCACCCAGGCGCTGACGGCGCCGAGTACGCCCCACTGGAGCTGGGACATACCCACCGTGTTACCAAACCACGTGAAGAGGAGCCCGCTGACCAGTGTGCCCCAGACCGTGCCCATGCAGCCGTTGACGAAGTAAAGGCGCATAGCCCACGCGAGCTCTCCGGGTGCGATGTCCCGGCGCCGGAAGATGCCGGATCCTGGCGGGGAAGGCGCCGGGTCTGTCGTCAGGGTATTGCTGTGTTCCTGCTCGCTCATCGGGGATTGGGTACGAGGGAGGAGGATGCGGTCCGGAAGCCCGGGGTGTCAAGTCGTCCACGTCGTTACACGACGTGGACAAGGCGGCAGCCACGATCGAATCACTTCGCCGTGCGCTGCTGTTCCCTGAGCACCTCCAGCCGCTGCTCCACATCGGGGTCGCCGCGCAGCACGAGGTAAGCCTCGAGGTTCTCGATCGCCTTCGCCCGATCGCCGAGATTCTGTTCGTAGATGTCCGCCAGGAACAGCAGCACCGCGGGCTGCTTCCCTCCTGCGCTCATGATCGCGGCGAGATGGCCGACGGCCGCGGAAAACTGCCCGGTCTTGTAGGCGTGGAGGGCGAACAGGTAGCGCAGCACGGCATCCGAGGGATCGAGTCGTTCCGCCCTCAACAGTGAGGCCTCCGCGTCGCTGAACCGGGCGTCCCGCAGGGCTTCCTGCGCCATGCCCAGGAGCTGGTCGAAGGAGGTCATCCGCAGGTGCAGCACGTCGGTCCGGTTGAGGAACACGAGGGAGACGGCGAGATCCTCGTACCCGTCCTTCCTGGCCACGAGGCGATGCTCTCCCCGCGCGAGATCGGGTACGACGAATCTCCCGCGCAGATCGCTCAGGGGTCCCTCACTGCCGTCGACCGAAAGGCGTACGCCGGCACACGGCTGGTTTTCCTCGTCGTAGACCATGCCGAACAGCGGCGCGGCGTCGAAGGCGAGACCGTCGCGCGCCTTCTGGGACGCGCAGGAGACGGTGAGGAGCGCAGTGACGAGCGCGGAAGCGAAGCACGCGAACCCGGTTGACCTGCTCATGATCACCTCTTGCTCACCGCGTAGAGATCATCGCCGTGCTGAAGCAACAGACCCGATGCGTCTTCGGAGACGAGGATCCAGCCGTTCAGAGCCTCTCCCCGCGTCGCCCTGATCACCTTCCCCGATGTCGTGTCCTTCACGTAGACGTGCGTCTTCCCGTCCTGGGCGCTCGAGCGGCCCATGTAGCGGAGCCAGGACGCGTCGATCGGCTGCGCTGCCGGGGACGGCAGGAGCGCCTCGCGTGTCGGCGCCGGCGGGCCACCGCCGGTGAACAGACGCAGGATGGTCTCGGGCGGTACCACGGTCCGTGGCTCGTACAGCTCGGCCTCGTGCGGCAGCGGGAGTGATGACGCACTCGCCGTGATGCCGGGCAGGGTCGCCGCCTTCCACGGCACAACGAGGAGCGCGAGCAGCGCCACCGTCGTCACGCCAAGGGCCAGCTCAACGATCCGTCGCATCGGCAGTCGCATATCCGATCCTGATGAACGCATCGGCTGAATCGGTTCCCTCGCGGAGCGTCAGGCTCATCGAGGGTATGATCCAGACCTTCTCGTATTCCGAGACGTCGCGAAGAAAGATGACGAACGATCGGGCGCTGCCGGATGCGGTGAACTCGACGTACGGGGCGCCCTTGACCTCGACGACCTGGTACCGGAGCACGGAAATCCCCAGCGAGAAGAGCTTCTTCTTGACCAGGGTCCCGAACGAGTAGGGATTCATCTCTTCGGCCGTGGTGAACCTGGCACCACGCGCGGCGATCTCCTCCGTGAGCGCCTCCCGCGCTTCCGCACCGTCCTCCGCGCGCATCAGCGAATCACGCAGCCATGCGATGCGGGCTTCGTGAAGGGTCACGGCGGCGCGTGCGGCCACCAGCCTCCCGACTCCCTCGCTCAACGCGATGCCGGAGGCGACGAAACCGGCGGCAGCGACGAGGATGAGAAGCAGGACGCGCGTCCTTCTATCGACCATGGAAGACCCCGGAGATCGAGAACCGCTCCCGAAGCGAGTCCGCATCGGGGACGACCTGGGACAGCTTCATGTCGGAGAATGCACCGCGGGCCTTGAACCCCTCCATCAGCCGCAATGGGTTGTTCCCCGTCGCATCCAGCTGGAAGCTGTCATCCCGGACGGTGATGCTGCGGATGCGCGCCGCGTCCCCGAGCACACCTGACAGCTCCGAGAGGAGGAGGTAGAGGTCCCGCGGTGTCTCTGCGTCGAGCCGCTCCCGCTCCGCGAGGAGGGCATCCAGCTCCTGCTGCATTGCGAGCGATTCCCGGGTGCCCTTCTCCAGGGAATCGGCGAGATCCGCCAGACGGCCGCTCCAGTCCTCCGCCTGCCTCGCGTACTTGAACAGCAACAGCAGACCGAGCACGAGAACCGCCGCCAAGAGCAGGCCGGTACGGACTCCCACGGGGAGGAAGGCCTTTCGCCCCGCGGGGGGGAAGAGGCTGTCCGGCCTGCCGTGCCCGGCGTGGGCTGACTCCAGGGGCAGGTAGACGGCGCCGTCGATCCTTGCCATCCGCGCCAGCTCTTCGGCCGGTGCGACCACGATGAAGGGCGCAGTCCGCGACTCCGCGGGGAGCCGGCTCTCCTCCGTTTCGAGGTCGAATCGCTTGCCCCGAGTCCTCCGCCTCACCGTGGACGAGACGAGCATGCCGTCACGGTACACGAGCAGCTCCGCCCACTTCTCGGTGCAGAACCACGCGCGGAATTGCCCCCGACGCGGGACCCGGGCAAAGATGAGCTGGTACGGCAGCACGAGGGGACACCGCTCCGCGGCCGCACGATACGCCTCCACCGTCGCCTTCCGCGAGACGAACACGATCGCCCTCCGGGTCTTCCCGCGCCGCGCGAGGCGGTAGTCGAAGGCGGTCTCCGCGGGGTTGCCGGGGTATACGCTCCGCAGTCTCAGGCGGATCAGCCCCTCGAGGTCCTTCTCAGAGACGGGAGGCACCTCGAGCACGCGGAGGTCGACATCCAACCGGGACATGAGCAGGGCGTCGAATGGTCCGGCGGCGCTGAGCGATACGCGTCCGGCGGTTTTCTCTCCGCAGCCGAGCCTCATGACCTCCCGTACCTCTCTTCGACGATCAGGAACCGTGTCGGCTCCCCGGGCGGCCCGGGCACGCGAGCGATGACCAGTTCGAGCCGGGCATCCTGCTTCGCGACGGTGAGTCTCCAGAACCAGGTGACGACGCCGAGATACTGGTAGATCCTGCTCTTCCCGGGCGCGGCGACCAGCTTCAACAAATCCGCGCTCGACAACTCGGACCGCATCCGCGTCTCGAGGATCGCCAGCGCCGATTCCTGCGGGCGGGGCACATTCAGCGCCGGGTACGCGAGCAGCTCCGTCAGGATCAGCGGATCGAGGAAGTGCACGTTCATGCACGGTTCCGCGTTCATAACCGGGTACAGCGCATCATATCCCGGCCCGAGAAAGGCCTGCAATTCGTCCGGCCGCAGCACCCGCTGCTCCCGGAGCAGCTGCTGAATCTTCTTATGGAAGATTTCGGCAGCCGCGGCGTCCCCCGTGCGCAGTGTGTAGAGCGTGCGGAGGGCGAACTCGTCCGCGACATTGATGTTCGCGTAGCTGTACGCCGTGAAGTACCTCGACAATACACCCTCGGCGAACAGGTCGCCGTATGCACCCGGGAGATCCGGGGAGAATCCCCGGTCCTCCCTCCGCTGCTGGAGCTCGTCTGCGGCCCCTGCGGATCTGAGCAGCGACCTGAGCGCCGTCCTCCAAAAAACATTCTTCTGCACCCAGTTGGGGTCCAGGGCGCTGGACACGTCGGCGAGCGACAGGACCACACCCTCCCCTTCGGGGACTCCGATGACGCTCCACACCGGGTCGAGTGGGGAATCGGTTCCCGGGGTCGGATCGCCCGCGAGTGCCGCCATCACCCGATCGGCTTCCCGCTCCAGGGAGCGGCGCATCGCGGAGGCGTCCTCGCTGCGCCGCAGGTACCGGAGTGACCCCTGCAGCAGCATCGCGCCCCCGCCCGCCGCCGCCGCCAGGAGCGTGAGCAGCACGAGCACCAGCACGGAAGCGGACCCCTCCTGTGAGCGTCGCCTTCCCATCACGGGGTCCCGTACCGCACGGCCCGGCCTCCGTAGCGGGCGACGATCGTGATCCTGCCGAAGTGTTCCCCCTCGAGGCTGAGCAGTGCCCCGAACGGAATACCGGCGTCGTCGAGCGCCGGTGAGAGGTCCGCGTCGGTGAAGCCGCGGTACCGCGCAACGCGCTTTCCGTCATCGATGGAAAGCACCCCGTCCTGCCAGGAGAGGGTGAGCGTCTTCCCGGGATCCCCGTCCAGGCACGAGATGCGCCACGTGTGCCCCTCTGCCTGGATGTCAGGCTCCCCGCTCCACCATGGTGGCCGCACCCGGGCCGCACCCTCGCGGAACCGATCGTCCAGCTGGAGAACCTGCACGCCGGCACGCACGCTCTCGCGGAAGCGCTCCACGCTCCGATAGGCCACGGTCACCGCCGTCCATACCCCGATGCCGAGGAGCGAGAGGACCACCATGCCGACGAGCACTTCCAGGAGGGTGAACCCCTCCTCACCTGCCCGGGAAGGCAACCGCGCGATCCTTCGCATCCGTGTTCCTCTGCTCGATGATGGCGTGCACCCGCGCCGCCTGCCGGATCGCGACGCGCCCGAGGGTGGAGAGGGTCCCCATGACGAGCGCGAGACCCGTCAGGGCGACGGCCATCGCGGCGATCACGTCCAGGAGCACGTAGCCCCGGGACGCCTTCTTCAGTCTCTTCAGTCCTCCCACGAGCTGAAATCCTGATCGTTCCCCTCGCCGCCCGCCTCCCCGTTCGCACCGAACGATCGGATCCCGAACGGAAGGCCGTCGGGTCCGGGCATTCGGTACTCGTACCGATGACCCCAGGGATCCACGGTGACCTTCTTCGTCACGTAGGGGCCATCCCAGCGCTCCGGAACCGGCTCCTGAGTCGGCCGCGTCCACAGGGCATCCAGGCCCTGTTCCGTCGTGGGGTAGCGGAGGCAGTCCAGGGCGTACGCGTCCAGGGCGAGCGCCAGGGTCTCGATCTGGCTCCTCGCCGTCACCTGCCGCGATTTCGCGATGTATCGGAACGCCATGAAGCCGACACCGCTCGTCAGGATGAGAATGATGGCGATGACGATGAGGACCTCGACGAACGTCCATCCCGCCTCCCCGTCGCTCAGAGGATGGTGCCGTAGAGCGAAAACACGGGTATGATGAAGAACACCACGAAGGCGATCATGAGGATTCCCAGTCCCGCGATGAGCGCCGGCTCGATGAGCGCCATCAATCGGTCGATCCATTTGTCCACCTCCATCTGGTAGTAGGCGCGAAGCTGTCCGAACACCTTCTCGACATGCCCCACGCGCTCCCCGATCGCCATCCATCGCGCGATGCGGTCGGGGAAGAGCTCGCTCGCCGCGAACGCCTCGGAAATCCGTTCGCCCCTGAGCACGTGCTCGCGGATGGCGCGCACCTCCTCCGCGAGGGCGAGATTGGTCAGCACCCCCGCCCCCTCGGCCAGCGCCTCTTCCACGCCCACACCGGCGGCCGTCAGCGCCTCCATCGCGAAGGTGAAGTTCAGCAGCTCTCTCTGCCTGAAGAACGTCGACACGAGCGGAACGGCGAGGAGGAACCGGTCGATGCGAACCGCCGGACGTCCGCCCCGTCTCCGTGCGGCAAGCACTCCCGCGCAGAGCGCGATCAGGAGGCACAGTACGCTGCCGACGACGGTGAGCGCCGTGCCGAGGCCGTTCATCAGCGACTCCACGTTTCCCGCGGCAGCCGGCCCTAGTTGGCCGAATATCTCGCGCAACCGCGGAAAGAGAACGGCGACGATGAAGACGGCGCTCAATACGGCAACCCCGAGCACGATGGCGGGATAGATGAGCGCTGAGGAAAAACGGTTGCGTAGGGTCTTCTCCCTTTTCAAGGACGCGGACAGGAGGCCGAACACCTGGTCGAGCGACCCGATCCGCTCTCCGACGCGGACCATCCCCGTGTACAGTGGCGGGAATCCCGCGCCGGCGGTCTCCAGCGCCTCGGTGAAACTGCCCCCCCTCGACAGCCGTTCCCGCAGGAGGGCCACCAGCTCGTTCCCCTCTCCCCGGGGGAAGACGGTCTGCGCCACCTCGAGGGCATCCCGCAGCGAGAGGCCGGAAGCAAGCGTCAGCGCGAGCATCTCGGTCAGGTCCTGGACCAGCCGCCTCGAGCAGCGCCGGCTGAGGCGTTCGGCCCGACCTTCCGGCAGCTCGACGATGGACAGGACGTAGGGATGCTTCTCGGTCACCTCCCGGAGGCAGGATTCCTCGGACGCTGCCTCGCGCAGGAACTCCCCGATCTGTCCCTTCGCGTCGGCGACGCGGCACACGTAGACCGGCATCAGCCCATCACCGCCTTCTCCACCTCGGCGACGGTCGTGACCCCCTTCACCGCGAGCGCGAGGCCATTGCGCGCCAGGGCGCGGAAGCCCTTCGAGGTGAGGTAGTCCGTGAGGGCGGATGCGCGCTCACCGCGAAGGATCATCTCCTCGATGCGGGCGTCCGAGCCGAACAGCTCGAAGACGGCCGTGCGGCCCCTGAATCCGCTGCCATCGCAGGCATCGCATCCGCTGCCGCGGACCAGGCGGGTCGCCGTGAGGCCGAAGCGCGAGAGCAGGGCCCGCTCGCGTGCTTCGGGCTTCCCCGACCGGGCGCAGGACCGGCACACCCTTCGCACCAGCCGCTGCGCCAGAGCTCCTCGGAGGACCGCGGCGAGCAGGTACGGCTCGACTCCCATGTCGCGCAGGCGCGGGATGACGGACACGGCGTCGTTCGTGTGAAGCGTGGAAAGCACGAGGTGTCCCGTCAGCGCGGCGCGCAGGGAGAGCTCGGCGGTCGCCGTGTCCCGGATTTCGCCGACCATGATCACGTCAGGGTCCTGCCGCAGGACGCGCTTCAGCAGCGTATCGAAGGCGAGCCCGATGCGCTCGTTCGTCTGGATCTGGTCCACCCCGCTGATGCGGTATTCGACGGGATCCTCGATCGTGATGACCTTGATGCGCTCCGAGGCGACCTCCCGCAGAAGCGCGTTCAGGGTCGTGGTCTTGCCGCTGCCCGTAGGTCCTGTGGCGAGCACGAGGCCGTGCGGGTGCGCGACCATCGCGCGGAGCAGGCGAAGACTCCGCGCGTCGAGGCCCAGGTCCTCGAGGCCCATCGGGACGCCCTCGGTGTTGAACAGCCGCAGCACGAGGGATTCACCGTCTGCGATCGGCACGACCGACACGCGCACATCGTACCGGCCGTCGCCCAGGTGCGCGGAGATCCTCCCGTCTTGTGGGAGGCGGCGCTCCATGATGTTCAGGTTCGCCATGATCTTGATGCGGGAGCTCACCGCGGGGAATTTGCCCTTCTCCAGGCGCATGACCGTCGACAGAATACCGTCGACGCGGTAGCGGACCCGCGCTTCGTCGGAGAACGACTCGATATGGATGTCCGAGGCCCCCTTGCGGATCGCCTCGATCATGAGGCTGTTGACGAGGTTGACGATCGGCGCGTCGTTGGCAAGACGGTCCAGAAGAATGCGCTCCTCGTCCCGGGGCGCCCCCTTCGGGCTCTCCGCATCGAGTGTCGACAGCCGCTTCCCCAGGTAGGCGGAAAGCTCGCTCCGCTCGATCAGGAGAAACTGCACCGGCTTTCCGTGGAAATCCTCGAGGAACGCGAGGATCGCCGTGTCGGAGGGATCGCAGATGCCGATCACCACGGACGTGTCGTCCTCCCGCAACTTGATGACCGAGTTCGCGTCCATGTATTCGAGCGGGTACTGACGGTCGTCCTCGGGGATCGGCGCGAACCGGGTGAGTGTGGCGCGCTCGAGAAGACGCTCAGCCACCTCCGGTCCCCTTCACGAACGTGTCGTAGAGATCCTCCATCCGGCGGCCGGCATCCGCCTTGCGCGCCTCGGGATACTCGAGGTGCGGCACGATGTAGATGACCAGCTCCGTCGTCGTCGTCGTTTGGACCCGGTTCTGGAACAGCAGGCCGAGCAGCGGGATGTCGCCGAGGAAGGGGGTCTTCCGAATGGTGATGTCCCGGTTCTGCTGGATGAGCCCGCCGATGACCACCGGCGTGCCGGAGGGGGTGCGCACGTTCGTGCTCACGATCTTCTCCGAGGTGCTGGGGAGTTCCCCGGTCTTCGTGGACGAACCGGAGCTCAGCCTGGAAACGGTCGAAGTGACCTTCATCGTGATCATCCCATCTCCCGAAACCCAGCCGTTCATCCCGATGATGAGACCCGTCGTGATCTCCCGCGTCACCCCCGTGGTAAGCTGCTCGCCCGTGTCCGGATCGGTCTCCAGCTCCTGGTAGCGGGAGGTCTCGGTGTTCTGGAACTTGATCTCCTGCCCCGAGAGGCCGGTGAGCGACGTGTCGGCCAGCACGTCCGCCCGCCGGGTTTCCAGCCCCAGGTTGAACTGCAGGGCGAACAGGTAGCCGAAGGTGGAGACGATGTTGAAGTTCAGGTTCAGCAGCTCGGCGATGCTGCCGAGGAACGCGTTGGGCAGGCTCGCCGGGGTGGCATCCACGTTGAGCTTCCGCGTCCAGTCGAGGCCCTCGCCGTTCTGGTACTGAACTACGAGGAGCTCGTAGCGGATCTGGGGCGCTGGCCGGTCGAGCAGCTCCAGCTCCCGAAGGAACAGGCGCCGTTTCTCCTCGGGCCCGGTGAAGAACAGCAGCGTCGAATCGCCCGTCGGGGCGAGATCGTCCTTGGACACGGAGGGGGGGAGGTTCTTCAACAAGGAATCGGACTGGATGTACCTCAGCTGGACCGGGTGCACGCTCTGGCGCCGATCCACCAGGGGGAGGTATTCCGCGAGCAGGTTCCTCGACTCCGGGCTCAGGAGCATCACGAAGGAATTGGACTGCGGCAGGGCGATGGGCTTTATGCCGCTGAGCGAGGGCGGGAGGATCGCCGCGAGATCGCTCACCTTGAGAAAATTGAGGGTGAACAGGCAGTAGGTCTTGCCGCCCGTGGGCTGGTCTATGGCGCGGATAAACTCCTCGATGGGGCCGATCTCCTCCTCGCTTCCCGTCAGGATGATGCTGTTCGTGCTCTTGTCCAGTCGGTAGAGATTCTGGGATGCCAGTTCCTGGGGGAACAGGCTGGGCAGGTCCTGGGCGGAGACGTGGGAGAGCGGGATCTGACGCACCGTCTTAAGCTTCTTCAGCACGTCCGTCCGCTGGATGTCGTACACGTAATAGATGCCGTTCTCCACGGTGTAGTCGGCGTTCGCCTGCTCCATCACGAGCCGCAGCATCTCGTCGCGGCTCTTCCCGGAGAAATGCAGGTTCTCCAGGATCACATCGGTTCGCAGGAAGAGGGAGTATTCCAGGCCGGCCTTGCGGAACAGGTCGACGAGGATGTCGCGGAAACGCGCCCGTTCCACGTCAATGGAGTACTGTCCGTTGTCGACGCGCACGAGGGATGCGGCCGAGGCGCTTGTGCCGCTGACCGACCGGGATGCCGCGTCGGACTTCCGCACGTAGAAGAAGTCCTTGTCTGCCTCCACCTGGTAATCGGGAAACCGCTTCATGAGGATGCCGAGTACCGCAGCCGGGCCGGCATCCGCCGCGTGGATCGTGAGAGTCTCCTTCGGCAGCGTGTCGAACAGGATCGTCTTCCCGATCGCACGGGAGAGGGCGCGCACGATGAGCCGCAGGTCCACGTCGTCCGCGTTCACCGTCACGGTGCCGGTGGCTTTGTCGAACTGCGCGAAGATGCGGGAGACATACGTGATGGCGCCCTCCCGCCAGTACCGGAGCTTGTACGTGGAGAGGAAGATTCCGAGCGCCGTCTCGAAGTCCGTGCTGGTGAAGTAGTAGGAGGCATTGCCGCTCACCGTCTCATCGGGGACGATCGAACGGCCGGCCATTTCCCCGAGCGCGATCAGGATGTCCGTGATCGGCTGATTCTTGAACTCGATCTCCCTGATCTGCTGCGCCGGAGCCAGCGCGGTCGCCAGGACGAGCAGCACCAGTGCGAGCGTGGTCCCTTTCATGCGATGAGCCCCCCGGGGCACAGCCGCTGCATGACGATGGAGACGGCCGCACCGAATGTCAGGAAAGGCGCGAAGGGGATGCGGGTGTCCTGCGGCACCCTGTCTCGCAGCACGAGCACGAGCCCCGCTGCCAGACCGGTGACCGAAGCCACGGCGAGGGTCGTGAGCCATCCGTACAACCCCAGCGAAAGAGCGATGAGAACCGAGTACTTCGCGTCGCCGAGCCCGAGCTTCCCGCCCGTCGCGATGGTGATCGCCCAGAAAACACCGAAGCCGATCAGCACTTCCAGGGCCATCGTGATCGCTGAGACGCCCGGGATCATGACTTCCAGGGCTGCGACGACTCCAATTCCCCCAAGGGAGAGGACATCGGGGATGCGCATGTGCTTCAGATCGAAGACGGTGATGGGGAGGGCGAACGCAGTGAACACGGCGACGCGCCACCAGGGTACCAACTGAACACCGTTCACGTTTCTGATCCGGCGAACCGCAACGGCATATCGCTCGCGCCTCGCTTCGTAGAGCGGCAACTGCCCGACCGGCCGATCGAGACGACCTCGAAGGCTGTTCAGTCATAGCACGAGTGATTCAATTCCGTCAAATCGGGCTGAGCGCCCCCGGTCGCGTTCACCCGGGTGCTCGGGGGACAGGAGCGCCGCAGTCCCGCCCCCGACATGGCACTCCCTGCTCCGCTTCGGCACGTTTCCGCCTTGACCGCCGCGCTGTTTTTCAGTACCTATCAGGTACAACGAATATGAAAACTCATACCAATATGAATTCGCATATCCCCTTTGGCCCCGCGGCCACGCGGCCATGCCGCAACTGTACGGCTCGGTCAAGGTGGGGGAGCGAGGGCAGGTCGTCATTCCGCAGGAGGCCCGGGCGGAGATGGGTCTGCAGGCAGGGGACAAGCTGCTGGCACTCGGCGGCCCCGTCGGAATGCAGGCCATCACGTTCATCAAGGCGGAGTCATTCAGCGCGCTGCTGGCGGAGATCGGAAGCAAGATGAGCAGCCTGGAACGCGTCTTGCGCATGGCGGACGGCGAAGGCGCGAACCCCGCACGGGAGGCCAAAGCGGCTAGCCCCAGCGTGGGCGCAAGCGGCCGCGGGGTCACCCCCGGGGCCGCCCGCCGGAAGAAAGGGAGCCGCGCGTGACCATCATCGAGCTGAAGGATGTGCGCAAGGTCTACCCCCTGGGCAAGGTGAGCGTGGAGGCGATTCGGGGGGTGAGTTTCGCCATCGAGAAGGGGGACTTCATCTCCATCGCCGGGCCGTCGGGCTCGGGGAAGTCCACCATCCTCAACATGATCGGGTGCATCGACACCCCCACGTCCGGCGTGGTCGAGATCGAGGGAGTCCCGACGGCGGGTCACTCGGACCGGGAGCTCACCCGACTGCGCCACGACGCGATCGGCTTCATCTTCCAGAGCTTCAATCTCATCCCCGTGCTCGACGTGTACGAGAACATCGAGTTTCCCCTCCTGATGGGCGACGGCGGGATCCAGAAGCACGAGCGCCGGCAGTGGGTCGACTCGCTGATCGCGGAGGTGGGCCTCGAGCAGTGGCGCAACCACAAGCCCAACGAGCTGTCCGGCGGCCAGCGGCAGCGCGTGGCGATCGCGCGGGCGCTGGTGGTGAAGCCCAAGATCGTCCTCGCGGACGAACCGACCGCCAACCTCGACTCGAAGACCGGCGAGCAGATCATCTCGCTGATGAAGAAGATCAACCGGGAGCTGTCGACCACCTTCATCTTCTCGACGCACGACCAGAGCATCGTGGGCATCGCCGACCACATCATACGCCTCCACGACGGCGAGGTCGTGGAGAACGTGCGGGTCGCGGCCCCGGCGGCGGGCTAAAGCGATGTTCGTCCTGGTCAGGATCGCCTTCCGCAACCTGCGGGAGCACACGTCGAAGAGCATCATCATCGGGACGCTCATCGTGCTCGGCGTCGTCATCATCGTGCTGGGCAACAGCCTGCTCGACACGGCTGAGCGGGGCGTGCACCGCATGTTCATCGACAACTACACGGGCGACGTTTTCATTTCCGGCCTCTCGAAGACGCAGGGCGCCTCGGTGAGCCTCTTCGGGGTGACCTCGATGCAGGGCAACGAGACGATGCCGCTCCTGCCCGAGTTTGACGCCCTCGAGGCCCGTCTGCGCGGCGATTCCCGCACCAGCGGCCTCGCCGGGCAGGTCACCGGCATGGGCCTGGTGACCGTCGAAGGCAGCGACGAGCAGACGATGAGCATCATCTTCGGGGTGGACCCCTCGACGTACCCCGGCCTGTTCCCCGCCACATACCTCGTCGAGGGCAGGCACCTCGAGCCGGGCGAGGAAGGCCTCGTGGTGTCGCGGGGGTGGCTCGCGCAAGCGGAGAAAGAGCTGAAGAAACCCGTGAAACTCGGTGATGCAATCACCATCACCGGCATCGGCTTTGCGGGTTTCAAAATCCGCGAGGTCTCCATTGTCGGCGTGGTGGACTTCAGCGCCGAGACCGAGGGCATGGAGATGATCGCGTGGGCGAACGCGGACACGGTCCGCATCCTCAGCGGAGTCGACGTGTCCGCGGAGGACATCGTGCTGTCCGCGGACCAGACCGAGCTCCTGGACGCGGCGAGTGAGGAGGACATCTTCGCCGCGCCGGAGAGCACGGTGGGGGCCGTAGATGCGCGCCTGGCGCAGGCCTCCTCGGCGGAGGCGGTCCCGGACGCTGGGACCGCCGCGGGGAAGGCCGGCGGATCGTGGAACTTCATGCTCGTGCGGTTGAAGGATTCCCGGCAGGCCGAGGCGTTCATCGCCGAGACGAACGCTTGGTTCACGGCACAGGGTATCCCGGCACGGGCGGCGGACTGGAAGGCGGCGGCTGGACCCTTCTCGCAGAGCATCGACGTGATCCGGATCGTGTTCTACGTCGCGGTGATCATCATTGCCATCGTCGCGGTGATCATCATCATGAACACCCTGGTCATCTCCGTCATCGAACGGACAGGGGAAATAGGCACCATGCGCGCGTTGGGCGCGCAGAAGCCGTTCGTCTGGCTGATGTTCCTCGTGGAGACCCTGACCATCACGGTCGTCTTCGGCATCATCGGGATCGGCCTCGCGACCGCGGCGATCGGCATCATCAACCTGATCGGCATCACCGCGGGCAGCCCGTTCACCCAGATCCTCTTCGGAGGCAGGGTGCTGAAGCTGGTTGCGAACCCCGTGGCCTTCGTGAGCGCGCTCGCCATGGTCGCCGGCGTGGGCCTGGTGTCGCACCTGTACCCGGTGATCGTCGCGCTGAAGGTCCCCCCGGTGCGGGCCATGCAGGACGAGTAGGAGGAGGCACGGTGGCGCTCGCATCGATGGCACTGAGAAACCTGGGACGCCAGAAGAAGCGCAGCTTCCCCCTCGGCGGAGCGATCGCCTTCGGCGTGCTCATCGTCACGGTCATCAATGGGTTCGCCGGGGCGTTCATGCAGAACGTGAGCGAGAACTTCGCCAGCCTCGCCGCGGGCCACATCTTCGTGACGGGCAGCGAAAAGACCGAATCGGGTAAGACCCTGACGGTCATCCGCGACGATGCGGTTCTGATGGACGCGCTGAAGGCGTCCGGCGTCCCGGTGAAGCACCTCTCGAAGCGCTCGCCGGCCAACGGCACGCTCATCTTCGAGAGCCGCAAGACCCCCCTGCTGATCCAGGGGGTCGATTTCTCGAGCGAGACGTACCTCCTGGAACGCCTGACGCCCGTGGAGGGGAGCTTCGAGGCGATGAGCGACCGCCAGGGTCTCATCTTGAGCGAGCCGACCGCAACCCGGCTCGGCGCCGAGATCGGCGATCGCCTGCTGTTCCAGCTCACGACGCTCACCGGCCAGCAGAACGTGGGAGAGCTGACGCTCGTCGCGATCACGCCGGACGCCGGCCTGATCTCGGGGTTTTCCGCGTACGCGAACCTTTCCTACCTCAACGAGCTGCTGGACCTGGGCGCCACGGAATACATGAGCCTCGGCATCTACCTTCCGTCGCTCGACGGCATGGACCGCTACGCCGGGGAGTTCCAGGCGGCGCTGAAGACGCGCGCGAACATCGAGGAGAAGGATCCATCCGCCGAAGCCTCGCCGATGAGCCAGCTGTCGATGTTCTTCGGGTCCGATACGGACACCGAGACCTGGGAGGGCGCCCGCTACCGCGTGACGACGCTGAACGACCTGCTCTCCTCGGTCAAGCAGATCGTCAACGTCCTGAACGGCGTCTCGCTGGGCGTCCTCCTCGTCCTGTTCCTCATCATCATGGTGGGCATCCTGAATACGTTCCGCATGACCATGTACGAGCGGATCCGGGAGATCGGGACGATGCGCGCGGTCGGCATGCAGCGCGCCCAGGTGCGGAACCTCTTCCTCCTCGAGGCGCTGTTCCTCGCCCTTGCCGCAACGGTCGTGGGGATCGCGGCGGCGGGGCTCGTCATGGCGGTCATCTCCGCGTTCGACCTGGGTGTGGATTCCCCGCTCTTCATGCTCCTGAAGAACGGCCACCTCAGCTTCAAGGTGCCGGTCTGGCAGGCGGTGAGGAACGTCGCCATCATCGTGGTGCTCACGCTCGTCGCGGCATGGCTTCCCGCGCGCGCCGCTGCGCGCCTCGCGCCGGCCCAGGCGCTTCGAACGACGAAATGACTTACCCCCGGGAGGCATCCATGAGTTCCATCCGACGCATCGCGATTGAGCTCGCCGCGGTCGCGGCATTCATCGCTGCTCCCCTTTCCGCCGAGACCCCCGACTTCACGGCGCTGCTGAAGGCCGTGGACGCGAACGCCGACTTCGGCACGCAGGATTACTCCGCGGTGTTCACGATCGTCACGCAGAAGCCCGACGAGAAGGACTCCGTGATGCAGATCAGGCTCTTCCGCCGGGACGAGCACGACCAGGTCGTCTGGATCATCCTGAAGCCCGAGTCCCAGAAGGGTCAGGGGCTCCTGAAGGTGGACGAGAACATCTGGATGTACGACCCAGAGTCGGGGAAGTTCAGCCATAGCACGATGAAGGAGCAGATCCAGAACTCCAAGGCGAAGAGCTCCGACCTCACGCGGGCCTCCTTCGCCGAGGACTACGACATCGCCTCGTGGGAGGAAGGGACTCTGGGGAAGTATCCCGTGTGGGTGCTGACGCTGAAGGCGAAGAACAACGAGGTGAGCTATCCCACGGTGAAGGTGTCCATCCGTAAGGACAAGCCGCTCGTCATGAAAGAGGAGGACTACAGCGTCTCCGACCGGCTCATGCGCACCGTTCTTTTTCCGCCGAAGTACATCGAGCTCGCGGGAAAGACGGTGTACTCGCAGATCCTCATCCAGGACGATCTGAACAAGGGCGAGAAGAGCCAGCTCACGATCTCGGACGTATCCGTCGCGAAGCTGCCCGACGCCACGTTCACGAAGGCGTTCCTCGGGCAGTCCTCGAGGTAGGAGAGGGGGCCGGCATGAAGACCACGCTGTTGTCCACCGGGCTTTTCCTGGCGGCGCTCGCTCTCGCGCCGCTCGCCGCACAGGACGCCGACGACGAGGATGTCTTCGGCCAGGAAGAGCAGGTCACACAGACCACGGAGCAGACGCAGAACGCGGCCCCGCGCGACGAGCTTCTCACCTCGGCCGTCCCCTGGATCAATGGGACCTTCACGGGGAGGGTGGGACTCGACTGGAACTGGAGCGACGTCTGGGGCTCGGGCTTCGACTTCCTGAACCCGACCAGCCACGGGCTGAGCCAGTCCACCACGGGAGTGAAGCTCGGCTTCGTTGCTCGACCCAAGAATGACATCAGCATCACCGGCCAGGTGCGCGCGAACTACCCGTTTGTGCGGGAGATCACCACAGGAACACCTGCCACGACCTACACCGTGGCCGATTTCACGGTGTGGTCGCTGTATTCCAAGTTCACTTGGAATGACGCCCTGTTCTTCACATTCGGCAAGCAGCCCATCAAGTGGGGGACCGGCTATTTCTTCAGCCCCGCCGATGATGTCTTCGCCCGGTCCGAGGTCGACATCAGCAACCCCACGGCGGAGCGCGAGGGACCCCTTGCCCTGAAGGTCCAGTATCCCATCCCCCGCAGCATGAACAACCTGTACGCCTTCGCGGTGCTGCCGGCCTCGAACGATCTTGCAGCGCTTGCGGCCATGGAAGCTGGGGACATCGCCGTGGCGGCGAAGGCGGAGTTCCTCTTCGGAAACACCGAGCTCGCGCTGGCCGGATACTACCAGCGAGACCAGCGGCCCCAGGTCATTCTGACGGGCACGACGGGGACCGGCGATTTCAACTTCTTCGCCGAAGGCACCGCGGCCTTCCCGTCCTCCCAGAGCGAGGCGTACATCGAGCGCGGCGCCGTGGCGTGGGATTCCACGGACTCCGACTATACGGTCGCCGATCGGAGCGCGGAAACGCTCTTTTCCGCAACGGCTGGAGCCCTGTACACGAACGCGGACTGGAACTTCACCGCGGTGGGGCAGTACCTGTACAACGGCCGCGGATACGCCTCGCTGACCCTCCGCGACATCCTGCAGGCCACGTTCGACCGGGCGGTCAGCCAGCCTGCCGGGGAGCCCGAAATCAGCCTCACGAGCATTGCGGGCACGATCGGCGGGCTGGGGAAGCTGGGCCAGCATTATGGCGTGGTCTACTTGGGCTGGACCTCCCTTTGGGGCTCGACGTGGGACTTCTCCGTGCTTGCCATCGCGAACTTTTCCGACGGCTCGGGCTATGTGAAGCCGACGCTTTCGTTCTCCTGCTTCAACTACGTCACGCTGTCAGGAGGCGCGAGCTTCTCATGGGGAGGGGAAGGCACGGAGTTCGCCGATCCGGCCGGGCTCGTCTCGGCGTTCAGCAGACTCAACCCAGCCTACCAGGCCCTGCCGACCATGTCCCTCTCGCTCATGGCGAGCATCGGAACGACATCGTTCTGAAGGACCGGATAGGCCCATCCGATGACGACTCAGGACGTCACAGCCTGCATTGCTGAAACCGCCCGGCTCATCCGCTCTGCGCGCCACCTGACCGCCTTCACGGGCGTGGGGATCTCAGTTGAGTCCGGTATCACTCGAGAATCTCCTGTGCTGGAGGCACTCCGGATTCTCGGTCAACAACTCTGTACGCCTGAACGGTGGCGACCACACGGCCCGCCAGGCCCCTGGCGCAGTATATCGCCCGGGCTCCCTTGTCGCTGCAGAAGCTCACCTACGACCGCTCGGGAGGCAAGGTC
>JAPLSM010000191.1 GCA_026398635.1 Spirochaetota bacterium | reverse complement strand
GCAGGTCGCGAGTGCGTGGGTGACGCCCTTCGTGTCGAGCAGGTTCATCTTCTCGACGCCGAGCACGAGGGCGACTCGCGCCCGGCCCGCCTCGACGGCGTAGACGGCGTCGTAGAGCGCCACCGAGCCCGACGCGCAGGCATCCTCGCAGCGGGTCATCGGCTTGAAGCGCAGGCCCTCCGGGTCGATCTCCGTCGCGAACGAGGCGAGGTGCTCCTGGTTCGCGAAGATGCCGGGCGCACAGGACCCGACCCATACGCCGTCGACGTCCCGGCCCGCGATCCCGGCGTCGGCCAGCGCACCCCGGCCCGCCTCCAGCATCAGGTCGTAGATGCTCTTCAAGTCGGTCGCCTCGCCGGTCTGCTTGTCCTTCTTCACGAAGCTGCCGAATGCGGTGTTGAATGCCCCGACGATGCTCGCGCCACTCATGGTGCCAGCCTCCTGTCCCTGACGAAGTCTCCCACGAGGGAGACAAAACGCTTCGGATTCTCCGCCATCACCGAGTGGCCGATGTCTTCCAGGATCTCGAGCCGGGCATCGGGGAGCGCCGCGGCCGTCTCCGTGGGTTGCCGAAACCCCGCTGCCCGAACTTGACCCCAGCGCGCTCAACTGAACCGAAGCATAACCTCCAGCCTCCCCACGTGCACGTTTCCTGATGTACTGCTCACCGAAATCAAGGCCCGTGTCAGGCCTTCAGCATTCGGCGGCCTGCTTCGGCTGACCGCAGCAGGCCATGCACCGTCTCAAGCGAGTTCGCCGAACGCTGTCGGCCACTGCCGACCAGCGCGCAGTCTACGTCCTGACGATCACCCCGGTCAGATCCGCAGCGTTCCAGGAATCGAGCGTCCCATGACTCACCCTGAGATCGGAGCGCCGGCTATTCGATCGCCTCGAGGATCTCGGTGGCGAAGGCCCGGTTGATCTGCTCGTTACGCTCGATCGCCAGCTTATCCGCGTTGGACCGGCCGCCCGCATAGTACCGTTGAAAGAGGTACGAGAACACCAGGCCTGCCTCGGCGTACCGCTCCGCCAAGATGGCCCCCACGATGAGGGCAACCGATGCTCCGTTCACAAGCAGGGAGTTCAGTCCGTCGAGCGCGTCTCCGGCGTACACCTGGCCGAGCCCCGGCAGGAGCGTGGATAGGAGGCGGGCCGTGCGCGGCGAGCGGCGAGGGGCATGTCGGGACCGTTCTAGGACAGCCTCGATCGCTGCCCGGCGGGGCTCGTCGAGGAGTGCGACGTACGTGCGGAGCTCCCGATCCGCCTCCTCGGGCCGGTCCGAGAGCACGTACAGGACACCGAGGAAGAGGGCGTCCCTGCCCGCGAGTGCCTCGGAGGGCGCGAAACTGCGAAGCGAGAGGAGGCGGAACTCCGCGGCGCTGAAGGAGCCAGCCGCGATTTCCGTGACCGCTGCCTCGATCTCCATGTCCACGCGCCCGGATGCGTCCGGAGCATTGCGTGCGGATTCCGTGTACCACGCAGCTGCCTTCGGCCACTCCCCGAGGGCACGGTAGCACGCCGCGATCCGCTCGTAGATGCGCCAAGTCTCCGGGTGGCCGGCGTTGAAGAACAGGAACCGCTTGTACTCCGTGAGCGCCGCGTCGTATTCGGTCGCGTCGAACAGACGCGCCGCAAGCGCGCGCGCAGCATCCTCGGCCGTCGCGACGGAAGCGATGCCCGTGAGCAGGGCCAGGAGAACCGCGGAGACGATCGCCGCGCGACTACCAGAGATTCGCATCATGGAAGGCCATGGCCTGCGATTCGATGCGATCGAAGCCGGCCTCGTTGAACTGTCGCGCCGCGACGACCGCACCGTGGACGTTGCCGGCGTGGAAAAGCAGCGCGAGTGACCCGTAGATCCATCCCCGCGCCGAGCCGATCCCCTCGTCGGCGAAGGCGAAGCCCGAGAGCGTCGCCAGGGATCCGATGAGGCAGAGGGAAAACAGGGCATCGGTCGGTCGCTCCGCGTACAGCTTGCCCGCTCCCGGAATGATCGCGGACAGGAAACCGGCGAGCGCCGGGTTCTTTCGTGGCATGACCCGCGCTTTCGCCGCCAGCGCCTGGAGGTCGACGGCGAATGCGCTCGCCGATCGCGCGAGCGCCTCGTCCGCTTCCGTCCAGTCGTCCATGAGGAGGAAGTTCCATCCCGCCAGCAGGAACGGATCGTAAACATCGGAAAGGGTCGGCAAGGAGCCGTCGCGGAGCAACTCGATAGCGCGCCAGTGCTCTCCGGCGAGCGACTCCGTGATGGCGATCTCGTAGCGCGCTCGCACACTCCACTCATCCTCGATGCTCGCGGAGACGAGCCGCTGGAAGCCCGCCTCAGCCCGCTGGTACTCCCCCGCGCGCTGATAGCACCTGGCGAGCAGGAAGAGGATCTCGCGATCCTCGCCTTCCCCGAGGAAAAGGTAGCGGAGAAACTCCTGAGCTGCGCGTTGATAGTCGCCTTCGGCGTAGAGACTCCTGGCAAATCGAAGCACCGCGTCGGGGGCGAAGTAATCGAAGCCTTCCTCGCTTCCGATGACGGGCGCGGCGACCGCTGCGATCGCGATGACGAGCACGGCGACCACCGCCCGAGGCATCCGACTAGGGCAGCGGATCATAGAGCCTTCCCGTGGACGGATCGCGGGTGTAGTAGAATCCGCCCATGCCGTGGCAGCGCTGGAGCCGGTCGGCAGCCATGACGAGCCCGCGCACGAGCCCGTAGCGCTCGATGGCGAGCTTCGCGTACTGTGAGCAGCTCAGGTGGAACGAGCACCGCGACCCATCCTGGGTTGAGAGAAGCTGCTGGTACAACGCGATGAGCGCGGTGAGGGCGAGCTTGACCTCGTTTGTCTGATCCCAGTCCGTGGGCTTGCGCTGGGCCACGGCGGATTCCTGACCCGGGAGGTGCGCGCGCAGGAACGCCAGCGTGCCCCGGTCGTCTGCGCGAGCCGGCCCGGCCGACTGGAGCAGGACCGCCGACAGCAGCAGGAGGAGGCGCGGCCGGGCGATCACCACTCCGTCTCCTCGACGGTCACGCCCGCGGGCAGCCGGAAACCGACCACCTCGGCAGGAAGATCGGCGTCGAACTGGTGGCCGCGGTACGTCACCTCCTCGCTCACCAGCACGCCGCGGTCCACTTGCACGAGCTCGATGCGCGAGGGGATCGCGAGCGGTCCATAGGAAACGAACTCCCGGTAGGTGACCCGGGCGAGAAACGAGCCGCCGGGATCGGTGACCTCCAGCTGGTAGGGGGAGCGATCGCGAGAGCCAATCGTGGCGGTCCCGATGGAGCGGGCAAGCCCCGCGGGTGGTTTCCATCTCGTAAAGAGCGCGCCCTCGCGCATCTGGCTCCCCTCGAGGGTGAAGCCAGCGGCGGCCAGGCCGAAGTCCGGCAGCGGCACCCCCACGAAGGTGGAAGGGAATCCGTACGGGGACGGAGTCTTCTCCGAGAAGCGGAACGCCCTGCCCGCCTCGGGGTACCAGATCAGCATGCTCCCGGTCTCGAAGACGACCCACTGCGACACCGGCTCCGTCACTCGCAGGATCACGCGCGCGGGCGGTCGATAGAACAGCGTGCCCCTAACGGTCTCCACCGTGGAGCCCGTCCGAATCGTTCGGGTGAAGTCCGCGCGGAGGGTGATTGGCGACTGCGCTTCGACTGCCGCGACCACGACGATGCCGAGCAGTACCGCCGCAGCTGAACGCCGCATGCGAGTGGGGCCTACGGCGGCGGGAGCGCTGCGAGCACGGCGCGAGGCAGGAGCCCGAGACTCATACAGCCGACCGAGGGACCGCTGCACGTCGGGCTGATCGCGCTCGAGCACGCGTCGCTCAGGACGCCACCGCAGGCGTCCCCGAGCGCCCCGCTACAAGCGGACGCGGTGCCTTCCGCCGCCTGTACGGTCACGACAATCGCCGCGGCGCCGATCACCACAACCGTTGTTCCGGAGCCGGCCAGGGACCACAGGAAGTTGCTGAGCTTCTTCTTGCGGATGTACGCCGTGCGATACGCGGCGACAAACTCGTCCGACTTCCCGATGAGCTTGTCCGACGGCACGGCGGGGGAGAACACCCATGGTAGGATCATGCCGACTCCGGGCAGCAGGAGCCCGGGGATGAACCAGAGCGCGTTGCCGCGGGCGTCAGCCTTGCCCTGGGCTTTCCCATTCTCCGCATCGGAGACTTCGGTGGCGGGCGCTTCCTCGCTCTGCGAGAAGACGGGAACGACCGTCAGCATGCAGGCGGCAACGAGGATCGCGCTCACACTTCGCTTCCCCACAGTACGGTTTTGCATGGAGCCTCCTCTTTTCGAGGTGCTTTTCTGCTACTATAGCCCACGATACCCGGTGTGCCAAGACCGGCGTAAAGCGGCTGGCGCGACAGCGCGGGGAAGGTAGCAGCGAGAGCGCCCGTACCATGGTGCACCAGGTGAACCCCCACTTGCCCTGACCTTCGGCGACACGCACCTGCACGTCTCGGCGGTCCAACGTCGACCACGCGGTGACCGAGCACGGCATCGCGCGCCTGCGCGGTCGGACGGTACGGGAGCGGACGCGCGAGCTCATCGCCGTGGCGCACCCGAACTTCCGGGCCGACCTCGAGGCGAAGGCGAAGAAGCTCGGGTACCGGTAGAAGGCTGCAGTCAGTCAGCCCAGATCGTGACTCCGGTCCCCCCCCATCATCGGGTCGAGTACCTGCTCGATCTGGAGGTAGTAGTCGGTTCCCACGTCGAGGGAAACGGTCGCGGTGACATCGGGCTCGGGCACGACCAACGGGAAGCCCGAGTAGGAAGGCTTGATCCTGATGTCGAAAACGGGATTGCCCCCGTACTAGACGTTATAGGAGCCCGTGGCGGGAACCTGAAAACGCACCACCGATTCAAAGTAGCCAACGTTCGAGTAGAACAGGAAATGGGTCCCATCCTGAACGTTAATGATCCCCGCCTCCTGGGGACCGTTGTAGTTCATGCCGTCATACACTTCGATCTCGACCGGATCCCACGGCAGCTCGCAGCCCGCCAGGAGCAGCAGGGCTCCCAGCACAGCCCCGAGCGCCATCCAAGATCTTTTCGTTGTCACGTTCGACCCTCCTTCAACCCGACATCTTCACCAGGCCCAGGCGCACGATCCCGTCGTACACGAACTGCACCGAGAGCCCCGCGAGGATGATCCCCATAATCCGCTCGATCACCGACACGCCCGTCCTGCCGAGCACGCGCAGGAAGGCGGCGCTGAGCGACATGGTGAGCGCCGCGCACCCGAGCGCCACCGCGACGCACGCCGTCAGGATCGAGATCTCTGCCGCGCCCCGGCCGGCGCTGACGTACAGCAGTATCGTGGTGATGGTGCCCGGGCCCGCGAGCATGGGCACCGCCAGCGGGAAGATCGAGACGTCCTCGGGTTCTGTGTGAGGGAGCTGCGGCGTTGTTCCCCCGGATTCCTGGGGCGGCGTCTTGGTGCGGCCCGGCTTGCCGAAGAGCAGGTCGATGGACACGAGGAACAGAAGGATGCCCCCCGCGATGTAGAACGAGCCCGGCTGGATGCCGAGGAAGCGCAGGATGGCGTTGCCCGCGAGGATGAACACGAGTAGCACGACGAAGGCGATCAGCGACGCTTTCAGGATCGTCCGGCGCCGGCGCCGGGCGTCGAACCCCGCGGTGAGCGAGATAAAGAACGGCACGATCCCAAACGGGTCGACCACGATGAAGATGGCGAGGAAAGTAGTGACGATCTCCTGGATCAAGGGCATTGCCCAGTGAGTCTACCACGGGCCCCTTCGCCTTGACAGGGTCGCAGCCGTGCGAGCACACTCCGCGCCATGAAGGCAGATGAGACCTTCGCACGTCGCCCCTCCGCGGCGCGGGCCGTGCGCCCGTGACCCCGCCCGACCTCGCGGCCATCAGGGAGGCGGCTGCCCGCATCGCGCCGCACGTGCACCGCACGCCGGTGCTTACCTCCCGGACCTTCGACGAGCGATTCGATGCGAGCCTGTTCTTCAAGTGCGAGAACCTGCAGCGGGTCGGCGCGTTCAAGTTCCGCGGCGCCGTGAACGCGGTGTTCTCCCTCTCGGACGCCGAAGCCGCCCGCGGGGTGGCCACCCACTCATCGGGCAACCACGCCCAGGCCCTCGCGCTGGCCGCGCGCCTGCGCGGGATCCCCGCGCACATCGTGATGCCCGACAACTCGCCGGCCGTGAAGGTCGAAGCGGTGCGCGGGTACGGGGGCCGGATCGTGTTCTGCGAACCGATGCAGGCCGCGCGAGAGAAAACCCTCGCGGGGGTCGTCGAAGAAACCGGCGCCTGCTTCGTGCACCCCTACGACGACCCCCGGGTGATCGCCGGACAGGCCACGTGCGCGCTCGAACTGCTCGAGCAGGCGGGGCCGCTCGACGCGATACTCGTTCCCATCGGCGGGGGCGGACTCGCGAGCGGCACGCTGCTCGCGTGCGGCTTCACCTCGCCCGCGACCTCGGTGTACGCCGTGGAGCCCCAGGGTGCGGATGACGCGTTCCGGTCGGTCCGGGACGGCAGGATCCACCCGTCCACGGACCCCCGCACCATCGCCGACGGGCTCCGCACGTCGCTCGGCACGCTCACCTTCCCGATCGTCAAGGCACTCGTGCGCGAAATCGTGACCGTGGAAGAGGACTCGATCGTGTCGGCCATGCGTCTCGTGTGGGAGCGCATGAAGCTGGTGATCGAGCCATCCGCCGCGGTCCCCCTCGCAGCCCTTATAGAGGGCAAGGTGGCCATGAAGGGGAAGCGGGTCGGCATCATCCTCTCGGGCGGCAACGTGGACCTCGCCTCGCTGCCCTGGAGCCGCTGAGCGCCGAGGCGCTTGCCTTCCGCGCGCCGATTCCGGACCTTACGATGTCCGCACGCGGCGGACAGGAGCACCTACCATGGATGCACGTCAACTCGGCAGGACCGATCTCGAGCTGTCGCCGATAGGGCTCGGGAGCTGGCAGTTCTCGCAGGGCGTCGGCATGTCAGGCTCGTTCTGGCCGTCGATAGACCAGGAGACGATCACCTCGGTCACCGGAGCCGCGCTGAATGGCGGCATCAGCTGGTTCGACACCGCGGAAGGGCACGGCAGGGGCAGGTCCGAGCAGACCCTCGCCGCAGCCCTCTCCGCTCTCGGCGTGAGGCCCGGCAGCGTCGTGGTCGCCACGAAGTGGTGGCCGTTCCTCCGGACCGCCCGGTCCATCGGCTCGACGATCGGGAAGCGGCTCGCCTTCCTCTCACCCTACCCCATCGACCTCTACCAGGTTCACCAGCCCTGGAGCTTCTCGCCGATCCCCGTGCAGATGCGCGAGATGGCTCAGCTCGTGCGCGCGAAGCACATCAGGGCCGTGGGCGTCAGCAACTTCTCCGCCCGGCAGATGGAGGAGGCGCACGCGGCGCTCGCGGCTGAAGGAATCCCGCTCGCGTCCAACCAGGTCAGGTTCAACCTCCTGGACCGAAGGATCGAGGAAAACGGTGTGCTCGACACGGCCCGCCGGCTCGGCGTCACCGTCATCGCGTGGTCGCCCCTGGCCCAGGGCATGCTCACGGGCAGGTTCCATGACGACCCCGGCCTCGCTTCCCGGCTGCCGCGGTCCCGGCGCTTCATGAACGGGATCACCCCCGCCCGGCTCGCCGTGACCGCGCCGCTCATCGGAACGCTGAAGGCGATAGCCAAGGCTCACAGCGTCACCCCCTCCCAGGTCGCCCTCGCCTGGACCGTGAGCTTCCATGGTGACGTGGTGGTCGCCATCCCCGGCGCCTCGAAGCCGGCCCAGGCGGAACAGTCGGCAGCCGCCATGCGCCTGCGCCTCTCGTCGCGAGAGATGGCGGACATCGACGAGGCGTCGAAGAGGTGCGCGGCCAGCGGGTGACGCGCCACGCGTCTACAGTGAGATGATCACGTTCCTCCTGCGCAGCCACGACGCGAGGGCATGGAGCACGGCGACGAACGCCGCTCCCTGCACGGCCGCGAGCCATAACGGTGCCTCGACGTGCCACCATGGGACGGGGGGCACGAGGAACACGGCCAGCAGGAAGAAGTGCGCGATGTAGAGTGCCAGGGGGTTCCCGCCCCACGTCGCCAGGAGCCGGCCCCGTGTCCCGAACCAGGTCCTGGTGAGATCGAAGAGCTGGAACACGAGCGCCGAGGACGAGGCGACGATCAGGACGAAGCTCAGTGACATGCGGTGCTTGCTGACTGGGATGAACGCCGCGGCTGCGATGCCGGCCGCCAGCATGAGCACGGCCACCACCAGGTACCACCCGGTCCTCTTCTCCGCGCGGAGGTCGGCGAAGACGGTCGACATGATGAGCAGGAGCGCCCAGCTCAGCGACCCCTGCAGGCCTGCATTGGCGGAGACGACCACTTCGGCCAGCCAGAACGAATCGAGCGCCCACTGGTACACGGCCAGTCCGGCGAGGGCGGCCGCGATGCGGGCGGGCACCGGCAGGAAGAGGGCGGGAAGCGCCAGCAGGATCGCCACGCCGATGGACTGGAGCGTGCCCCACGGCAAGCCGCCACCTCCCAGCCCGAATCGCCACTCGCCGATCGAGAACAGGGTGCCGATGCCAACCAGGGCCATCGCCCGTCCGACGACGTGCTCGACCATCCTTCGGCCGCCGTCGCGGGAGAGCCTGCGGCGCACCGAGCCGGGGAAGGTAAGACCGATGGCGAATATGAAGCCCGGCGCGATGAAATCGACGACCGTGAGGCCGACATCGGGCGCGTGCTTCAGCCATGGGGGAACCGCCCGGACGTGCATCAGGAAGTTGGCGATCACCATCAGGAGGATCGCGAGGCCCCGGAACCGGTCGATGGCCAGATCGCGCGGGCCGGCGCCGACCGGGGCGCGTTCTGCTGCCGCGGCGTTGGACTGTGCGGAGCGCATGCCGGCAACACTACCCGAGCCCGTGCCACGGCGCAAGAAGACGTCGCGCGCGTGGCTGCGTTCATCCTGGACTTGACTCCCCCGGGGAACACCCCTAACCTTGAACCAATGGATGACGGCACCCGCCAGATCCCGCCCGAAATCCTCGAAGCAATGCACCGGCTCGTGGAGGCGAACCGTCTCCAGTGCCTGTGGTTCATGAGGGAGGATTACCTGCCCCGCTCTGCGATCGAGGCGGACCGCGCACTCGCGGCGATAGAGCTCCATGGCGACCGCCAGGCATGGGCCGAAGCCCGAAAGATTCGAGCATGGCTCTCACGGACTACCAGCGCGGCATCCTAGCCCTCCTCGCGGCCCGGCGAATCGAGCGACAGGAGAGCTATCTCGCAGGCGGTGCGGCCCTGACCGTGGCAACGGGATCCCCCCGGATCTCGCGCGGCATCGACCTGTTCCACGACACGCGGGAGGCGCTGCTTTCCACCTGAGAGGATGATCGCCGGATCCTCCTGTCGGACGGGTACAGCTTCGAAGCGAAGCGGCAGCTTCCCACGTTCATCGAGGCATTCGCGCGGAAAGGCGGGGACGCCGTCATCGTCGAGTGGGCGATCGACAGTGCGTTCCGCTTCTTTCCCCTGGTTCGCGATCCGGCGTCCCTGCCGTCGCTCCACCCGTTCGATCTCGCCACGAACAAGACGCTGGCCCTCATCGGCAGGCTGGAGCCGCGGGGCTGGATCGATCTCATTGCCTGCCACGACCGCATTCAGCAGCTCGGGCTTCTCTGCTGGGCCGCGTGCGGGAAGGATCCCGGCACGAACCCGACCATGATCGTGAGCGAAGCGGGACGTTCGGCGCGATACACCCAGGTCGAGATCGACGGGCTGTCGTTCGAAGGGCATGCACCTGATGCCTCCTCGCTCGCAGCGCGATGGAAGCAGATGCTCGCTGAAGCGCGCGCAATCGTCGCCGTGCTGCCCACCGATGAGGTCGGTCGCTGCGTCCTCGACGTGGAGGGAAAGCTCTTCCGCGGAGACCTGAAGCATCTGGAGGCCGCGCTCACGGTCGCTGCACTACGATTTCACCGGGGGAGCATCCGCGGATCGATCCCCCGGTTCGTCGACAGCTGACCCCCTTCCGCTGCAACCCGGACGCGCCACCCGCTGCTCCCACCCTCGCGCTCTCTCTCGCCGCCCTTCCCCCATCCGTGCTACAGTCCCGGAAGCAGCGAGGACGGAATGGAAGAAGGCGCACGGGTTCCCGACAGGGTGAACGCCATCCGCGAGGTGCTCGGCTACCTGGGCCGGTACCGGGGCGAGGTGTTCGTCATCAAGATCGA
This sequence comes from Spirochaetota bacterium, assembly GCA_026398635.1. Lineage (GTDB taxonomy): Bacteria > Spirochaetota > Spirochaetia > SZUA-6 > Fen-1364 > JAPLSM01. Next base: position 6,822 of record JAPLSM010000191.1, on the reverse strand, counting down.
CGACAGCCTGCTCGAGGAGCCGCTGTTCCCGCTCCTGATCCGCGACGTCGTGCTCCTGCACCGCATGGGCATCAAGGTCGTCATTGTGCCCGGCGCCCGACGCTCCATCGACGCGACGCTGGCCGCGGCCGGCAGAACCTCCGCGTACCACGCGGGGGTGCGCATCACCACCGAGGACGATCTCGACCACGCGATGACGGCTGCTTCCCGGGTGTCCAACCACGTGCTCTCCCTGATTTCCGAGAACGGCGCCCAGGCAGTATCGGGCAACTGGGTGCGCGCACGCACCCTCGGCGTGATCGGCGGGGTGGACTACCAGCGCACCGGGCGCATCGAGCGCGTCAACGTTCCGCTGGTGGAGAAGCTCCTCGGCGAGGGGGTGATCCCGCTCGTCAGCAACATCGGCTGGAACGCCGTGGGCAAGGCCTACAACCTCTCGAGCACCGAGCTGGCCGTGGCGGTCGGCACGGCCATGAAGGCGACCAAGCTCTTCCTGATCGGCACCGAGCCCGGCATCCCCGCGGCCGGTACCCCCATCCCCGGCACCCGGGTCCGGCAGTCCGGCATCTACTCCAACATGGACATCACCCGGGTCGGGGAGCTCCTCGCGAAGAACGGCGCGCTGGACCACGAGCACCGGGTGCTGGTGGAGAACGCGGTCGCAGCCTGCCGGGGGGGCGTGAAGCGCGTGCACATCCTCGACGGCCGGCAGAACGGCATCCTGCTTGAGGAGATCTTCTCCGTCTCGGGCAGCGGCACGATGCTCTACACGAACCTCTACACCGACCTCTGCCCGGCGACTGTGGAGGACGTGCCCGAGATCATCCGGCTCATCCAGCCCTACGTGCGCCAGGAGCTGCTCGTGCGCCGGACCCCCGAGGCGATCGCGGACAACATCGCGCACTGGGTGGTGTACAAGGTGGACGACGCCATCCGCGGCTGCGCCGCCCTCACGCCTTACGACATGGAGAACGCGGAGCTGGAGGCGCTGGTCGTCGACGAGGACCACCGGTGCGGCGGCACGGGGACCCGCATCGTGAACTTCCTCCTCGACCGGGCTCACGAGCTGGGCATGAAGCGGGTGTTCGCCCTGACCACGCAGACGAGCGACTTCTTCCTGGAGCACGGGTTCGAGGAGGTGCCCGTCGAAGCGCTGCCCGAGGCCAAGCGCCGGCGCTACAACAAGGCCCGCAACTCCCGCGTGCTCGCCATCGAGCTGGCCGACCGTTCGGCGCGCCAGGGGTAGAGGCGACGTCTGCGGAGCGAGCCGCGCGGCGCCGCAGCGACGGCACCGCGCACGTCGGGGAAAAGCTCACCCCGATCGCCTACGTACCCGGCCTGGTTGGAAGAGACCATCGCGTCCGTCGAGCGGTGCGACGCCGTCATCTGGTCCACCCCGGTCTACACCATGCTGGTGCCGTGGCAGCTCATTCGCTTCTTCGACCTGGTCGCGAAGGCCGGGCGGAGCGGGGTGTTCCGTGCGAAGTACGCGACGAGCGTGATGAGCTGCTTCCACTACTACGACCACCTCGCGGAGGAGTGGCTGAGGGGCACGTGCGAGGACCTGGGGATGTCCTTCGTCGAGGGCATGACCGCCGACGACACCGACATGCTGAGACCGGAGTTCCGCGCCAGCATGCGATTCTTCTTGCACGAGTTCCACCTGGCGTGCGTCTCGAAGACGCCGGTGGAGCGGAAAAGCCTGGTGCTCTCCGATGCCCGATCCCTCTGGTTCGCTCCCCCGCCGAGGGGGACGGCCGCGACCGGACCCGCGGAAAAGAAGCAGGACCTCCGCACGGTGTTGCTGACCGACGAGCACCGGAAGGACGGGAACCTCTCCCGCATGATCGAGGTCTTCCTCGACGCGTACCCGAACCGCGTGGAGGTCGTCGACATCAACGAGTTCCCCTACGAGGGCGCGTGCCGGGGATGCCTGCGCTGCGAGCTGGTCGGGGAGTGCGACCGGCACGACGGGTTCCAGTCGTTCTACCAGAACCTCGAGAACTCGTGCGACGTCCTCGTCCAGGCCATGAACCTCGAGGGCCGGTTCGTGGCGCCGGTGTGGAAGCTCTTCCTCTACCGGACCTTCTCCAACGGGCACCGCACGAGCATGATGGGCAAGCACACCGCCACCCTGGTCGTCGATCTGGCGAACCGGCTGGACCGGGCCGCGCGCGCGAAGTACCAGAAGGGCGTCAACTTCCTCGGGCTGGGCGGCATCAAGATCTTCCGGGACCTGATCTACGGCATGCGGGGGTCGTGCGGGACGACCACCGCTTCTACCGGCAGCGGGGTCTCTATGACTTCCCGCAGCGCTACCTCGGCAAACAGCTGTTCAACCTGTTCATGGGGATCGCGTTCATGTTCAAGCCCGTGCGGGTCCAGGCGTTCGAGCGGATGAAGCCGCTGTACATCCTGCGGCACAAGCGGCTGGCCGATTCCGGCAGGCCGTAGCGCCGGAAGGACGGCACGGGCGGGGGATGACAGGAGGGGCCATGATCGACGACATGCAGATCGTCGAGATCGAGCTGGACCCCGGCGAGACGGTGATCGCCGAGGCCGGCGCCATGAACTACATGGACGAGGGGATTACCTTCGAATCGGTGATGGGCGACGGCACGAAACCCCCCGGCGGGTTCTGGGACCAGGCCCTCGGCGCGGGCAAGCGCATGCTGGCGGGCGAGTCGCTGTTCCTGACCCACTTCCACAACGGCAGTTCGGTGAAGCGGACCCTCGCGTTCGCCGCGCCCTACCCCGGCAAGATCATCCCCCTCGACCTCGGGACCCTCGGCGGGGATTTCACCTGCCAGAAGGACTCGTTCCTCTGCGCGGCCAAGGGCACCCAGCTCGACATCACCTTCACGAAGAACATCGGGGTCGGCCTGTTCGGCGGTGAGGGATTCATCCTCGAGCGCCTCAGCGGCAGCGGCCGGGTGTTCGTGCACGCCGGCGGCACCGTGGTGAAGCGGGAGCTCGCGGGCGGCAGGCTGCTGGTCGACACAGGCTGCCTGGTGGGGTTCACCCATGGGATCTCCTACGACATCACCCAGGCCGGGAACCTCAAGTCCATGATCTTCGGCGGGGAAGGACTGTTCCTGGCAGACCTCTCGGGTACGGGCACGGTGTACCTGCAGAGCCTGCCGTTCTCGCGCCTCGCGCGCCGGGTTCTGCAGAGCCTGCACCGGCGCGGCGGGTTCGGGAAGGATGAAGGTTCCCTCCTCGGCTTGGGCAACATCTTGATGGGGGGCCAACGGTAGGTACCGTCAAGACCTGGAGCGACGTTCCGCCGCACCGTTCACGTGGCACCCGTCTCACCGGGGTCGATGGCCGAGAAGCCCTCGATCAGGCCGGCGAAATGCTTTACGTTGAACGTCGCCACCGCCCGTGCGCCGTTCGCGTGGAGCACCCGGGCCACGAACGCGTCGTATGATCGGCTGCCGGCGACTGACCATGGGATGAAGGATTCGATGATTTCCCACGTGCCGGCCGGCTCGAACCCCGCGACGGCCATGTTACCCTTGACCGTGGCGGTCAACAGGTCGCGCGCCTCCGAGGGCGTCACACGAAAGCTCCCCGGGAGGCTCGTCAGAACGGCATATGCCTCCAGAATCGAGTGATGGCAGATGACCAGTTCGTGGGCCGTCAGAGCCCTCACCAGCCAGTGCGCTGCAGCCGTGTGACGGGGGTGGTTCGCGTGGATGCCCGCGACGATCACGCTCGAGTCGACGCCGATCATCATGGCGACTTGCTGTTCAGCTGTTCGTCACGAATCCGCTCGACATCGAAGTCCGAAAGAGGGGCGATGCCGGGTCCCGTTTCAATGGAAAGAAGCGGGCCGTTTCGTATGAAGCGGCGCTCAGCGAGCTCCGGTACGATGGAAACCCCATCGGGAAGCGGAATGATCGTCACGGTTCGCCCTTTTCTCAAGCCGTAGCGGTCGCGCAACTCTTTAGGGATCACGATTCGACCGGCAGAGTCGATCTGGCTCTTCATCTTCATGCCAAACTATACCATTTATATTACCATCTGTCAATAAAATTGGTATTTAATGCAATTTATTCGATTAAACCCATAACACGCACGGGAAAAAATATCATTCCTGCAAAGTCATCCTCATCAGGGTTCCCCCTCAGCCGGTATGGTGTTATGGTGTACTCATCACAATATAGCCAGCGGCGAAGTCCGCGAAAGGAGATTGAGGATGAGAAAAGCCCTCCTGATCGTGCTTGCTGCGGCCGCGCTCCTCATGGCGGTCTCGTGCGCGAGCACGCCTCCGGAGAAGGCCGTCCCTCTGCCGGAGACCGAGCTCGCGCAGGCTAAGCAGCTTAAGGCGAAGGCCGACGCGTACAACCTCGGCCCGCTCGCCCAGGCCGAGTACACCGCCGCCGAGAACGACTTGAAGGCCGGCGAGGAGGCGTACGGGAAGGACAACGCCGCGTCCAAGGCGTCCCTCGACCGGGCGATCACCGGCTACCGGGCCGTCATCGCCAAGGCAGGCCCTCTCTACCTCGGCACCATCAGTGACAGGACCGCCGCAGCGAAGAAGGCTGCGGACGACCTGAAAGCGTCGGTGGCCGTGAAGGACGACTACGCAAAGGCGCAGGTAGTCTACGACCGGGCCCTTGCGGCGAAAACCGCGGGCGACCTCGAGGCAGCGACGAAGGACTTCGAGGAGGCTCGGAAGATGTTCGAGGCCGTGAAGGTGGTCGCGCAGCAGAAGCGCGACAAGGCGCTTGCAGCCAACACGGACGCCACCCAGGCCCTGAAGGATTCCGCCGCCAAGGCGGCGGAGGCGCAGGCGGCACTCGAGGCCGAGAGCTTCGGTAAGTAGGAGGCACGACAATGAGACGATCGACCATCACCATCCTCGCCCTCGTCGTGCTGGGTTTCATCGCGTCCGCGCTCCCCGCCCAGTCCCTGCTCGACAACGAGTACTACAAGAAGGCGCAGGCTCTGAAGGCGCAGTCCGATACCGCCCTCGCGGCGGGCGACTACGACCTTTCCGCGAGCCTCGCGGCAGAGGCGAAGGCGAACCTCATCAAGTCGGACGCGTACGTCGAGGAGATGCTGGGACGCTACCGGGCCAACGGCTGGCTGCAGCGGGGCAACGAACTCCTCGCCCAGGCGAAGGCAGCCGGCGCCGCAACGGCCGCGAAGGATCTCTACGACTCGGCGGCCGACGACCTCGACATGGCTAAGGCGTCCTATGACGGGGGCACCTACAACGACAGCATCGATTTCTCCAAGAGAGCGATCGCCACGCTCGACACGATCCCGGCGCCGGTGGCCATCCAACCCGCGACCACGACGATCGTGGAGCCGACGGTGACCGTCGAGCCGACCACGCCCGAGTTGCCCGCGACCTACACGGTGCAGCTCATCCTCGAGCGGCGCGACTGCCTCTGGCGCATCGCGGAGTACCCGTTCGTCTACAACAATCCGTGGAAGTGGAAGGTGCTGTACGAGGCGAACCGGGACATCCTGATCGACCCGAACAACCCGAACCTGATCGAAGTCGGCCAGATGCTCACCATCCCGAGCATCTGCCAGCCCGCCCTCTCCCCTCCAGCCCCGCAGCATTGCTTGAACTTCCGGCCGCTGCCGCACGGGCAGGGGTCGTTGCGTCCCGCCGACGCGATACGGCCACGCAGGTCCTCCGCCCGCAGCGCGTCCATGATCAGTGAAGCTGGCCGGCCCGCATCCAGCAGCCGGGCTATTGTCTGAAGCATCGGGCCCGCGTGGTCGAAGAACCCGCGGAATGCCGGGCAGAGATAGTTGAGCTCCGGCTCGCCCTCGCGCGTGCTCACGAACCGGTGCTTCGGGCACCCCCCGTTGCACGCGAAGCGCACCGCGCACTCCCCGCACTGGCGGGGAAGCGTGTCTCGCTTGGCGTCGCCGAACGCCGCCTGGGCCGCGGAGCGGGCCAGCACGGCGAGCGGCGTTTCCGCGATGTTGCCGAGCCGCCACGCGGGGTAGACATAGTGGTCGCAGCTGTACAGGTCGCCGTTGTGCTCGAGCACGAGCGCCGTGCCGCAGCGTTCCTCGAACACGCACAGCCCCGATCCCCGGCCCGACCCGGCGGCCAGCGCCGCCTCGAACTGCTGCACGAACACCCGGCCTACGTCCTCGCGCACCCAGCGGTCGAAGATCGCGCAGAGGAAGTCCCGGTATCGCGTCGGCTCCACGCTCCACGGGGCTACGACCGCCCCTGCCGCGCCCTCCGTTCCCGGCGGGCCGGCGAGTATGCGGCCAGGTGCCGTGGACTCACCTCCGCGTGTGTCCGAGGCACGGCGCGCCATCCGCTCCACAAGGGGAATGAACTGGATGAACGTCGAGCCGATCTCCTTCAGGAACGCGTAGACCTCGAGCGGGCGCTCCGAGTTGCAGCGATTGACCACCGTGAGCGTGTTGAAGTCGACGCGTGCTCGCCGCATCACCTCGACCGCACGCATGACACGATCGGCCGTGGGCGCGCCCGCGGGATCGCGGCGGAACCGGTCGTGGAGTGCCGGCGGGCCGTCGATGCTCACCCCGACCAGGAACCCGTTCTCCGCGAGGAATGCCGCCCACCGGTCGTCGATGAGCAGGCCGTTGGTCTGCAAAGCGTTCCTCACGGTCCGTCCATCCGCGAACCGGGTCTGCAACTCGACCGCACGCCGGAAGAAATCCAGGCCGAGAAGCGTGGGCTCCCCGCCCTGCCACGCGAAGGAGACCTCCCCCCGCGGCTGACTCTCGAGGTACTGCCTGACGAAGCTCTCGAGCACCTCGGGGCTCATCCGCGTCGCCGCGCCGGCCGGAAACAGGGAGGACTTCTCCCGGTAG
>JAPLSM010000270.1 GCA_026398635.1 Spirochaetota bacterium | reverse complement strand
CGCGGCGCCGTTGCCCGCCTCCACCCGTGCGGCCTCGAGCAGGAAATCGTCGCCCCGGAAGAGCAGGCGGTTGAACGCGAACCAGCCGGCCGCCGAGGCGGCGGCTGCGAGGAGCAGGAGCAGCCCCGCCCTGAGGCGCGGGCCGAGGTGCCACGGCACGAGCAGCAACGCCAGCGAGGGCAGCAGGAACGCGGCGAGGAAGGCGAGAAGCCAGGCGTGCGAGGGGAAGGACACGTCCGAATGGGCGGCGAGCGGCGCGATCCACGGGTCGTCGAGGGGCTCGCGCAGGCTTTCGTCGTCGGCCGGGATGGCAGCCGCATCCCCCGCGACGACGCGCCACAGCGCGGACCTGCCGGGCCAGGAGGCGAACGCGCGGTCCGCCGGGTCGAAGGCGAGCCAAACCGACGTGCCGGCGCCGGTCCGGCGGACCGCGACGAGCGCCACGTCCCCATCGGCCGCGAGCACCGAAGCGCCGTCCCGAACCGCCGAGCCTGCCAGCGTCACCGGACCCGCCGGCGGCGCGGCACCCGCCAGCCGGCCGAGTGACGGCAGGCCCGCGCGCTCGACGAGGCCCGAGACCTCGACGGGCAGGAGCCCCGCGAGCCCCGACGCCGCGAGCTGGAGGGCGGAGGTTCCGCCGGTGAATACGACCGTACCCCCCGCCTGCACCCATTGCTCGAGTGCGGCCACCTGGGCCGCGCCGAGCCGGTGAAAGGCCGTGTCGCGCACGACGACGAGGTCCACGCCGCTCCACCCCACCCATGTATCGGGCAGGTTCTCGGCGTGGGGATAGACGACCCGGGCCCCTTCCCGCGCGAGGAAATCGAACTCGATTTCGCTGGAAATGGCGACGACGATCCGGTCGTTCACCGCCGCCTTCGATAACGGGATCTCGAGGCGCGCGAGCTCCCGCAGGTCCCCGCCCTCGCCCGTGGTCACCCGCACGACAGCCGGCCGGGGCACGGACTCGACCGGGGCGGCGAACGAGAACCGTCGGCGTGAACGGCTGGGCAGGTCGACGGAACGGCTGAACGACCGCGACGCGAGCGTCCCCCGCAGTTCGCTGCCGCGGAACACCTCGAGGCTCACCCGGGCTTCGAGGGCCGGGCCCCGGTTATCGACGGTGACGATGAACGGCGCCCAGCGGCCGGTTCTCACCACCCCGCCAATGCCGGCGATCACGTCGAGCGACACGGGTGATGCCGCCCGCGCCTCGCCGCAGGAAGCGGCGAGGAGGACGGCGAGGAGGAGAGCCGCTTCAGGTCGCGGCAGCCTGCCGGTCGAGTACTTCAACGATGACGGACCGTGGGGCCGGGCCCGCCGCCCGGCGCCGGTTCACGAGCGACAGCACGCCGAAGGACCCGGCGAAGAAGAGCGCGGCCCCCGCGATGCCGATGCCCTGGGAGGCCTGCGGCGCACCGAGGGCGGGCGCGAGCGCGGCTCCGGCCGCGTAGCCGGCGAACAGCATCAGCAGCGGCACGCCGAAGACCAGCAGCGACGCCTTCACCGGCGAAGCGCCCTCGGTCTCGATGCGCACCCGGTCGCCCGGCGCCGCGCCGACCCGGTCGACCACGTCGGCGACCATGAAATGCCCGTCGTCCTTGTAGAGGCAGCCGTGGCAGCCCTCGCATGACTCCGTGCGCTCGATGCGCACCTGCGCCCTGCCCCCGGAGGATTCGATGACGATGCCCTTCTCCTGCATGATGCGGGGCCTCCCCGGCCCCGGGTTCAATATACGCGCGCCGCCGCCCCCGGATCAATCGAGCGGGGCGGACACGAGACGCTTGGGCGGTCGCGGCAACGCCGACCGCTATATCGCCAGGCCTGGCGGCGACACGGTCGTGGTGGCGCGCTTGTAGCCCGGCTCCCGTTGGTCTATACTCCGGTGCAGCCGGCAAATGTCGAGAGGTGCGGAAGTGAAACGCGTCCTCGTGGTCCTGTTCCTCCTTGCTTCGCTGACCCTTTCCTGGGCCGCGGAGGAGTCCGCGCCGGCCCTGTCGGTGGGGCTGTTTCCAGCATTGCAGCTGCCATTCGCGACGGCATCGGGTGGGGACAATCCCTACCTGCCGGGTGGCTCGGCCGCGCTGCGGGTGCAGTACGACCTCGCCGGGCAGCGCGGCCCCGCACTGCGGGCCGGGCTCGACTACTACGTGAACCCATACCTGTCGGGGAATTCGCTGTCGCTGATCGCCCTCTCGCTGGAGGGCGGGTACCTGTTCGGCTTGGGTCCGCTCCTGACTCTCGCGCCGTTCGCGGGCGCCGGCTATAACGTCGGCTTCAAGAACGCGGACCCGGCCGCCTGGGGCCATAGCTTGTTCCTGCAGGCGTGGCTCGACCTGGACCTGCTCCTCACCCCTTCGCTCAGCATACGGCTGGGCGCCGGGTATCGATTCTACGCCGGGCTCGTCCACGTGGCGGGCGTGGAGCTCGGCGCCTCCTGGTTCGCAACCGGGCGCGAGGGACGAGCCGCGCGCATCGAGAGCGCCAAGCCCATCGACGTGGAGCTGCTGCGCGGCTACAAGACCGCTCCTCCCGGCAAGGGCCTCGCGATCGAGTCCGCGACCCTCGGCTCCGTGTTTCCCGTCTTCCGCACGTACTATGACGATCATCCCCTGGGCACGGTCACGATCCGCAACAATGAGCCCGACGCGATCGACGACGTGGCGGTCGTGGTCTTCATCAAGGACCTCATGGACGCCCCCAAGACGACCCCCGTTGGCCGCATCGGCGCGGGAACGTCCGTGCAGGCGCCGTTGTTCGCCTTGTTCAACGAGCGCATCCTCGACATCACGGAGGCCACCAAGGCGCCGATGGAGGTCGCGGTCGAGTACCGGCTGGCCGGCTCTCCATACCGGGCCGCAAAAGTGGAGACCCTCCGGCTCCTCGACCGCAATGCAATGAGCTGGGACGACGATCGCCGGGCCGCCGCATTCGTGACGGCGAAGGATCCTGCAGTGATGGAGTACGCGAAGGCCGTCATGTCAGCGACCCGTGACGCGGCGCCCACCGGGTTCAACGACAAGCTCGTCGCGGCCGTCGCGCTGCATGAGGCGCTCGCCCTCTCGGGCCTGACGTACGTGGTCGACCCGAAGTCCTCCTACACAGAGCTGTCGACGGGCTCGGCCACCGACTACCTCCAGTTCCCCCGGCAGACGCTGCAGTACCGGGCCGGGGACTGCGACGACCTGTCCATCCTCAACGCCGCCCTCCTGGAGGCGGTCGGCGTGGATACCGCGTTCCTGACCGTGCCGGGCCACATCTTCCTCGCGTTCTCCCTGGGGCTCTCGGCCGACGAGGCGCGTCGGACGTTCGCCTCGTCGGGGGACCTCATCATGCGGGACGGTCGGGCCTGGCTTCCGGTGGAGATCACGAGCATCGCTTCCGGATTCCTGCGCGCGTGGCGGCAGGGTGCGGACGGATGGAGGAAGGCCGAGCAGCAGGGCGGGGCCGGTTTCCATCCCGTGCGCGATGCATGGGCGGTCTACGGAGCCGTCGCCCTGCCGGGCGCCGGCACGCAGGTCCCGGCCCCCGACGCCGTACGAATGCGGGAGGCCTTCAGCCGGGAGATCGCCCGGATCGTGGACGCGGAGCTCGCGCCGCAGATCGCCCGAATCGAGGAGGCGCTCAGGGCCGGGAAGAACCCCCAGGCAAACCGCAACCTCCTCGGCGTGCTGTATGCCCGGTTCGGCAGGCTGGACCAGGCGGTGTCAGAGTTTCAGAAGGCCCTCACGCCGAAGGACTACGCGCCGGCGCTCATGAACCTCGGCAACGTGAGTTTCCTGCGTCAGCAGTGGAAGGACGCTCGGGGATACTACGAGCGCGCGGCCCGGCTGGATCCCGGCAATCCCCGCGCCCTCGTGGCCATCGCCCGCGCGGCGTACGAGCTGGCGGAGTCGGACCCCGCGATCGCGACACAGTTCGCATACCTCGAGGGCGGCGGAGGTGAGGGCACGCGCGCGGGCGTCGTGGACGCCCGGGAGACGGTGCTATGGGAAGAAGTGGAGAATCGCTGAAGCGAGCGGCCGCTCTTGCTGCGGTCCTCGCGGCCCTGACGATCGGTGCATCATGCCGAAACCAGCTTGCGGACGTGGTCAGCGAGGATGTCGAGGCCTGGCGGGCTGAGCAGGAGCCGCCTCGGGTCATCACGTTCACGTCGTCCGCGGTGGGTGTCAATTGGTACGACCACGAAATTCCGATCTCGATCTCCGCAACCGCAGATGTCACGCACTGGATGGTGAACGAGAGCGCGACGAGGCCCCTGCCATCGGACCCGGGCTGGCTGAGCGCTGCGCCGACCACCTGCACCGTCTCGGCAGGTTTCGGTACCAAGACCATCTATGCCTGGGTGAAGAACGCCCGGGACTCGGTGAACACCGAGATCGCCATGATCGAGGTCACGGTCAAGGTCTACGGAGCGCCGGAAGTGGACTCATTCACCCTCGGGGCGTCCACCATCTACACGCCATCCGTGACCTTCAGCCTCGCCTCCGCCACCCCCGGCGCAGGGGCGACCGCAGTCACCCACTGGATGGTGAACGAGAGCAGCGTGGAACCGAATGCCGCGGATCCGAACTGGCAGGTCTACGTGCCTGCCTCCCCGCCCACGAACGTAACGTACAATCTTGTGGACACGACCCTTGGGATGCACACACTCTACGCCTGGGTGAAGAACGACCAGGACAAGGTGAGCCTGCCCGCCTCCCGGCAGGTGACCTATGCCTCTTACGGCGCGCCGGTCATCTCGGGCTTCGACGTCACGACCACAATCACCTACGACCGGTTCATCAGCTACACGATCACGGCCACGGTTCCCGGCGCCGGCGCCGCGGCCATCACCGCGTGGCAGGTGACTGAGACCAGCACGCCGCCCGCGGCCGGAGGCGGCGGTTGGACCACGGGCTTCGCCTCCCCGCAATCGAGCACGTACCAGATCGCAGCAGGAGCCTACCGGACCCAGACCATCTATGCATGGGTGAAGAACGATCATGATCTCGTGAGCAGCCCGGCCACCGATACGGTGCAGTACGCCCCCTACGGCGCGCCGTCGATCGACACCTTCACGCTCACGAGCGCCACGCCGACCGACAATCCGGCGATCTCCTTCAACCTCTCAACGACGAGTTATGGGGCAGGCTCCACCTCGATCACGGGCTGGCAGGTGAACGAGAGCTCCACCCCGCCGGACCCGGCCGGCGGAGGCTGGCTCGGCTCGGCGCCCTCGGGGTTCACGGTCGCCGCCACCACGGGCGCTCACACCGTCTACGCATGGGTGAAGAACGAGCACAGCCTTGTCAACGCGGCCAAGACTATATCGGTGACCATCAACGTGCCGGGAGGGACGTGGTCCAGCCCCTATGTCAACGGCAGGGAGGTGGCCGCGCACGAGGTGCTCACCCTGACGAGCACCGTCGACCTGCAGTCCAGCGGCATCACCGTGAGCGGCATCGGCACGGGCCTGGCGACGCTCGGAGGGGACAACCGGACGATCACCGTCGCGCCGGGCGCGGCCGGCAACGGGCTGTGGAATGCCGGCGCGGGCACCCTGACGGTCAACGCGACCACGATCTATGGAATCGCGTTCTCGAAGTCGATCACCCTGACGGTGTTCAACGGATTCTGCGTGAGCCCTACGGGAAGCGATCTCGCGGCCGGCACCACGGTCGCCCCGTTCGCGAAGATCCCGTACGCCATCACCCAGGCGGTGACGAAGTACAAGGGCGCCGGGCGTACGGCCGAGGTGCGTGTCTCGCTGGGCAGCTTTACGACGAACTGGGGCTCGGCGACGGACCGCATCATCATGGTGGACGGCGTGTCGCTCCTCGGAGGGTTCCCGGCGAGCTACCAGACCGCGGGCCGGGCGATAGATATCCGGACTAAGTCCACCCTGACTTCGATCACGGATGAGAGCACCACCGGAGGCGCTACGCTGACCAATCCAAACCGGGCGGTTTCCTTCGATACCGCGGGCACGGAAGACATCGGCAGGGCCACGGTTCTCGAGGGGTTCTTCATCAAGGCCGGCGGTGGTGTTTACTCGGCAGGTGTGGAGCTGAACGATGCCACGACCGGCGACAGCACCACGGCCGCGCCGACCATCCGGAGCAACCGGATCTACGCGGGAACCACAGCCACCGAGGGATCCATCGCCATCGATGCCCTGTACCACACCGCGCCCCTCATCCAGGGCAACTACCTCAACGACGAGCATCAGACCGGCGATGCCACAGGCTCGACGACGATGACGTATTCCTACGGCGTGGTCATGTACCAGGTGCAGCCGGTGAACTCCCGGGTGCCTACGATATCGGGGAACACCGTGTGGGGCGCGCTCTCCGGCACCGGCAGTTCAAGCTGCGAATCCACCGGCATCCACGTGTTCGGTGCCGCCGGCGGGACGATCGTCATCGAGGCCAATGACGTCCGGGCCGGGCCCGCCTATAACTCCTACAGCATGATCGTCCAGGACGGCGGAACCGCTGAGATACTCAACAACCGGATCGTCACGCACGATCCCACCAGCACATCGGGCGTCTCTCGGGCCATCTGGAAAAAGGGTACGATGGCCATGAACGTCCGGAACAACACGATCATCTACGGCGGCGACGGGTTCGTCGCGAAGACCGCGCAGGCCATCTACATCGGGTCGGCCACGGGAGCGGTGACGATCCAGAACAACATCTTCCGCTGCGCCTGGATGAGCCAGACCGCGGTCCATTGCATCTACGAGGCTTCGGCAGTCACGCCCACGGTGCAGAACAACGACTGGTATGATGAGGCGCCCCACCCCTCGACCGTCTACTACCTCTACCACGATTCCGGAGGCTCGAACTATGACGACGTGGCCACCTTCCAGGCCTCGGGTGCGGCGACGGCATCGGGAAACCTCAACGTGGACCCGGTGCTCACGACCGGCCAGCCGAACTGGTGGATGAACTACCGGCTGCAGGCCACGTCGCCGGCGAGCGTGAAGACCGGGGGTCTCGACGGAAGCGGATGGGGATTCGCCACCGACAAGGATGGCACCGCCAGGACCGTTCCCTGGTCGATGGGGTGCGACGAGGTCAACTAGCGAACGTCAGGAGGAATCACCATGGCACTGCTGTTCAACGATTTCGCCCCCGGCGAGAAGAGCGTCGGCGTCGACGTCAAGGTCAATGGCGACTATGACGCCATCACCGAGGGCATGAGCTGTCCGTTCCAGGACATCCTGAACCTCAAGCCGGTGACCCTCGTCACATTCGTCGACATCGGCGATGGCACCGGCCGGCCGGAGCAGGCGATGATCAAGGAACTCCATGGCATCCTCCAGACGTTGGGCTCAGACTCTATCGCGTTCGTTGTCATCCTGGGGAAACTGGGAACCACCGTCGGCAATCCGATGAGCGACTACGATGCGTTCATGCTGAACCTGTCGGCCACCGGCTTCGAGACTTGGGACGCGGTGCCATTCCTCCTCTGCACGAACGATGCCTGGGCGGGATCGATGGGGCAGATGCTCGCGGCCGGCCTCAACGACCCCGTGGCCACGCCGATCTGCTACCTCATCACGAAAACCGGCAACAACCAGTTCAAGATCCAGGAGAAGATGCACATGGAGTGCGACGACACCGGGAACGGGGAGTACGGCCCGACATCGGCGAACCCCACGATCGTCGCGAACGACATCTTCGCGTTCCGGGAAGCAGATGCCGGGGGGACGCTTTCCTTCCCCGACTACCCGACGCTCGCGGCGTTCATCGAGCGCAGGCTGTCCGACCATGCCGGGGCAGGCACGAACCCTCCCCAGGCCAGCGCCGCGCTCACCATCCCCGGAACGATCCTCGATCTTGGCACCAAGATCGATGTGGCGTTCACCGAGAAGGCGATCGGTTCGGACACTCCGGGCAACTACCAGTATGAGGTTGATTCGATGCCGAAGGCCGCCGTCGGTGACGGGAACGTCGGCCTGGATACGCGCCCGCAGCTCGTGCTGGAAAGCGCCGCGGACAGCCGGCCCGGCTACGTCTCGCACGGCGAGCACGCGAAGCTGGTGCCAACTGACAATTTCCTCCTGGCGAATATCGGCAGCAACCTGTCCATCCACCTCAGGGACGATCTGCCCGCGAACCCGGGGTCGCGCATCGTCACCTGCAATCTCGAGCGCGTGACAGGACCGTTCCCGGCAACGCCGCTGCTGGTTCGGACGTTCACCATCGGCGATCCGCAGTCTTTCATCCGGGCGAACGTCGGCGACGACGGTCTCCATGCCGACCCCCTGTACGTGAGCCCGGACATCAACATCAACCACAATCTGCCGACAGCGACGTCCGAGTCTGAGGACGACATCCGCGCCCGGCTCTCGGATCCGGCCTTCGTCGAGCCCGCCACCGACATCTCCACCAACAACCTCGCCAACAAGCCGAACCGGCTCTTCGTGCGGGTCTTCAGGAAGGGCAGCATGAGGGCGCGGAACCTGAAAGCCCAGATGTACTTCGCGGCGCCGACCACCCTGCCGAGCCCGAACGATTGGCAGCCGGTGTGCAACTCGGGCACCGTCCCACACACGTTCTTCGATGCACCGACGGACCTGCCGGTGCAACCTGGCATATCGCTCGCGGTATCCAAAGAGTTCGCATGGAGCAGTCAATTGCCCCAGTACCACGAGGAAGGCGGGTATGCCAACACCTACTGCCTGCTGTGCGTCATGGGCTGCGACGGCGACCACCTGCATGATGACGGGACCCCAGAGGGCAGACTCCCCACGCTGGCAGAGATAGCGGGACAGATCGCGAACTGGGACCAGTATTACGTCTTCGTCAGGCAGAAGAACGTCGCATGGAAGAACATCGTCGCGGTCCAGTACCCGGCGGGATCGGGTGGGGGGACCGGATGGGGGGTCATCGATTTCGAGTGGGTCCGGCGCAGGATCCGTCCGGTGTGGTTCGACCCCCGTCACCTCAGGATCCCCTTCCGCTTCCCGATACCGCCGTTGCCAGAGCCCGGCTGGTTCGAGATCGTCAACCGGTTGCCCCGCAACGTCAGCATCAGCATCGCGGTGACCGAGCGCGTCGTGAAGGGACTGAAGGGCGGCATGGCGTCGGCAGCGTGGGATCTGAAAAAGGGGGCTGCAGTCTTGAAAGCGCCCGTGACCGCCTTCACCCGGCTCCCCCGTCTCGCTCTGCCGCCGAAGGAGCCCCAGTTCATGCAGATCGACATTTCGCTGCCGGAGACCGTATCCGGCGGGACGTTCCCGTTCGTCCTGCGCCAGTTCCACCGGGGACGGGAGATCGGCCGCCTGACCTACCTCATCGAGCTGCCCCGGATGCCGAAGGGCGGGCTGGTCGCCGGAAAGGGTCCACGCAAGGGCTGAACGCAGAGCCTCGCGGCCGCCACGTCCCGCGGTCGCCGCCTCTCAGCGCGCCGCCGCCCCCGGATCAATCGAGCGGGGCGGGAGCGACCCTGGCGTCGAGCATGGAGTCTCCCTCGAAGACGAACCAGCCCGCGAATTCCCTTCCCGCCAGCATGAGGGGGAACCACAACCGGTCGTCGGCCCACATGTCGTCGTAGGGAACGGCGTCCACGCGGTACCACAGCGGCGCTGCCTCGCGCGTCTCCGTCGGCGTGCCGGTGAAGCCCGTGGCGGCGTACACGGCGCCGTGCAGGGCGTACCCGTCCGTGAACTGGAAATGAAGCTCACCCGCCTTCCGGACGCCCGTCGGCGTGATGAGGAGCTCCTCCTCGACCTCCCGGACCGCCCCGGCCTCGTCGGTCTCGCCCGGCTCGATGCGGCCGCCCGGACCGTTCACCTTGCCGGCGCCGAGACCGGTCTTCTTGCGGATCAGGAGCACCTCGCCGTCCCGAATGATGAAGAGCAGCGTGGCGCGCTCGGTCGGCCGCCATGCCGTCCAGTCGATGCCGGCGACGGTGCGCGGGACTCCGTTCACGGCAGCACGCTCCCGAGCACCCGCCGCAGGTTGCCGCCGAGGATCTTCGCCACGGCGTCGTCGGGGAAACCAACTGCGTCGAGGGCCGCGACAACGGAGGGGAGACACGAGGCGTCCTCCAGACCCTCGACCGGGTCGCCACCGAAGCCGTCCCAGTCGGAACCGAGGCCCACGCCGTCGATCCCCGCGACCTCGACCGCGTGGGCGATGACCTCGGCGAGGTCGTCGAGCCCCACGCGCCGGTCCGGCTTACGCAGGCCCTTCAGGTGGTCGGGCAGGAAGTCGATGCACACCACCCCACCGGTGGCGGCGATTGCGCGCGCCTCGTCGTCACTGAGCGCCCGGGCGCGAAGGTTCGAGGGGGACGCTCCGTGAAACGCGCGGAGACCGGTGTGAGAGTCGATGACGGGTCCCCGGGCGATCGCGAGCGTGTCGCGGATGGTCGCGGCGTTGGCGTGCGCGAGGTCGATCACCATGCCGCGCGCCTCGAGGTCAGACACCAGCTCCCGGCCGAATGCCGTCAGGCCGGCCCCCGGGCCCTCGGCGAAGCAGCCGCGGGCCGCCTCGTTGTCGTGGTTGTGCGTGATGGTCAGGCCGCGTACGCCCAGTGCGAAGAATCGGTCGAGGTCAGCAAGGCTGCCCCGCAGCGGCGAAGCGCCCTCCAGGAAGAGCACGAAGCCGAAGCCACCCGGCCGGCACGCGCGGTCGAGGTCGGCTTTTCCGAGGATGCGCTGCCAGGGCGGGTCGAGAGCTCTGTTCTCCTCCGCGTCGAGGAGCGCTTCGTAGGCGCGTATGAAGTCGAGAGCATACCGGTGTGCAGCGTCGCCGGTCCGGTCCGGCGGAGTGTAGACGGCCATCACCTGCACGTTCTGCCCGGTTTCGCGCAGTCGCGCGCTGTCGAGGTGGCCCTCCCTGCCGGAGCCGAAGAAGCCCGCGGGGTTCGCGAGGTACCGCTCGATGGTGTCCGCGTGCCCGTCGATCGCCGCATGCCGCATGGCCGGTCACCTTAGCCACAAAGCTCCGACCGATCAATGGGTCGCCCCGCCCGCGTGTTTGCCCGGCGCAGGGTGCCGGCGTACGATGGCACCGGAAGAGCACCGCCCGGACTCGATTCAAGCGCGCTGAACTGAAACCGACATCCACCCTCCTCATACGGAGTCGCGGACGGAGTGTAGCGAGCGCCAAAGACTGTAAGGAGCGGGGGCTGCTTGCCGGGGGGAAGCTGAGGTTGCGTCTCAAGCTCCCGCGAGCTCCTCTCAAGGTACGGCGGCACAACTCCAGCTCATCGGGAACGCCACCTTCAAACCATCGCTTTGCCGATCACTCGGCGTCCCTCCCGCCCTACGCCGGGCCTGCGATCGCCACGAGCCCGGGGCACCCGCCATCCCCGGGCGCCCTTGCCCGGGCTACGGGTCATCCTCGGGCGGCATTGGCTAGCCGGGGGGCGGGCAATATATTCTCCCTGGTGGAGGACCCCTGATGAAAACGCTGCACATCGCCGGAACGCCCCTCGAGGTATCCCGGATCGCCTATGGCTGCATGGGCATCGGGGGCGCCTGGGACGACTCGGCGCTCACCGACCAGACCCGCCGGCAGGCGATGGCCGCCGTGCACGCCGCACTCGACGAAGGGATCACCCTCTTCGACCACGCAGACATCTACTGCCGGGGCAAGAGCGAGGAAGTCTTCAGTCAGGTCTGGCGCGACCGGCCGGGACTGCGCCAGCAGGTGTTCGTCCAGACGAAGTGCGGCATCCGATTCGCCGACGATCCCGTTGCCGGACTCCCGACCCGCTACGATTTCAGCGAGGAGCACATCCTGCGACAGGTCGATGGCAGTTTGCGCCGGCTTGGCACCGACCACGTGGACATCCTGCTGCTGCACCGGCCGGACGCCCTGGTCGAGCCCGAGGAGGTCGCCCGGGCCTTCGACCGGCTCTCCACCGCGGGCAAGGTACGGTTCTTCGGGGTCAGCAACCACTCGGCTTCCCAGATCGAGCTCCTGCGCCGCTGGGTCGCGCAGCCGCTGGTCGTGAACCAGCTGGAGCTGAACGTACTGCACAGCCAGCTCTTCGAATCGGGGGTCATCGTGAACCAGGACCAGCCAGCCCGGGTCGCCCATGGAGAATGAACGCTCGAGTACTGCCGCTTGCACGACATCACCATCCAAGCGTGGAGCCCCCTCGCCCACGGTGCGATCGCGAAGGCGGCGGACGGAAAGGGTGACAAACGAGGCCGGCAGGTCGCCGAGCTGGCCGGAAAGCTGGCACGGGAGAAGGGCGTGCCGCTCGACGCCATAATCGTGGCGTGGCTGCTTCGGCATCCCGCCCGCATCCAGCCCGTCATCGGCACCACGCGCGCCGAGCGCATTCGGGAAGCCTGCCAGGCGGACCGGTTGGAGCTGAGCCGCGAGGAATGGCACGCCCTGTTCGCTGTGGGGCGTGGAGCTCCGTTGGCCTAGGAGTCAAGTCTGGCATCCACGCTGCGGTCCGCGGCCGGGGCACCAGCCGTCCGCCCCCCCTTGGCAACCGCGCCGCACCGAGCGACAGAATGACGCCACGGTGCTGGTCGAGGTGTACGTCGAGCGGTACCTGAACGCCGCCGTCCCCGAGAATACGGTTGGTCTCTACCGGCCTGGAACTCGAGTGCTGTTCGCGATCTCCTCCCTTGACGACTTCACCGGCGAACCCTGGAGCACCGGCTACCTCCAGGGAATGATCGACCCGCCGTGCCTGCAGCTGACCCCCGGCACACGGGACGGGATCGTCCGCGACGGCTCCTACGAGACGATGCGGGAAGCGCTGCAACCGCTGGAGGAAACGCTGTCGCAGATCATGCGGCAGGAACAGGAGGCCGAGGAGGAAGCGGCCAGCCGCACCATACTCCGCGCGGTCCAACGCGCCTTCGCGAGGCCTTGCTCGCCCTTCCACACGAGGATTATTCGTGGTTCGAGATTCTGGGCTACTCGCGCGAAACGCAACGGCCGGGCGACCTCTTCCGCGGCGACGGGACGGCAGCTGCGGAAGGGGAGATGACCACCTTCACGGCGCCAGCCGAGCCGGGGATCGTGGTAGTGAGGGCCATTGTCGTCCAGGGCAAGACGACCTGCCGCGGAGAGGCCAGGATCACGGTCACCGACTCGCTCGTCGACCACGGCGAAGGCGACGCGGTGCCCGCTCGGGGTCTGCCCGGCTACACCTACCTCCACGCCCCGGGCGAACTGTGGCGTTCGCGGCACAACGAGAAGGAAAACCTCGTGGTCATCAACAACGGCCACGCAGATTGCCTGTTCGCAGTCGAGAAGCCCGCCCGTAAGCTCAAGTACATCGGCCGGCTGTTCGCTAAGGAGCTGGTGCTCGGCAACTTCCGCGGCTTCGAGGCCGAGCGTCTCGTGGAGCGGATGATCGAGTTGTCGCTGTACACCGAGGAGCACCTGCGGTAGCGGGACGCGGGAGGCAATCGCTCGAAAGGGCGGTGATCGACCGGACCAATCCGACCCACCAGCCGTTAACCCGGCTCGAGCTCGCCTTCGCAAATAAAAGAGAGGCATCTGGGGCCCGGTTGCCTGTCCCCCGCAGACCGCCTACATTGCAGCCATGGCATTTACGCTCGCTCTCGGGGCGAAAGCCCCCTCTTTCTCGCTTCCGGCCACCGACGGCCGGACCTGCCGTCTGGAGGACTTCAAGGACGCCCGGGTCCTCGCTGTGTTCTTCACGTGCAACCACTGCCCCTACGTCCTCGGGTCGGACGAGGTGACCCGGCGCACGGCCGAGACGTTCCGGCCCAGGGGTGTGGTGTTTGTTGGCATCAACTCGAACAGCGCCGCGACCCATCCCGAGGACGATTTCCCCTCCATGGTCAGGCGGATGGCCGAACAGAAGTTCCCCTGGGTCTACCTCAGGGACGAAAGCCAGAATGTCGCGCGCGCTTATGGCGCTCTGCGCACCCCGCACTTCTACGTCTTCGACCGCGACCGCAGTCTCGTCTATACGGGCCGGGGCGTCGACAACCCCCGGGAGGCGTCCAAGATGACCGTCAACGACCTCGAGAACGCCCTCGCGGACCAACTCGCCGGAAGGCCGGTGAGGGTGCCCCTCACCAATCCCATCGGCTGCAACGTGAAGTGGCTCGGGAAGGATGCGCACTGGATGCCCCCGGACGCGTGCGACCTGGTCCCGAAGAAGTAGCAACCGCCGGGGGGGCAAATCCTACCCGGGATTGGGAGTCCCGCCCGGGGGCTTCAAGCGAAGGAGTTCGCCATGGAGTATCGTCGTCTCGGGAATGCGGGCCTCAAGGTTAGCGCGCTTTCGCTCGGGTCGTGGGTCAGATAGGGCAAGCAGCTCGACGTGGACGCCGAAGCTGCCTGCATGCGGGTGGCGTGGGACGCCGGAGTGAACTTCTTCGACTACGCCGAGGCCTACGAGGCCGGCCGGTCCATGGAGATTATGGGCGCGGCCCTGCGGTCGTTACGCTGGCGCCGGGTCACTGCTCCGGCAGGAGGATTCCTCCCGCAGCAGGCCCGCGGCATCGCTCGACGTAGGCCGCTGCCGGGCCATCGGCCGAAATGAGCTTTAGCGGGCTGTTGAAAAAGCCCGAGTTTCATTGAGTTCCTGGCTCATCACTGATACCCTTGGCGGGAGATAGGCGCTGGGAGGGACTCGGTGAGGGGCGCGAATAACGAATAGGATCATATCTTCAGCTACCACTCGGCGGGGGATCGTGTGCCCACGGATCATCCGTTGCGCATGATCAAGGACATGGCGAACCGCGCCATGAAGGAACTCTCGAGGGACTTCAGCAAGATGTACGCCCCGACGGGACGGCCATCGATACCGCCGGAGAAACTAATTCGAGCGCTGCTGCTGCAGGTGCTGTGCTCGATCCGCAGTGAACGGTCGTTGATGGAGCAGTTGGATTACAACCTGCTGTTTCGATGGTTCGTAGGGCTGTCGATGGATGACGAGGTGTGGGATCATTCCACCTTTTCGAAGAATCGGGAGTAGGCCCAGGAGCAAGGGCTGTTGTCCGACGAGCATTTCACGGTTGACGGGACGCTGATCGAAGCCTGGGCATCGCAGAAGAGTTTTAAAACCGAAAGAAGGAGGGCCCTCGGGATCGGCAGGCGGCGGGGATGGGCGAAACGAGGACGTGGACTATCGAGGACAGAGAAGGAGCAACGAGACGCATGCCTCCACGACAGATCCCGATGCACGATTGACGAAGAAGAGTCGCGGGGCAGAAGCGCGGCTGAGCTACGTGGGGCATGTGCTGATGGAGAACCGCAACGGGTTGGTGGTGGAGAGCACGTTGAGCATCAGCAGCGGGACCGCCGAGCGGGAGGCTGCCGTGGAGATGGTCGGGGAGCTTACGGGCAGTGAGCGGATCACCGTCGGGCTGGACAAGGGGTATGACTGTGCCGCCTGCGTGAAGGAGTTGCGCGAGCTGAATGCCATTCCGCATGTGGCACGCCACAAGGTTGGCTCTGCGATCGATGGGCGAACGGTACGCCACGACGGCTACCAGATGAGCCAGCGCATCCGCAAGCGGGTAGAGGAGATCTTCGGCTGGATGAAGACGGTAGGAGGCTATCGCAAGACTCGTTTTCGAGGGGTTGATCGGGTTGGGTGGGGATTCACTCTCGCGATGTCCGTCTACACCCTGGTACGGATTCGAAACTTGATGGTTCAGGAAGAGATGACATAGAAGAGCGCGATAGGATGAAATGCTGGAGAAAAGGCCAGGTTCCTTGAGGACGGTAAGGTGATCGCAAGAGTGAACGTGAGAAGTTGCAGTTCTTAAGGAAGGTCTGGAATCCCGGGGCTATGCTGACAGACGATTCAAGAATGTAGAAAGGGGACTGGGTTCGGCCGCGCTGATGTCTTTTTCAACAGCCTGCTAGTTCGGGTATAAGGACGCAGCCGGGTGCCCGCGCTCACCGGCCCCCCCCCCTCCTTGAGCAGGTCGGGCCTGGGACGCACAATGCGGCAAGGAGTTCCTGGGATCATGAAACCCGATCTCATTATTCGCTACCCTCAGAAAGCGGACGGTTTCTACGAATCCGGCCAGGCCCTCGGCGACTGCGACGACCGCGTGGCCTATGCAGTGATCTACCTTCGGCCGGAAACCAATCGAGTCCTCTACGAGAAGGCGATCCTCTCCTGCGTGCGCACCTGCGGCGAACTCCTGTACCTCGCGAACCTGAACGGCAGCCTCTTCATCAGAGACCGGATCCTTGAAAGCCATTTTACCTCCCAGTTCAGGTTCATCGCCGCTCCGCTGCAGGAGCTGAAGAGATACCCGCAGATCGCCGCGCGCTTCCAGGAGCATTTTCACGTTGCCGTATGCGATGCGAGGATTATCGGATCTTTCCAGGCGGTCGGGGAGCTCGAGGTGAGCGAGGAGGATCTGATGGAGACGGTCGTTCCCGACACCGACTTCCTGGACTGCTGGGGCCAGACCTTCAAGAAGATCGCGGGAGCCTTCGTGGTCAATCCGAACCTGCCCGCGATCGTGAAGCGCTATACGTCCGAGTCGAACGTCTTCGTGCTGGCGGTGCGCGCGAAAGAAGGCTCACCCCGGTTCTTCGACGAGCTGAACAAGGCGATCTTCACCGCCGTCTCTGCGCGCAAGGAGACGCCGGTTATCGACGGGGAGAAGCTGGGGTCGCTTGCGTGGTCGGAGCGGATCCGACGCACCTACCACATCTCGACCAACCACGTGATGGCGATGTTCGACATGGCCGATTTCGTCTATACCAGCGAGACGACCCGCCTCGGTGTGGCCGACACTCCGCTCGGTTCGTGGCTCGTCGCCTCCGGGGCAACGAACCTCGAAGGCCTCACCCGCCTGAAAGAAGCGCAACTGTGCCCCGCGGCCGGGACAGACGGGGAATCCCTGGAGTATCTTCCCCGATCCGCAGACGGCTTGTCCCTCGCGGAAGTCGGCGCGCTTTTCCGCCGCGCGGACAGCTGCCTGCAGGGAAGAGTGACGAACAATCAGCGGGCTCCATGAGACCTGAAGGGAGAATAGGGGACCGTCTCTTAATCTCACACTGACCCACGAGGTGGGATGGGAGAGCGGAGCTTCTTTTTACTTCGGCAGCGATGCCGTACCGCTGAGAAACCCGCCTCTGCGACGGAGGTGGCAAGATTCATGCTTGCCGTATCTTTTATACTTGGTCATTTTACGCATCGCCTGCCTGACACGCTTTGCTTTTGCAGGATCAGGATCGCTCATCTTCTCTCCAAAGGCAGAAAGGACTTCAAGGCAAGCGCACGCATCCGGTTCGCTCGAAGATCCCAGTCTTGTCACCCGGGGCCGGCTGGGAAAAGGACAACGTGTCGTGTAGCATGGCTGCGGAGGACGCGATGAAACTGACGGGGAACACCATCGTCGTGACGGGCGGCACGTCGGGGATCGGCATGGGGCTCGTGGAGAAGCTGCTCGGGCTCGGTGACCGCGTGATCACCTGCGGCCGTCGCGAAGACCGGCTCGCCTCGCTCAGCGCGAAATTCCCAAGCCTCGTGGTGAAGGCCTGCGACCTCGCCGATGAGGCGCAGCGAAAGGCTTTCGTCGAATGGGTCGCGGCCCGGCACCCCGCCGTGAATGTCCTCGTCAACAATGCGGGCATCCAGCTGACTGCGGACCTCACGCGAGCCGTCGATGTGCAGAAGGTGCGCGCCGAGCTGGAGACGAACGTGGTCGCGCCCCTCCACCTCGCCTCGCTCTTCGCGCCGCTCCTGGCGGGAAAGAAAGGGGCGGCGATCGTAAACATCAGCTCGGGGCTCGCCTTCTGCCCCCTCGCATTCATGCCCGTGTATTGCGCGTCAAAGGCCGCGATGCACTCCCTGACCCTCAGCATGCGGCGCCAGCTGCGCGATCTCGGCATCGCGGTGTACGAGATCGCGCCGCCGTCGGTGGATACGGAGCTGGGACGGGAGAGGCGACCGGCGGGACAGGCCGCCTCCCATGGCGGGATGCCGATCGGGGAATTCGTTGATGCGGTGCTGAAGGCACTCGAGGCCGGCGTTCTCGAAACTGCCATCGGCCAGGCGGAAGGCCTGCGCACGAAACGGGAGTCCCTCTTCGAGTCGATGAACCGCTGAAGGAGAGCCTGCCGCCTTCAGCCCTCGCGCTTGAGGTTCATGAACGGTCGTCCCGCCACGACGCTCCACGGTCCCACACCACGAGACCATCCTCGCCTCGTCCTGCTTGGTGCATGGCCACAGCAGGTCCCAACTCCTGTCCACCCTGGGCCCATGCGGTTCAGGGCGGCGCGGTCTACTGCCGCCTCGGGCGGACCACTGTACCGCATAGTGCCTTGGGATATCGGCCTCCGGCACCGAAGGCACGGATGCCGCCGGCCCTTGGAGAGTTGATCCTTGCAACTCAACAGGTGGGGCAATAACCGGGGGCAGATCAATCGTCGACGGCAAAAAAACGGCGATGCACCGTAATGCGCGCATTGCCGTATTCGATATACTCGGTTCTTCCTACTTGCCTATGGATTTCAAGAAGTTGTCTTGGAAATCGCCCATGAACTTGGCCGCCCTCCGCGACTTCTGCTGCTTCTTCGGCGTCTAGAGCCGCCTGCCCGGTTCCCGTCCACACGATTCTTGTTGCACCGCGCCCGGGGCAGGGGTATACTGGCCCCGATGAATCAGCTTCATCACCCTTGGGGATCGTGAGGAGCAGGATCCTCCTGATGGAGGAAGACGAACTCTCTTTTAAGAGAATCTGCTGCGCCCCTCACATCCCCTCTTTTATTGCCCGGGGTGCTCGGCGAGGAACACTCGGCAGCGTACGAGCATCAAGCTTCCGCCTGCCACGCGCATCCATACCATCGAGCATATACTATTTACCTGTATAGCCGTCGACTGTGTGGCATTCCGAAGAGCGGGCTGGTGCCGTACCGTGGACCGATGATCCGTCTTGGCCTCTGCTGCATCTTTCGGGACGAGCCCATCGCGTTCCGTCGCACCACGGCCGCGTCGCTCGCGGGCCTGTCGAAAAGGGTGCGTCTTGCCCGGCTGTCCGAGCTGTGCCTGCACAACGCGCGCAGCCTCGCCGATGCCCTCGCGTACTGCGCCCGGCGCGGCATCGGGGATTTCCGAATCAACAGCCAGCTGCTGCCCCTGTACACCCACCCGTCCTTCGGCTACCGGCTCGCCGACCTGCCCGAGAGCCCGCAGATCGAAGAGCTGCTCGCCGGCTGCGCGACGTTTGCCCGGAGGCACGGGTTGCGCACCACGTTCCACCCCGATCAGTTCGTGCTGCTGAGTTCCCCGTCGAAGGAGATCACCGACCGGTCCTTCGAGGAGCTCGCCTACCAGGCGGAGCTCGCCGATCTCGTCGGTGCGGACGTGCTGAACATCCACGGGGGTGGAGCCTACGGTGAGCCCGCGGCCGCCCTCGCGCGCCTGCGCCGTCGCATCGAGCGGTTGCCGGACCGCATCCGCCGGAGGCTCACCCTCGAGAACGACGATCGGGTGTTCACTCCCGCCGACCTGCTGCCGGTTTCGCGGGACACGGGCGTGCCGCTCGTCTACGACGTGCACCACCACCGAGTGCTGCCCGACGGTCTCTCCATCGAGGAGGCCACGCGCGCGGCCCTCGCGACCTGGCGCCGCGAGCCGCTCTTCCACGTGTCGAGCCCGCGCGAAGGCTGGAAGGGACCGGGGACGAACCGGCACCACGACTTCGTCAGGCTGCCGGACATTCCCGACTGCTGGCTCTCCCTTTCCCGGACGGTCACCGTGGAGGTCGAGGCCAAGGCGAAGGAAGTCGCGGTGCTGAGGTTGAAGCGGGCACTCGAGCGGCGGGGCGTGAAAATTCGCTAGTTCCCGAGGTCCACCCCCAGCCATTTCGAGAAGTCGGCCTGCGTGGAATCGATCAGGCCGATGCCGACCTTCGCGGTCGTCTCGGCCACGAGGTACTCCCGGTTGTTGAAGGGAAACCGCTGCCCCCCGCCGGGCACGTCGACGCCGAGCATGGCGTGCGAGTATTCCCTGGAGATCATGAGCACGCAGTCGATGCCCAGGCGCTCCAGGATGATCGCCATGACCACCGTCCGGGCGTCACAGTCGCCCCGATGCTCGAAGGCCGCGGGGAGCGGGGGCACGAAGTCGATGCCCGACTCGTCCTGCACGTCGGCGAAACCCTGCACCCACGCGAGCACCCTGCGCGCGCACTCCGTGGGGTCGTCGGCGGGCAGCGACCGGGCGAAGGCCTCGGTGAGGCCGTCGAGCCGCGCCGCCGACTCCCGATAGACCATCCGGTAGAATCGCGCCCACGCGTCGACCCAGAGCGTGTCGGTCTTGGTGTACAAGGTGAGGATCCGGTACTCGCGCACCGCGACGTCCAGCTCCTGGGCCGCTTCCTCGGGGCTCCACGGAAGGTCCACCGCTCCGCCTGGCAGGACGGCGGTCTTCCGGCCCGTGCGGTCCGGGGGCCACGGCAGGAGGAACTGGCTGACCGGTCCCGGCTCGCGGCGCGCCGCCCGATCGATGGAGAAGCTGTCGAGGCAGGAAATAATAAACTCGCCGTACGCATCGAACCGCGATTCCTCGGCGTGGGCGAGCAGCGCGTAGTCGGCTTCCCCTGCCTTCCCCGCTACGAAGAGCGCGTACCCCTTCTGAACGCCGCCCTCCAGCGTGAACGCGAGGTCGGAGATCGCCGCACCGCGGCCCTCGTAGTTGAACGTCGAGGTGTCCCCCTGCGAGCCGAGTTTCGATAATGTCTCCGCGGCCATCGCACCGGCCGTCGGAAACCGGTCCGGCTCGTAGATGAGGATGTCCAGCTCCATCTCCCCGGCAGGGTCGAAGTACGAGAAGCGCGTCCGGCCGTCGCCGTCTCCCGGGGCGAACCCGGACGGCATGTCAATCGATGCTCCCTGCTCTGCGGCGAGCTCCTTCGCCGCGAGGGGCACCGCGCAGAACGTCGCGAGGACGGCGAGCAGGAGCATTGCCCGAGGGAAGGCCTGGGGCCGGCAGCGTCCGGTCCG
>JAPLSM010000454.1 GCA_026398635.1 Spirochaetota bacterium | reverse complement strand
GCGCAGCCGGCAGCACATGGAGCGCGCGTCGTCGGGCGACATGTCCGAGTTCACGAAGTTGGAGAAGTAGGGGATGCCGTACTTTGCGGTGACCCGCCAGAGCCACTCGAGCTCGGGGTCGTCCCACGGGAAGTCCCGGGTAACGTTGTACGTGGGGATGGGGAAGGTGAACACACGGCCCTTGGCGTCGCCCTCGGACAGCACCTCGAGAAAGGCGCGGTTGAAGATGCGCATCTCGTGCTCGAAGGCGCCGTAGGTCTCCTCGAGGTACCGGCCGCCCGCGATGACCGGCTTGTCGCGGTAGCTCGCGGGCACGTGCAGATCCAGGGTGATGTTGGTGAACGGGGTCTGGAAGCCGACCCGGGTTGGCACGTTGATGTTGAACACGAACTCCTGCAGCGCCTGCTTCACCCCGTCGGCGTCGAGGCCGTCGATCCTGACGAAGGGGGCGAGCAGCGTGTCGAAGTGCGAGAAAGCCTGGGCGCCGGCAGCCTCGCCCTGCAGGGTGTAGAAGAAGTTGACGATCTGCCCGAGCGCGCTTCGCAGGTGCTTCGCGGGCCGGCTCTCAATCTTGCCCGCGGCACCCTTGAAACCCTGCAGCAGCAGGTCTTCGAGGTCCCATCCCACGCAATAGACCGAGAGGATGCCGAGGTCGTGGATGTGGAAGTCGCCGTCGGTGTGCGCCTGCCGGACCTCGGGCGGGTAGATCTTGTTCAGCCAGTAGACCTTGCTCACCTCCGAGGCCACGTAGTTGTTCAGGCCCTGGAGCGAGTAGGCCATGTTGGAGTTTTCGTTGACCTGCCAGTCCGCGCGCTCGAGGTAGCGGTCGACGAGGTCGACGTCAGCCTTCGAGACGATTTCGCGGATCCGTGCGTGCTGGTCCCGGTAGATGATGAAGGCCTTGGCGGTGCGCTTGTGGGGGGAGGAGACGAGCACCTCCTCGACGATGTCCTGGACCTGCTCGACCGAGGGCACCTCGCCCGGCAGCGCCTGCTGCGCGAGGTTGAGCACGCGCACCATCAGATGGTGGGCGGTCTCCTCCCCGAACTCGCCCGTGGCTTCCCCGGCCTTGCGGATCGCCGCGGTGATCTTTTCGGGTGCAAAGGGGACGATGGTGCCGTTGCGTTTTTTGATCGAGACAAACACTGTCTTCCCCTCCCAGGTGACTGACCTATGCTGTTTCTGGCAGGGGACAGGTATACAGCACCGGATCGGGGGCCGGCAAGAACTTTTTAAGTTTTTCCACAAAATGAATATTTTTACCCGATTATCGGAAGTCGAGTGTTAATCGGATCGGGTTGGCATAGCGCATCCTGCCGCCTAATGCCATCAACGTAATGCCGTTTGCGAACAATATGATCATTGCGATCTTCGTTCTCTTGCCACCAGCCGGCAATTCGGGTAATCCTTCCCTCCGTGGCGAAGATCATCGTCTTTGCGAACCAGAAAGGGGGCGTTGGCAAGACGACGACCGCCGTGAATCTCGGCGCCTATCTCGCTGAGGCGGGGAAGCGCGTGCTGCTCGTGGATTTCGACCCGCAGGCCAACGCGTCGAGCAGCGTGGGCGCGAAGAAGGACCAGCCGGGAATCTACGAGGCCATGACCGGCGCGGCCGACCCGTCCTCGGTCATCCAGGACTGTCCCCTCGCGCCGAACCTCTCGATCATCGCCTCCAGCATCAACCTGACCGGCGCTACGGTGGAGCTGGTCGACCAGGCCGACCGGGAGTTCTTCCTCAAGCGGGTGCTCGAGCGCGTCTCGGGCCCGTTCGACTTCGTGTTCATCGACTGTCCGCCCTCGCTGGGCATCCTCACGCTGAACGGCCTCGCGGCCGCGGACTCCGTGATCATCCCCCTGCAGTGCGAGTACCTCGCGCTCGAGGGCCTGAGCCTGCTCCTGCAGACGATCAGCCGCGTGCAGAAGGGCGTCAACCCGCGCCTGCAGGTGGGCGGCATCCTCTTCACGATGTACGACTCCCGCACCCGGCTCGCCCAGGAGGTGGTGCAGGAGGTGACGGGCTACTTCAAGGAAAAGGTGTTCCGGACCATCATCCCGCGCAACGTGCGCCTCGGCGAGGCGCCGTCGTTCGCGCGGCCCATCAACCGGTACGACCCGGAGTGCATCGGCGCGAAGAGCTACCAGAAGCTCGCCGAGGAGGTCCTCGCCAATGGCTAAACGCGCGCTCGGCAAGGGCATCGACGCCCTACTCGGGGAGACCGATGACGTCAGGCGCCAGGCTGCGGCAACCGTCGAGGTGCTGCTCACATCACTGAAGCCAAACCCGTCCCAGCCCCGCCGTTCGTTCCCAAAAGCATCGCTTGCGGAACTGGCGGACTCGATCCGCAAACGGGGCGTCCTGCAGCCGGTGCTGGTCGAGGCCGCGGGCGAGGGGAGCTACGTCCTCGTGGCGGGCGAGCGCCGGGTTCGCGCTGCGAAGCTCGCGGGACTCGACCGGGTGCCCGTGATCGTGCGCTCCTTCAGCCCCGAGGAGCGGCTCGAGATCGCACTGATCGAAAACCTTCAGCGCGAGGACCTGACGCCGATCGAGGAGGCGAAGGCCTTCCGCCAGCTGATGGAGGCTCGCGACCTGACCCAGGAGCAGGTGGCGGCGAAGGTCGGCAAGGACCGCACCACCGTGACGAACAGCCTGCGCCTCCTGAAGCTGCCCGAGAAGATGCAGGATGCCGTCGAACGGGGGGAGATGAGCGCCGGGCATGCGCGCGCGCTCCTCGCGGTCACCAGCCCGGCGGACCAGCAGTTGCTCTTCGACCGCGTCGTGAAGCGCGGCCTGTCGGTGCGCGAGACCGAGCAGGCGGCCGCGGCGCTCAACCAGGGCCGGCGGGGCGGCGGAGGACGCAAGCGGCCCGCGGGCGGGGCCCGGGATCCCGACGTACGCGCGGTGGAGGAGCGCCTGGTGGAACGGTTCGGCACCAAGGTGCAGATACGGGGTGGACCCTCGAAGGGCCGCATCGAGATCGCTTACTTCTCAGCGGACGACCTCGAGCGGGTGCTCGAACTGCTGCAGGGGGGGAAATAGGGCCGTCCGCCCGTCATCCGTCACCCTGTTTTATTGACAAAGCCCCGAGCCGTGGGTATAGTCAAGAGCGCCAGCAGCCGAGAACGTACGGGGAGAGGTGTCCGAGTGGTCGAAGGAGGCGGTCTTGAAAACCGTTGGGCCGCTCCGCGGTCCCGGGGGTTCGAATCCCTCCCTCTCCGGACCGCACGGAGTCGGTACTCCGAGACCCGCTGGGACCTGGAGAGGTGCGAGAGTGGCTGAATCGGGCGCCCTGCTAAGGCGTTGTACTTGGTAACAGGTACCGGGGGTTCAAATCCCCCCCTCTCCGTCGCGTGTGCCCATAGCTCAGCCTGGATAGAGCATTAGACTGCGGATCTAAAGGTCGGAGGTTCGAATCCTCTTGGGCACGCAAAGGTCGTCCGCTCGCAGATGGCTGCAGGCGGACGACCCCGCACAGCCGGTGGGTGTTGGTCGGCACCCCTGCATCCGTGCAGGCGCCGACCTCGCGCCGTCCATGGCGCAGGGAGAGATGCGAGAGCGGTCGAATCGGACGGTCTCGAAAACCGTTGAGCCCGTAAGGGCTCCGTGGGTTCGAATCCCACTCTCTCCGCGAGCCGTCTTCCGTGCGTGGGGCCCCTCGGGGGGCCCGTGTTTTCAAAAGGAGAGATGACCGAGTGGTCGAAGGTACACGCTTGGAAGGCGTGCGTACTCGCAAGGGTACCGTGGGTTCGAATCCCACTCTCTCCGCTACCCCTTCAGCGTTGATCTCCAGGTCATACGCTATGGGCTGCCGCGGAACCCCGTCAGGACCGGAAGGTAGCAGCGGTACGCGGCGTGTCCATGAGCCGTAACCGGCTTGAAGGGAGCTGAAGGGGTTTTCTTGTCATGCCGTACGAAGTGACCGCCACGAGGAAACGCCCCCAGACCTTCGCAGAGCTCGTCGGCCAGGAGTTCGTGGCGGCCACGCTGACCAACGCCCTGCGCCAGGGCGCGATCGCGCACGCCTACCTCTTCGCCGGGCCCCGGGGCGTGGGCAAGACCTCGGTTGCGCGGATCCTCGCGAAGGCCCTCAACTGCGAGCACGGTCCCACCGACACACCCTGCGGCGCCTGCGCGACCTGCCTCGAGATCGCGCGCGGCGCGGCCCTGGACGTGATCGAGATCGACGGCGCCTCGAACACCAGCGTCAACGACGTGCGCGAGATCCGCGACGAGGTGCTGTTCGCCCCGCAGAGGGGCCGGTACAAGGTCTACATCATCGACGAGGTGCACATGCTCTCCAACAGCGCCTTCAACGCGCTGCTGAAGACCATTGAAGAGCCGCCGCCGTACGTGGTGTTCATCTTCGCCACCACCGAGGTGCACAAGGTCCCCGCCACCATCCGCTCGCGCTGCCAGCAGTACAACTTCCGGCTCATCTCGGCCGCGGAGATCAGGGAGAAGCTGCGCGAAGCCTCGGCTGAGCTCGGCGTGAAAGCCGAGGACAAGGCCCTCGCCTGGATCGCGAAGGAGGCGACCGGATCGCTGCGCGACGCCTACACGCTGCTCGATCAGGTGATCTCGTTCTCGGGAGGCTCCGTCACCCTCGAGGTGATCCGCGAGAAGCTGGGCGTGCTCGGCATCGACGAGCTGAACGCGTTCGTGCGGCCCATCGCCGCGGGCGACCCGGCGAAGGTGCTCGAGCAGGCGGACGGCATCCTCGCCAAGGGCGTGTCGATCGAGCAGTTCACCGCCGACCTGGCCGGCTATTTCCGCGACCTGCTGTTCCTCAGGACCGGCGTCACGCGCGACACCCTGCTCGGCTACGCGGCCGGGGACTTCGAGGCGACGGCCGTGGGCCGCTGGACTCCGCAGCAGCTGGAGAAAGCCGTCGAGCTGCTACTTGCATTCTACCGGGGCATCCGCTTCTCGCTGAACCCTCGCTTCGAGCTGGAGCTGGCGCTGACACGCCTGGCCCGGCTCGACGATCTCGTCTCTCCCGCCGAGCTGCGCGAGGCGATCGCGGAGCTGCGCTCGGGCGCCGGCTCCCCGGGAAGGTCATCGGCGAAGCCCGAGCCGGCCCGTCCGCAATTCCTGCACTCAGAGAAGCCGCCGGCGCCCGCTTCGTCTCCGGCGCAAGCGGGCGCGCCCGGGACAGCTTCAGCAGCGACGGCAACGGCAGCGACGACGGCGAAGGCGCCTTCCGGGGAGAAGGTGCCTCCCGCCGCGGCCGCGACGAACCCCGTCACCGCGTCGCCGTCCGTGCCGGCTGACGTGGACCCGCGCGACCTCGTGGCCCGGCTGATGGAGGTCTTCCGCAGGGAGAAGCCTGCCGTGGTCGCGGCGCTCGAGAAGGCCGCGGCCGGCATCGAGGGCGGGGAGCTG
>JAPLSM010000354.1 GCA_026398635.1 Spirochaetota bacterium | reverse complement strand
TCTGCAGCCCGACGAAGGGGTGCTCCTTGATCCGGATGTCGTATGCCCGGACGCTCACGCTGATCGAGAAGATCATCGGGAAGATGACGATCAGGGCAAGCACAAGGATCGTGGGATAGACCATCAACGACGCTCTCTGCTTCGCTGTCATGCGGTCGCCGCCCTTCCCTGGGATGGTCTCCGCTGGCATGGCGCCCGCGGAGACCGCTCCGTCACTGCCACATCTTGTTGTAGAAGCCCTTCTGCTTGTCCACGCCGAACTTCTTATTCAGCTCGTTCCAGCGCGCGGCGACGGCATCCAGGGCCGCCTTCGCGGTGGGGAACTCGCCGGCCAGGTACTTGGAGACGTTCAGGTCCAGCACGTCCATGTACTCGAACGCTCCGGGGATCTTCAGACAGGGGAAGCCGTTCTCCAGAGCCTTGAGCTCCAGGTTCAGGTAGTTCTCGATGCCGGGCACCTTCGCGCGCCACTCCTTGGAGTTGAAGTGGGATAGGCGGGACGGGTCCCAGCCGACCGCGGCATCCATGATGTAGCCGACGTTGCTGGGGCCGGGCGCGAACATGTGCTTCAGCACCGTGTAGGCGGCGTCCTTGTTCTTGCTGTCCTTGCAGACGGAAGCCACCCAGGCGGAGTCCACCACCGTCCACTTGTAGACCTTGCCGCCCACCTCGTAGCCCGGAGAGGCGGAAATGCCCAGCACCGCCTTGGGCGGGCTGTCCACGGGAAGGGCAGGCACGGTGTTGAAGCCCCGCCCCTCGTCCGTCCAGTGGATCCACATCCCGACCGTGCCGTCCTTCATAGCCGCGGCATACAGCTCGTCCCATTCCCAGGACAGGACACCGGGGGGCGAGTACTTCAGCAGCTCCTTCATGTTGTCCAGAGCTGCCACGGCGCCGGTGGAGTTGATTTTCGGATTCATCGTGGCCGGATCGAAGTAATGAGGCGTCGGCGCGTTGAAGGGGATGAAGCGGAACAGGTACCAGTAGTAGACCCGCCCGCGCTTGGCCTGGTCGGCGTAGCCGTAGAAGTCCTTGGTCAGGGTCTTGCCGGCCAGCTTCTCGCCCTTCTTCCGCGTGAAGAACTGCGCGAGGTCCACGACCTGCTTCCAGGTCTGGGGGGGATCGGGCAGGTCGTACTTGTACTTGGCCTTGAACGCGGCCTTTTCGCCGGCATCCCTGAAGATATCCGCCCGGTAATAGAACAGGAACGTGTCGCCATCCAACGTGACGGACATCTTCTTGCCGCCCCACAGGTTCTGCGCCTTGTTGAAGGCGGGCAGGATGTCGGAGAAGCCGATGGCGTCGTTGTCCTTCGCCACGTAGTCGTCCAGCGGCTGGATGAACTCCTCGTAGTCTCCGATCCACGCCGAGTTGTACTGGATGATGTCGTAGGCGCCGGTCCGGTTGGTCAGCTCCAGGACCTCTTTGGAATACAGCTCGTCCGCCGTGACCTCGATGACGTTCAGCTTGATGCCGTACTTGTCCAGGATGTTCTTCGCCTCGTCGTGCCAGGGCGTCGCGTGGTGGCCCCCGTGCGCCACCACGGAAATGGTGACGCCCGGGAACTTCTGGGCGAACACCAGCGCCGGCAGGACGAGCAGGAGGCAGATGACGACCAGGAAGGTTCTTTTCATATTGATGTCACTCCTCGGTGATTCACCTTCTGTTCGGCGTTTCCGATGGCAGAGCGGTCTGCCATCCCTCAGGA
>JAPLSM010000322.1 GCA_026398635.1 Spirochaetota bacterium | reverse complement strand
GCATGGGTCGTGCGGCGTTCATCTCGTGATCATGTGTGGGAGGCGGAGGTCACAGCAGGGGGCCCCGGGGCTATGGCGAGGTGCGCGTCGGCCTCATCGCCGAGGCCAACGGGATGACCGTCGAGCAGTTCCGGTTAGCCTTCGGGCTTGGCGGGGGCGTGGTCGCCGACACGCCCTGGAAGGACGTGAAGGCCGCGGTCGGGCACACCACGGAGCGCTTCCAGGCCGGTGCCGGGTACCACGCGAGGCTATTCATGTTAAGCCCGCAAGCGGGTCGACCCGTTCTTCGCGGGGAAGCCCAAACCTTCTTTCTACGAGGTGTTAGCGGGATAGCTTCTCTCGGCGTGAGGAGGACACCCGGCGGATGAACTTCGGGTCTCGCGCGGAACCCCCACTCCCTCCAATACCTCCATCGGGAACCTGCTACGCTCAACCTTCCGAATCGAGGTGGAAGGAGAGCAGATGGGGCGGAGAAGGACGAGAGTGAACAAGATACGAGACGTCATCCGCTATCGGTTGACAACCGAGTTGAGCGAACGGCAGATCGCGCAGGCGCTGGGTATTTCGCGCACCGTGGTGGCCCGAATCCTGGCGGCGTATCGTGCCAGCGGGCTCACGTGGGCCGAAGTACCCCAGATGGCCGACAGCGCGTTGGAGGAGCAGCTGACCCGCGCATGCGCGCGCGCACACACAGCATGAGCCGGAGTGGTTATTGCCTCCTAGACGAAAGTGCGAACCTCACTGGATAGGATCTGCCAAGGATTCTTGACAGGGCAAAACTCGAAGGATACAGTCCTCATTCGATGAAGCGAAATGTGGTTACCCTTGTCTTGCTCTTCGTCGCTATCTGCATTCTGTCACAGGAAAAACCTGCTATCGCAGTCTTGGACTTTCCGGCCAGCGGTATCTCAGAACGGGAGATGAAGTCGATCATTTCCCTCTTGAGCAACACACTTGTTAAAACCGGGAAGTATGTTGTGATTGACATCGCATCACGCGAGGCGATCACGAAAGAAATAGAGTTCTCGATGAACGATCTGGCTGATCAGACGTTTCAGATAAAAATCGGCCGACAACTATCAGCACAATTGATGGTCTTGGGGAGCATCGGCAAGCTCGGCAGTCGTTTGGTCCTTACCGCAAGGGTACTGGAAACACTCACTTCGAGAACCGTCAGTGCAGCTGATGGCTCTTATCGCGATCTTGACGAGCTTGTGAAGGACATAGACCGAATCGGTTTAGAACTCGCCAGAGCATCTGATGCTGCAGATAGCTCACAATTACCTACTGAGGTGGAAGAGGGAGCACTTCCGAAGAGCCCGCCGACAACTGAAACGGCGGTTGCGCTGCCCGCCCAGACGATAACCACGTCGAAGCAGGTCGCCACCGTGAAGCTCATCCGCATGGAGAACATCACGGTCAGCCAGCTGAAGCCCCAGGTGGATGCGTTGGAGAAGACCTACAGCAAGACCACCACCGCGGAGGACCGGCTCAAGGTCCTCGACGGGCTCATCAACCGTTCCCTGCTCGAGCAGGCTGCCGAGCGCGACAGGATCTTCGTTTCCGACTCTGAGCTGAAGGCGAAGATCAACGAGTACAAGAAGGTCGCCGCCCAGCAGCGGGGACTCGCCCGCGAGCTCACCGACGCTGAGCTGCGGACCCTCATTAATTCCTCGGGACTGACGTGGGACGCTTTCACCCGGCAGCTGCAGTATGGCATTCTTGTTTCGAGCTACGCTCGCGCGAAGAGGAAGGCCGACATCGAGGCGGTAAAGTCGCCGACCGACCAGGAATGCCGCAACTATTATGACGCCAACACTAAGAGCTTTTTCGTCGACGACTACATCCATACACGCCAGATCTACCTCGACACGCGCGCCATGGCCACCAAGGGCGACCGCGACAAGGCAGCCAGGCGGGCGGAGGACATCCTGCGCGAGCTGAAAGCCGGCGCCTCGTTCGCCGATCTGGCGGCCAAGTACTCCGAGGACACCTCGACCAAGTTCAAGGGCGGTGACATGGGCTGGCTGCCCCGCGACAACACGACGCTGCTGCAGACACTCGGAAAGACCTTCTGGGACGCGCTATTCAGGCTAAAGCCCGGCGAGGTGAGCAGCGTCCTAACCTCCAACATCGGCCTGCACATCGTGGAGTGCGACGAAGTCATCGCAGCCCATCTCGTCGGCTTCAACGATAAGGTCCCGCCCCTCTACCAGAACACCGTGAAGGAGTTCATCCGGGCCAATCTCCTCGCGGCCCGGCAGCAAGAGGCCCTATATAGGGCCCTCGATGACATCCTGAAGGACCTTCGGAAACAGGCCGAGGTGAGGATCTTTGAATCTAGTTTAGCTTGGTGACTGGGGCGGACAATTCGGCGTGAGTCTTGCATATCTTTCCGGCCGACATGCGTTGGCGTTGCCTTAGGAAGTCATACCAGCTCGCTTACCAGACGAACGCGGCCACCTGAAGTAGGCCGCCGGTAGATGGTACAAGGTATTTTCAGGCGCGAGATGCCTCCTTCCGTCATCCCACCTGCACGGACGCAGAAGGTGGTCTGTCTCCAGCCGCCACGGCTTGGCACACTTGATGCCCGCGTGGTTCCGGGGAGCCCGTCGGCCCGCTTGCCCCGAGACAGCTGGGGAATTTCTGGCGTTCAGCTCTCAACAGTACCCGGGCTCCCGGTGGACGGCAGGCTTCCGGAGCTCCTGAGTTTCTCCAGCGAAGCGACGACATCCGGGTCGAACTGGGTGCCGGCTCCCTGTCGGATCTCCTCGATTGCGCGTTCGACGCTCAGCCGATCGCGGTAGGGTCTCCCGCGCGTCATGGCTTCGAAGGCGTCCACGACGGCGAGGATCCTGCTGGCGAGGGGTATGCTCGTGCCCGAGAGGCCTTCGGGGTAGCCCGTGCCGTTGAACTTCTCGTGATGGTGGAAGACCTCCGGGATCGCTTTTTCGAGGAACGGGATGCCCTCGATCATCTCCTTCCCGATCTGAGGGTGCTTCTTGATCGCCCCGTACTCACGCTCGGCAAGGGGCCCCGGTTTGGTCAGCAAGGACTCCGGTACCGCGAGCATGCCGAGGTCGTGCAGGAGAGCGCTCAGCTCGAGGACCATCAGCTGCTCGTCCGCGAGGTCCATCGCCCTCCCGATCGCCTTCGCGAGGTCCGCGACCCGCCGGGTGCGGCCACTGGTCTGGGAGGCTCTCTTCTCGATAGCCTGGACGACCATTGTGATCGTGTCGATGTGCGAGCGGTACAGCTGCCGGTTCCTCTGCTGGAGGTGGGACACGAGCAGGGCACCGGTCTCCCGCAGGCGCGAGCTGAGCTCTTTCATGATCCGGTAGGCCAGCACGGGGGCCTTGTACAGGAGGGTCTCGAAGTTG
>JAPLSM010000300.1 GCA_026398635.1 Spirochaetota bacterium | reverse complement strand
GCGAGCAGGTTCTCGATCTCCTCGGGGTAGATGTTCTTGCCGCCGCTCGTGACGATGATGTTCTTCAGCCGGCCGGTGATGTAGAGATACCCGTCCGCGTCGAGCTTGCCGATGTCGCCGGTGTGCAGCCAGCCCTCGGCGTCGAGAACCTCCGCGGTTTTCTCGGGCATGCCGAGGTACCCGGCCATGACGGACGGGCCCCGTACGAGGATCTCGCCGTTGCCGTTGGCATCGGGCTCGGCGATGCGCACCTTCGCGTTCGCGAGCGGCAGGCCTACGGAGCCGGGGCGGTTCGCGGGCGGGCAGCAAGAAGCGACCACCGGCGAGTGCTCGGACAGGCCGTAGCCCTGGTAGGTGGGCAGGCCGAGCGCCTCCATGCCGTCGATGATATCCTTCGCGATCGGGCCGCCGCCGGAGACGAAGAAGTACAGCCGCTCCAGGCCGAGCTGCGCGGCAACCGAGCGGAAGAGCACCTTCCCCGCCCGGATTCCGAACGAGCGGAACAGGAACCGACTCAGGGAGAACATCACGGCGAAGAGCGCCCGGGTGACAATGCCCTTTGCCTTCACGTTGGCTCGGATGCCCTTGTACAGCTTCTCGATCAGCAGGGGAATGGCCGGCACGGCGGTCGGCGACGTCTCCTTCATGGCCTGCACCAGCACGTTCAGCTTCATCGAGGCCACGCAGGTGATGGTGCCGCTGGTGAGGAGGGGCACGAAGATGCCCATGCTGGTCGGGTAGGTGTGGTGGAAGGGCAGCACGATGAGCCAGTTGTCCTTGGGGCCCAGCACCGTCGTCTGCTGCACGCCGTCCCCGTTCGAGACGAGGTTGCCGTGCGAGAGCATGACGCCCTTGGGCGTGCCCGTGGTGCCCGAGGTGAAGATGAGCGCCGCGAGGTCCTTCGGCTTCACCGTGGCGCCGGCCCACAGATCGCGGCCGCGCCCGCGCAGCAGCCGGCCCGTCTCCACGAGGGCTTCGAACGGCAGGAATCGCCAGCCCGCGAACGGCACGGCCTTCCCGGCCTCGGTCGTGGCGGCAGCGCCGGGCTCGGTACCCCGTGCGGCCGCCTCGGCTTCCACGAGCCCGTGCGCGTCGAACATGACGATCCGGGCCGTGGTCCCGGCCATCGCCTGGGCTTTCTGCACCTTCTCGAGGTACTCCGTGGACGTGAACACCAGGACCGATCCCGCGGCCTTCATGACCGCGGCGAGCTCCTCCGCCTTCAGCAGCACGTCGAAGGGCACGATGACCGCGCCGACGCAAGTGACCGCGAGGTAAGTGATCACCCACTCGCTGCGGTTCTCCGAGATCACGCCCACCCGGTCGCCCGGCCGCACGCCCGCGGCGAGGAGCGCCGTGCCGAGGCTGCGCACCCAGTCGCGCAGCTCCCCGTAGCTCAGCCTCCACCATCCATCGGAGCGCCGGCTCTGCAGGGCGGTCCCGGACAGGCGGTCCGGCGCGAAGCTCTCGACCATCTCCCGGATGGTCAGCAGGTGCCGGGCGGGCATGACGCGGTTCACGAGCATGGCTGCTTCCTCGTGCGGGCTCGGGCCTCGCGATCGATCACTACCGGATGGAAAGACTTCCGAACACCGCCGCGGCTTTGACGCGCAGGGCCGGCGACCCGTCGCGGTACGACGCGGATGTCCAGGTCCGGTCGCCGAAGGCGACCGTCGTGCCGTCGGGGGCCCTGACCGAGCCGAAGACGGACGACATGCTGATCTTCACCGGGGCGTCGGGGTTCACCCGCAGTGTGCCGGAGCCGAAGATGACGTTGACCTCCCGGGTCGCATTGTCCGCCGGCAGACCGGTGAAGTCGATGTCGCCCGAGCCGAAAATGACGTTGTAGTCGTGGCTGCCGGCCGTCTCGCCGGCGAGGGTGGTGCGGCTGCCGAACACCACCGTGTTCTCGTCGCGCACCGTGGGCCCATGAACGATGATGCGCACGCCCAGGTACACGAAGACCAGGGCCACGATGATGCGCCCAACGGGCAGGGTGAACGGCACGTACTTCTTCACGATCAGCAGCGCGCCGGCCACGATGAGCAGCACGCCCCAGAAGACCGCGTCGATGAGGGAAACCATACGCATAACCTCTCCTTTGTTCGGGCCTTCAGGCCCAGTCTACCGGCCCGTCGGTGCCTGTCAAGTCGGCCACGTCACGCAGCGGCGTGGCCAAGGGTGCCCGGGCCGTGCGCACCCCCTCATTGAACACCGCGGCCGCGCGTTCCAGGTCCGCACGGGCATGGCCCTCGCCGAGCCACCGATCGCCCGTGCGGGTCGTCACTCGCAGGATTGGGCGCACGAGCCCGCCGGGCCCCGGCCGGTCGGCCACCTCGGCCCCGACGAGGTCGTCGAGCGGCACGCAGATCCAGCCGCGGGAGAGGATGCCCCTCCGGACAGCGACGAGGCCCCGGCCGGAATCGATCTCAACGGTCCAACGGTCCGGAGTCCCCGCGAGCACCCGGCCGGCGGCGGCGAGACCGGCGGGCAGGAAGACGAGCGATGCGAGGGCGAGCAGGATCGAGCCTCGGAGCGCGAACACCAGCACGGCCCACACGAGCGCGAAGGCGAACCAGATGACCGCGAGCAGCAGCAGCGTCGTCCGGGCTGCCGTCGGCCGGACGGCCAGCTCCAGGCGAACGGACCGGGGCCCTTCCCGCACCGCGAGGCTCACGGACGCCTCCGGCCCAGCGCCCCGTCCTCCGTCCCGGCCGCCGGGCCGGGCCCCAGCCGTTCCTGAACCCAGGGAACGGCCTCGGCGAGCGTGTCGAACGCCACGTCCGCGAGTCCGGCATTGTCCTCGGGAGACAGCTCGCGCACGAAGGCAACGGCCATGCCGGCGGCACGGGCCGCGGCGATGCCCGGCCGGGAATCCTCGAACACGAACGCCTCCGCGGGCGGCACCCCGAGCCGCGAGCAGGCGACGAGGAACCCCTCGGGGTCCGGCTTGCTGCGGCTCACGTCGTCGCGGCAGATCATGACGTCAATGCCGAGGCGCGGGTGCCCCGCGCTCGCGAGCATCGCCTCGATCTCCTTGCGGTGACTGCCGCTCACCAGGGCCTTCGCCACGGGCAGGCCGAGCAGCTCGGGAAGGCCGGTTGCCATCCGCACCGGGTGCCCCGAAAGCCAGGCGAGCTTCGCGGGGAAGAACAGCTGCCACGCCTCGGCCGGGCTCATCGCGATCGAGTACCGCCCGAACAGCGCCGCGAACGTCTCGGGCCAGGGGAACCCGTAGATGCTGCGCTCGTCGTCGGCGGTGATCTCGATGCCGAAGCGCTCCCGGAAGAACGCCCGCACCAGCTCGCCGTTCTCCCGCTCGCTCTCGGCTACAATGCCGTCGAAGTCGAGCAGCAGCGCGTTGATGAGCGGACGCTTCACGCGGGCCTCCCGTGGTACACCCGGGTCTGGTAGTCGATGCGGACGCTGCCATGCTGCTGGTGCTTCCGGAAGATCTCCGAAAGCGCTGCCATGACCTCGCCGAACTTCGGATGCCCTCGGGGCAGCGCGTAGGAGGAGGAGAGGTACCTGCCCTGCAGGCCGTCGAGGTCGAGGTCCTGCCGGTTCTGGAACTCCGCCTCGCGGAACCCCCCGGGGCCGAAGAAAACCGAGATGCGTTCACGCGACGCGGTGCGCCGGTGATCGACCTCGCCGTAATCGAGGGAGAACTCTCGGAGGCAGCGCTCGTAGTCCCGCAGGAACGCCGACCCGCCGTCGTCCCGCTCGTTCCACACGAGCGCCGCGATGCCTCGAGGCCTGAGGATCCGGAGAAATTCGGCGCGTGCCGCGGTCTGGTCGAACCAGTGGAACGCCTGAGCGGCCGTGACGAGGTCCACCGAGGTGTCGGGGAGGCCCGTGGCCTCCGCCCTGCCGTCCACGCTGACGAAGCCGGGTGCCTGGCTGAGCAGGCGCTCCGCGGCCTGTCGCATCCCCTTGTTCGGCTCCACCGCGTACACCCGGGCTCCGGTCGCGAGCAGGAGTTCCGTCAGCTTGCCCGTGCCCGAGCCGATGTCCGCCACGTCGCGCCCGGGGCCCAGGCCGCACTCGCGCTGCAGGAGACCGACGAGTGCCGTTGGGTAGCCGGGACGGTGCCGCTCGTAGTCGTCGACCCGGTCGTCGAAGCGCGCCGTGGGGTCGCGCATTGCTACGCCTCGAACCGCAGCGTGCCGAAGAACTCGGGACGATGGAAATCGGGGGCCGGCACGTCCACCGGAGACCAGGCCAGCCAGTGGGGGTGGGACGTGGCATCGCCGCACTTGTACAGGTTGGCCCTCCACGCGACACCGGGCCGGGGACGTTGCACCGGTGCGTACCGCTCGAGCACCTCGAACGGCACCCGGTAGGAAACGAGCCACGTGACGGGCCCCGGCATCTCGGGGTCGACCCGGGAGGGCAGCGTGTGGGCCGGCTCCAACAGGCGGCCGTCCTCCCCGGTCACCTCCCGGCGCTGTTTTCCCCGGCCGAGCTGGTGCCGGAACAGCGCGGTTCCGCCGCAGTTCATCTCGATGTTGAAGTAACCGGTTCGGAGGTCGGTTCCGGGAGTGAAAAAGAGCTCCACGCAGCTGTCCTCGCAGACCCTGTCCTGGTAGTGGTCGGCGATGGCACGCACGTACCGGTCCTCGACCCGGAAGTTGACGTGAAGGCACCAGTCGTCCCAGCAGAGCCTGGCCAGGGTTCGGGGGGCGTGGGACGGAGGCCCGCCCACGGGCAGGTCCACCGCGAGGGCCGTCTGGCTCCGCCACGCCGGGGAGTCCCAGTCCGCGGCGACGGGCATTGGCACGGGGGCGTGGTGGACAGTGTACTCCCGGGCTTGCACGGCCGGCGTAGTATAGGAAAGGTACCCTGCCGTGTACAGGACAAAAAAGTGGTGCTCCCGGAAGAAGCGTGCTACAATTAAGGCACGGACCGAAGCATCGCGGGGGAACCGAGAGGGACGGACGTATCATGCGCCTGAAAAACTACAATGAAGACCTGGTCCTGGAGACGGTAAAAGTGGTCCTGAAGGACCGTCCGGAAGTTAAGCCCACGCGGGGATTCATCCTCGACGTGGCGGCCTTCACCCTGAACCGCATTCCTCCGAAGTACATCACCAGCGAGCGGGGCCTGACCCGCGAGCTGATGCAGTCCAACGGCGGCGGCAACGGCGACCGTCTGCTGAACGTCATCGAGCTCATCGCGCTCATCAACCGGGCCATCGACATCGTCGCCAAACGCCGGCACGAACACGCCGCCGGCAGGAAGACCAGGGCCGCGGCCGATGCCGACCGCGCGGCGATCCTCACCTACTTCTACAACATGCCCCACATCTTCGGCAGGGTCGTGGACGCACGGACCGGCAGCCCCGTGGTCGAGGCGAATGCCACGCTGTGGATGAACGGCCAGCTCTCCGTCCCCGCGGAGCCGGGCTGGCGCAATCCCTACCAGACCAGCGAGCAGACCAAGGGGTACTTCAGCTTCTGGCCGCAGGCCGAGGCCGGCAATGCGAACAGCCTCAAGGTGGAGCTGCGCATCGGTTTCGACCACCGGGAGCATCGGCCGTGGATGCTGAAGAAGGTGCTTCGCGTGCCCGGCGACTTCTTCGTGCACGACTACATCAGGTCCGACAAGCTGCTCGACCTGGGAACCCAGACACTCGATCCCTCCTGA
Source organism: Spirochaetota bacterium (assembly GCA_026398635.1). GTDB lineage: Bacteria > Spirochaetota > Spirochaetia > SZUA-6 > Fen-1364 > JAPLSM01. Next base: position 624 of record JAPLSM010000300.1, on the reverse strand, counting down.
CGCGCGACCGCGCAGCCGTCAACGCCCCGCGGCAGTCCCGTTTCAGCGCCGCAGCCGGTACCAGGCCAGGCCGGCGTATTCACGGATCGCCTGGAAGCTCTCCGCGAGGCAGCCGAACGACGGCGTGAAGCTGAGGAGGTCGTACCCCCGGCGGCGAGCCCGGTAGTCCGTCGGGGCCGGCACGAACCTGACGCCGGCCGACTCGAAGGCGAGGACTGCGCGCGGCATGTGGTAGGCTGAGGTGACGAGCGCCACCGCGCCTCCCCCGGGCACGAGCGGCAGCGTGCGCCGGGCGTTCTCCCAGGTGTCCCGGCTCGCCGGCTCCTCGACGATGGATCCGACCGGAACGCCGAGCCGCTCGAGAAGGTGCCGGGCGGCCGTCGATTCCGGATCGCCGCCGCCGCGCTCCCATGCCCGTCCGCCGCTCACGATCACCGGAACCCCGGCACCCCGGGCGAGCGCCGCGCCCCACGTCACGCGCCGGGCCGCCTCGCGCGAGAGCGCCGTGCCGCCGGCCTCGTCGGGTGAAGCGTCCACGGAGCCGGCACCCAGCACGACCACCGCGTCGAAGGCGGGAAGACGGGAGAGGTCCAGCGCAGGAAACCGATCCTCGAGGGGACGCAG
>JAPLSM010000444.1 GCA_026398635.1 Spirochaetota bacterium | reverse complement strand
TAAGGTTCGCCATGCCAGACCGGATCAACGACGTGCGCCCGTTCCGAGCCCTGCACTACGATCCCGCGGTGGTGGGCGAGGTGGGGGCGTGCCTGTCGCAACCCTACGACGTCATCTCCCCCGCGCAGCAGGAGGCGTACTACCGTCAGCACCCGCACAACGTCATCCGCCTGATCCTCAACCGGCAGGAACCGTCCGACGACGCGGGGAACAACCGCTACACCCGGGCACGCGACCTGCTGGCAGGCTGGCGTTCCGCCGGGATCCTGCACGGCACGCGCCGGCCGTCGTTCTGGGTGTACGAGCAGCAGTTCGACATCCCCGGCATCGGCCGCAAGACGGTGAAGGGGTTCGTCGGCGCCGTGCGTCTCGCGGACTACGCCGAACGCCGGATTCTCCCCCACGAGAAGGTGCTGACCGGCCCGCTCGAGGACCGCATCCGGCTGACCGAGACCACGAACACCCAGTTCGAATACATCTGGAGCTTGTACCAGGACCGGGCCTACGTGATCGACAACATCCTCGACGAACAGGAGCGCGAGAAGGCCATCGTGGACTTCGTCGAACAGCCGGTCGGGGTGCACCACCGCATGTGGCGCCTCACCGAAGCGGCGCGCTGCGACGCCATAGCCCGGACCATGGCGCACCTGAAGATCACCATCGCCGACGGGCACCACCGCTATCAGACGATGCTCACCGTCCGCGACCGGATGCGGAAGCTGCACCCCGGGGCCGGCCCCGACGCACCCTGGGAGTTCATCATGATGTTCCTCGTGAACTCGGAGCACGAAGGCCTCACGATCCTGCCCACCCACCGCCTGATCGATGGCGTGCAGGTCGAGAGCCTCAAACAGCTCGGCGCGGACATCATGGAGCACTTCCACGTGAAGAAGTACTCGTTCCGCGACGGCGACGAGGCCGAGGTGCGCCGGCGCTGGCTGCGCGACCTCCAGGACGTGTCGTCCGGCGAGCACAAGCTCGGCGCGTACTTCACCAACACGAACGGATACTACCTCCTGACGCTCCGCGACGAGGAGGCCTACGAGGAGCTGGTGAACCTGCCGTACTCCTCGACCTGGAAGCTGCTCGACGTCAACATCCTTAACACGCTGGTGCTCGAGCAGATCCTGGGCATCACCGAGGACGAGCTCGCCGCGGGGAAGAACCTCACCTACACGAAGGACCTGGACGAGGCGCTCGAGCGCACCCGGGCCGGCGAGTTCCAGGTGGCGCTGGCGCTGAATCCCTCGGCCCTCAGCGACGTCATCGCCATCGCCGAGAACGGGGAGCGCATGCCCCGCAAGTCGACCCACTTCTACCCGAAGCCCGTGTCGGGCCTGGTGTTCTACCCCATGGATCCCGGCTTCCATCTGGGAAGCGAGGGTGGTGCGTAGCGCCCGATAGTCAGGCTTGGCAAGCGGCTGCCGCCGCTTTATACTCGACGGATCATGAGCGGCGGACTGGTGGATGAGCTGCACGAGGTCCCGCTGGACCGCGAGAACCAGGATCTGAAGGAAATCATCGAGATCGCCTTCCAGATCACGGCCCAGCTCGAGGTCGAAAACATCGCGAAGAACGTGGCGTGGAGCTTCACCTCCAAGTTCCAACCCGAGTCCGTCACGTTCCTGCTGCCCAGCGAGGCCGAGGAGACGCCGCCCCGGATCGTCTGCTACCGGGGCGTCAAGCTCGAAGAAGCGCCCCCGCCAGTACCGCCGATCGCGGCGATGCTCGCCTTCCTCGAGAAGGACGAGTACAGCCAGGTGTCCTTCCAGTACTTCCGCGAGAACTACCCCGACAAGGATTTCGTCGCTGCGCTCGAGGTGCTCGCGGGGGGGATGATCGTGCCGCTGCGCACCGACAAGGGGGTGATCGGCGCGCTCGTGCTCGGGAACACCGCCGAGCCGTCCAGCCTCGCGGAGGTGCAGTACGTCACCCGCATCGCCCGGTTCGCGGCCATCTCCATCGAGAACGCGAACCTCTTCCGGCAGGCCACCACCGACCGCATGACCGGCCTGTACTCGCACCACTTCTTCGAGAAGACCCTCGAGGAGGAGATGGAGCGTGCCCGGCGCTACAAGGCGACGTTCAGCCTCGTGATGTTCGACATCGACCACTTCAAGAGCTTCAACGACACCTACGGGCACGTGCAGGGTGACCTCATCATCAAGGAGATCGCGCGGATCCTGACGCAGTCGGTGCGCCAGGTGGACTTCCCCGCGCGCTACGGCGGCGAGGAGTTCGCGGTCATCCTGCCCTCGGTCGAGGCGAAGGGCGCGCTCGTCGTGGCCGAGCGCCTGCGGAAGCGTGTCGAGAAGCACGATTTCCCCGGCGAGAGCGGGCCCCTGCACGTCACCATCTCGGTCGGCGTCGCGGAGTTCGACCAGGAGGGCACGTACGCCCCCTCGGAGATCGTGCGCGAGACCGACAAGGCCCTCTACCAGTCCAAGGAGCACGGCAGGAACCGCGTGACCGCAGCTGCGGCTGCAGCCGGCTAGGCCCCGGGGCCGCCCATGGTCATCGTCCTCGAGCGTTCCATCAGCGACGGGGACAAGGAACGCGTCCGCGCGTACCTCGCGGCCCGCGGATTCAAGGTCCGCGAGATCATCGGCGAGCAGGAGACCATCCTCGGGGCGGTGGGCATCGTGCCCGTCGACATCCGGGAGGTCGAGCTGCTGCCGGGTGTGGCCCGGGTCATCCCCATCACCTCGCCCTACAAGCTCGCCTCGCGCGAGTTCCGGCGGGAGGACTCGGTCATTGCGGTGGGACCGGTACGCATCGGGGGGCCGCGCGTCGTGGTGATCGCCGGCCCCTGCGCCGTCGAATCCCGCGAGCAGGTCCTGGAGTCCGCGGAGCTCGTGCGCGGGAGCGGCGCCGTGCTCTTCCGTGCCGGCGCGTTCAAGCCCCGCACCTCGCCCTACGCCTTCCAGGGCCTCGGCGAGGAGGGCCTGCGGTACCTCAAGGAGGCGGGGGAACGATACGGCATGCCCGTGGTGTCCGAGATCGTCAGCCCCGAGCACGCGGACATGCTCCGCGACTACGTGGACGTGCTGCAGGTGGGCGCGCGCAACATGCAGAACTTCGAGCTGCTGAAGCGTGTGGGCGGCCTCGGCCGGCCGGTGCTCCTGAAGCGCGGCTTCGCGGCGACCATCCAGGAGCTGCTGATGTCCGCGGAGTACCTGCTCGCGTCCGGCTCCGACAGGGTCATCCTGTGCGAGCGGGGCATCCGCACCTTCGAGACCGCCACCCGCAACACCCTCGACCTCTCGGCCATCCCCGTGGTGAAGAAGCTCACCCACCTGCCGATCATCGTGGACCCGAGCCACGGGACGGGCCTGCGCGCGATGGTGAGCCCCATGGCGCTCGCCGCCGTGGCCGCCGGCGCGGACGGCATCACCGTGGAGGTCCACCCGGACCCCGACCACGCCCTGTCCGACGGCCCGCAATCGCTGCACCCCGGGCAGTTCGAGAAGCTCATGCGCGACATCGAGGCGCTCGCCCCCGTGCTGGGCAAGGAGGTCGCGCGCCTGCCCGCCTCCGACGCCTGCGTGCCCCGCGGCGGACGCGGCCCGGCGGTCGGGGCGGCCGGGCGGGGTGACTCGGGGGCGCCGGCCCGGGTGGCCTTCCAGGGCGAGCGCGGCGCCTTCAGCGAGCACGCCGCGCACCTGCATTTCGCCGCCGAGGTCGAGGCGGTACCGGAGCCGGACTTCCGCGCGGTGTTCGAGGCGGTCCTGCAGGCCCGGGCCCGGTGGGGCATCGTGCCCGTGGAGAACTCCCTCACCGGCTCGATCCACCAGAACTACGACCTGCTGCTGCAATACCCCGACGTGCGCATCGCCGGTGAGCAGAAGATCCGTATCGTGCACAACCTCATCGGGTACCCCGGCACCGCGATCGCTTCCATCCGCCGGGTCTACTCGCACCCCCAGGGACTCGCGCAGTGCGCGGCGTTCCTCGACGCGCACCCCGGGTGGGAGCGCGTGTCGTGGGACGACACGGCGAGCGCGGTGCGCCACGTGGCGGAGACCGGTGAGCGCGCGAACGCGGCGATCGCGAGCGAGGAGGCGGCCCGGGTGCACGGCCTGGCGGTGCTGCGCCAGGCGATCGAGGCCAACCCGCAGAACTACACCCGATTCGTGGTGATCGAGCGCGACCCCGGCGGGGAGGGGGAGCCGGAGCCGGCCTCGGGCAGGACCGGACGGCCCGACAAGGCGTCGTTCTGCTTCGTCACCGCCGACCGTCCGGGCGCGCTGTTCGCAGCCCTCAAGGTGCTGGCCGACCGGGGCCTGAACATGAAGAAGCTGGAGTCCCGGCCCATCCTGGGACGGCCGTGGCAGTACCAGTTCTACCTCGATGTGGACGTGCCCGCGGACCGTGCCGCGTTCGACGCAGCGGTCGCCGCGCTTGCCGGTGCGACCGAAGACCTGCGCGTGCTCGGGATCTACCGGGCGGGCTGACGAACCGGGGAGCCGGCCGGGAACGGGAGGCGTCGCCGGGCTGCCCCGATTGCGGGGAACCCCGGGGCGGGATCCGGCGTCCAAAGAATGGTTCGGAGGTGACGGTCATGAAACGGATCATCGTCGTCCTGGGGGTCCTGGCGCTCGTCGCGTCGTTCGCGGGCGCGCAGGAGGTGGCCAAGAGCCAGCTGGTGAAGCGGCTCGGTCTGACCGAGCCGCAGGCCGAGAAGTTTGTCGCGATCTACGCCGACAGCGCCGTCGATCTCGCGAAGGCCCGGGCCGAGATCAACGTGCAGAAGGCGCTGCTCGCGAAGCTGCTGCTGGACGTCGACGTGAACGATCGCGAGGTGGAGAAGGTCCTCCGCCTGGCCATGGAGGCGGAGCTCCAGGCGCGCATGATCCAGATCCGGCGCGAACTCGCAGCGCGGAAGCTCATCGGCGACCGGCGCTGGATCCAGCTGCGCGACCTGCTGCGGCGCCTCCGGGCCCAGAGGGCGCGCGCGGCCGCCAAGGACGCCCCGGGACGGCAGGCCGCCGGCGGCGCCGAGCTCGACGAGAAGGACCAGGCCCTCCTGAAGGAGTTGGCCGACCTGCTGGGGGAGTAGGCCATCAGCGACGAGGAGCTGGTCCGGAGAGTCGCGGATGAGCGCGACCGGGACGCCTTCGTGGAACTGATCGAGCGCCACCTCCCCAGGATCCGCCGGCTCCTCGCCGCGCTGTTCAACGGTTCGGCCGAGGACATGGTGGACGCGGAGCAGGAGATACTCGTCGGGCTCTGGGTCGGTCTCGACCGGTTCCGGTTCGCCTCCTCGTTCCGCACGTACCTCTACCGGTTCTGCCGCAACAAAGCCATCGACCTGCTGCGGCGCGAAGGCCGGCACCGGCGCCGGGTAGAGGCCGCGCGCGGGGCGGCATCCACGGCGGCTCCGGCCGATCCCCGCGACGGGCTCGAGCGCGAGGAGCGCCGGATCCGCGTGGACCGTGCGCTCGGGACCCTGGCCGCGGACGAGCGCATGCTCGTTGTGATGAAGGACGTGGAGGAAATGAGCATCGAAGACATTTCGGTGGCGATGAGCCTGCCCGCGGGAACCGTGAAGTCCCGCCTGCACCGCGTGCGGGAGAAGCTCGCCAGATGCCTGGGGGAAGGAGCGTTGGCATGACGTGCGCCGAGGTGAGGGGGCGGCTCCAGGACCTGCACGACGCGGGCCAGTCGCCTGGCGAAGAGCTCGCCGCACATCTCGCGGGGTGCACCGGGTGCTCCGGGTTCCGGGCGTTGCTGGACGGGCTCGGCGGCAGGGCGCGCGAGGCGCTCGACGCCGCGGCGGCCGTCCTGCCCCGGCCCGATTACCCGGCGATCTTCGCCCGGGCCGGGGAAGAGCGGGAAAAGGCGGCGTTCACGGCCCGGCGCTCCCGCCTGACGTTCGCATCCGCTGCCGCGGTGCTCGTGGCGGGCGTCGGCATCGCCGCGGGCGTGCGCGCCTGGATCGGCCAGCGCGACCGTGACATGGTCGTCTCCAGCGTGAACGGGTTCGTCGACGAGCTCTTCGCCGAGCCCCTGCTCGCCGACGCCGGTTACCCGGTCGAGAATCAGCTTCCGGGCTTCAGGGACTGGCTCGAGGACCCGGCCGTGCCCTTCCTGCCCTGACCCGCGGTCGGCCGGTTCATTCCACCGCTGCACCGAGGTTCGAGAGGATTTTCCGGTACAGCCGGGTGAACCGCTCGATACGCCGCAGTTTCAGCGTCGCGTCGGCTGCCCACACGCTGTCCGGGTGCCGCTCGACCACCCGGGCAAAGTACCGGTGCGCCTCGGCCAGGAGGCCGAGGCTTCCCGCGAAGTCCCGGGCCGCCTCGTAGCGCGGCGTGTAGCTCGGCTGCCTGCCCTCGGCTACCCGCGCGTCCAACTCGGCGATCCCGTGCACGGCCAGCGAGAAGCTAAAGGAAGCCTTGCTTGTAGTACGCGTAGGCGGGATCGCGGTGCGGGCCGACGGCGGTGGTGCCGGCTGCCGGCCGCCGGACCGCACCCGGTCCGGCCGCAGGCGAGCTTCCGGCGGCGCCGCCCGCGGGAGCCGGGCCGGCGGTCTTCGGATCGCGCGCAAGAGCCATCAGCGACGCGTAGGCTTCGTTCAATGCGATGACGCGCAGCTCCTGCGCCGTTTTCCGATCGGAAGGGAACCGGTCCGGGTGGTTCGCCATTACCCGGCGCCTCCAGGA
>JAPLSM010000220.1 GCA_026398635.1 Spirochaetota bacterium | reverse complement strand
GAGAACCAGGTGGTCCCCCGAATGGCCGCCTTAGTGAGCGCCGGCGTCGTCATTGGTCATCTCCAGGAAGAGCCGCTCCAGAGTGGCGTTCTCGCCGCCGGCCTTCCGGCGCAGCTCTTCGAGGGGAGCTGCGGCCACGAGCTCCCCGTGGTTGATGATGCCCACCCGGTCGCACAGGCGCTCGGCGATCTCCATGATGTGGGTGGAGAAGAACACGGTGCGGCCCCGCTCGCACAGCCCGCGCATCGTCTCCTTCAGCGTGAAGGCTGCCCGGGGATCGAGACCGACGATCGGCTCGTCGAGAATGAGGACCTCGGGGTCGTGCAGCAGCGCGGACATCAGCGAGAGCTTCTGCCGCATGCCGTGGGAGTAGGAGGCGACCACCTCGCCGAGCGAGTCCTTCATCTCGAAGCGTTCCGCGAGCTCGGCCACCCGGGCTGCCCGCGCCGAGGAGTCCACCCGGTAGACGTCCGCGATGAATGCCAGGAACCGGGCGCCGCTCATGCGCTCGTAGAGCACCGGTTCGTCGTGCCCGCGTCGGGCGCGAGCAGGCCGACGAGCACCTTCAGGGTCGTGGTTTTGCCCGCCCCGTTCGGACCGAGGAAACCAAACAGCTCGCCCTTGCGCACGCTCAGGTCCAGGTTCTTCACGGCCTGTACCCTGCCCTTATCGTAGCTTTTAGCGAGACCCCTGATCTCGATCATCCCCCGGCTCCTTTCAGCGCGCGAGGTCAGCGGGACAGTCCTGCCGACCCGCCAGCGCCCGCTGCCATTCGGCGAGGTCGGCAGCATCTGCCTGGAAATCCTTGGTGCCTCGCAGCACCAGGATGCCCTAGATGAGCCGGCGAGCTGGCCGCCGAGCAGAAACTCGCACCGTTCCTCTGCCGGAGCCACGGCGACCGTCGCGCACGCTGCCGTCAGCGCGATCCATCTCCTCATGTCGTTTCCCTCTCGAGCCGCTCGAGCACAGGCCGTGCCTCCGGCGGCAGGATGAACAGCTTGCGCGGCGCGGAGGCGCCGGTCTTCAGCTCAATCGCGGAGGCCCTGATACCCAGCGCTTCCGCCAGCACCCGCGTCACCGCCTCGTTCGCCCTGCCCCGTTCGGGCGCGGCCCGGACCTCCACGACGAGGCTGTCGCCGCGCACGCCCGCGATGCGGTCGGCTCGCGCGCCGGGTTTCGCACGGACCCGCAGAAGGATGTCGCGCCCGCGCACGGTGTAGAAGCCCTGTTCCGGGATCACGACGACGTGTCCGACGCTGACCAGAGCAGCCCCTCGGTCCAGCGGATCCGCGCGAGCCGGCCATTGCTGTCCTGCTCGAGCGCGTGACCTTCCTCAATGTTCACCCGGCAGACCGGGCACTCGGGAGCCGTCATTCAATCCTCCATGGCGTCCCAGCTGCTGTCGGGTACCCTCGCGGGAGGCCGCTCGTCCAATGGTTCGCGGGCTGGAGGCCGCGGGATCGAGGGCGGCGGAGACACGGGCTTCGGCAGCCGCTGCGTCCCAATCAAGGTCTTCGGCAACCGTGGCGCACGAGCTACGGACTTCGGAAGCCGCCGCTCCCCACCCACGGACGTCGGCAGTCGCCCCTGGGTACGCGCGCCCATGGGCGGCGGAGACGCGGACTTTGGCTGCGTCCGAGCCGCCACCAGCGTTTGGCGCAGCAGGAACTCGATCTGACCGTTCAGGCTCCGCCGCTCGTCGCCCGCCCAGCGTGCGAGCGCCGCGTACAGGTCGGAGTCGATGCGCAGAAGGAACGGCTTGCGTTCAGCCATGGTCCTACCCGTACAGCAGCACGACGAAAATCGGGATTCCCGGTACCGTGCCTTTCCTTGCCTCTGTGATCATGACTCGACCTCCAAATATCATTATGATATCACTTTGATACTAAGCTGTCAAGCACCACCTGACGGTCATTCACCTAAATTTGCTCTTCCAATACTGCCCACGCATCGAGGGGATCCCCCCTCCATTTCAAGGGAATGGCCGGCAGTTCTTCGGTGCGGACCTCCGCGCCGATCGCATTGCGAACCTCCCCGGTAACCTTGATCCCCGGATACCGGTTCAAGAGGAAGGCGTTTGCCACGATCTCACCCATGACATCCTCGAGCCTGAGGGATCGGTGGCCAAAGACACCTTGCACCAGCTCGCCCGTGCTGATCGCCACCCCCAGCTGTGCGCCGTCCCCCGGAGCGTACCGACCGAGAAGCGCCGCGAAACCACCCCGCATCCGCAAGGCGCACTGAACGGCATCGATCTCCCGCCCTTCGGGAAACACGCTGAGAATCGAATCCCCGATGTATTTCACGAGAGTACCGCCCAGACCGACGATGGCATCGCCGGCCATTTCGTAGAACTCCTGCACGAACCCGGGCATCCGGTCGCCGAGCGTGATCGCGAGACGCATGAACCCGCTGATGTCGCAGCACAGGACAGCCCTGCGGACTTTCTCCATGGTGCCCCCCCCGCATCTCAGCCCAGGGTGACGTCGAGGAAAAGCATGAGACAGACGCCGACCATCGTCCCAATTGTGGCAAAACGTTCATGCCCCTTGCGGTGCGTTTCGGGGATGATCTCGTCGCTAATCACGAAGAGCATGGCTCCCGCGGCGAACCCCATGGCGTACGGGAGCATCGAGTGCATCGCCGTCACCGCCCACGCGCCGAGCACGGCCAGAGGGATTTCAACGAGCCCCGCCCGGATGCCAACCACGGCGGCATAGAACCTGCCGCCCAAGCCGGCCCCGATCGACGACAGCGACACCGCGAGGCCCTCGGGGATGTTCTGGATGCCGATGGCGAGCATCAGCAGCACCGCGTCCTTGATGTTGCCCGAGCCGAAACCCACCCCGACGGCCAGGCCCTCAGGCATATTGTGCAGGGTGATCGCGATGATGAAGAGCCACACGCCCCTGATGCGCTTGCTTTGCAGGCCCTCGAGGCCCTTCTCGAAGTGCTTGTGCGGCACGAGCCGGTCGCCGAGCCCGAGCACCAGCGCGCCGAGGGCGATGCCCGCCAGCACCGGCCAGATCCCCCCGATCTCCACACCCGGGATGATCAGGCTGGTGAAACTCGCGGAGAGCATGACGCCCGCCGCGAATCCCAGCGCCGTGTCGAGGAACCGGTCTGAAACCTTGCGCACAACCAGAACAGCCAGCGCGCCGATCATATTGAGCGCGGTGATGATGAGGCCGCCGATCAGCCCGAGCAGCACCCGGCTCGAGGTCAGTCCCCCGATCCACTGGATGAATGCGTCCATGAGCCACTGTACCGTGACGGTGTGCCCCGGCTCAAGCCGGGCCGTCCGGTCCGGCGCTGCGGTCCGGTGCGGGAGCGGCGCGCCGGCGCCTGAGCCACCCCGCCAGCCGCTCGCCGTACAGCATGAAGCCCAGGCCCACGAGGATGAGAGGGGAACCCACCGCGATGAGGGGCTTCGGCGACTCGT
>JAPLSM010000031.1 GCA_026398635.1 Spirochaetota bacterium | reverse complement strand
GGACCGGATCCACCGGTTCTGGATGGACAACCGGCTCTTCGCGCCCCGGCCCAACGGCGGGGGCAGGACCTACGTCATCGTCATCCCGCCGCCGAACGTCACGGGCATCCTGCACATGGGCCACGGTCTGAACAACAGCCTGCAGGACATCGAGGTGCGCTACCACCGCATGCTCGGCGACGAGACACTCTGGGTGCCGGGCTCCGACCACGCGGGCATTGCGACCCAGCACGTGGTCGAGAAGGCGCTGAAGAAGCGCGGCACGGGCCGGCGCGAGATCGGGCGGGAGAAGTTCGTCGAGGAGACCTGGAAGGTCACCCATGAGCACCACGACATCATCGTGAGCCAGCTCAAGCGCCTCGGCTCCAGCTGCGACTGGGAGCGCGAGCGCTTCACCCTCGACGAGGGCCTGTCCGCCGCTGTGCGCGAGGTCTTCGTGTCGCTGTACGAAAAGGGCCTCGTCTACCGGGGCACCTACCTCGTCAACTGGTGCACGTCGTGCCGCACGGCCATCTCCGACGACGAGGTCGAGCACGAGGAGCGGCACGGGAAGATGTACCGGTACCGCTACGCGCTCGCCGACGGATCCGGCTCGGTCACGATCGCCACCACCCGGCCCGAGAGCATGCTCGGCGACACCGGAGTGGCCGTGCACCCAGACGATCCGCGCTACAAGCACCTCGTCGGAAAGACGCTCGTGCTGCCGCTCGTCGGGAGGAAGCTGCCCATCGTGGCTGACCCCGCGGTGGATCCTGCCTTCGGGACGGGCGCTGTGAAGGTGACCCCCGGCCACGATCCCGTCGACTATGAGACGGGCCGGCGGCACGGCCTCGAGATCATCAACATCCTCACCCCGGACGGGAAGCTGAACGACAACGTGCCCGAGCCCTACCGGGGCCTGACCGTGGCGAAGGCCCGTGCGAAGGTTGTCGAGGACCTCGCCGCGGCTGGCATCTTCGAGGGTGAAGCGGACCACGTGCACCAGGTCGGCCACTGCTATCGGTGCCACACCGTGATCGAGCCGTTCCTCTCCGAGCAGTGGTTCGTGAAGATGCGGCCGCTCGCGGACAAGGGGCTGGCCGCCTGGCAGGAGGGGAAGCTGCACTTCTTCCCCCAGCGGTGGGAGAACACCTACGCGCACTGGATGCGTACCATCCGGGACTGGTGCATCTCGCGCCAGCTCTGGTGGGGTCACCGCATCCCCGCCTGGTACTGCGCGGACTGCGGGAAGACCACCGTGGCGCGCACCGACCCGGCCGCCTGCTCCCATTGCGGCAGCGCGAAGATCGAGCAGGACCCGGACGTGCTGGACACGTGGTTCTCATCCGCGCTGTGGCCGTTTTCCACGCTCGGCTGGCCCGAGAAAACCGCCGACCTTGCCCGGTACTACCCCACCACCACGCTCATCACCGCCTACGAGATCATCTTCTTCTGGGTGGCCCGAATGATCATGATGGGCCTCGAGTTCATGGGCGAGGTGCCGTTCCGCGACATCTTCATCACCGGGCTCGTGCGCGACCGGCAGGGTCGCAAGATGTCCAAGTCGCTCGGCAACGGGGTGGACCCGCTCGAGGTGATCGACGAGTACGGTGCCGACGCGCTGAAGTTCACCATGGCGTTCCTCGCGGCCCAGGGGCAGGACGTGCTCTTCGACAAGGAGTCGGTCAAGCTCGGTTCCCGGTTCGCGAACAAGATCTGGAACGCGTCCCGCTTCTTGTTGCAGAACCTCGAGGGCCGGACCCTGCTTGAACCCGCCTCGGTGCGCCTCTCCGAGGTGGACCGCTGGATCCGCCACCGGCTGAACCGGGCCGCTACGGCTGCGCGCGGCGCGCTCGAGGGCTACCGGTTCAACGAGGCTGCGCTGGCAGTCTACGAGTTCTTCTGGAACGACTTCTGTGACTGGTACATCGAGGCTGCCAAGCTGCCGCTTTCCACCGGGCTCGATGCTGAGAAGGATCGGGTGACCACCATGCTCGTCACGATCCTGGAAGAGTCGCTGCGGCTGGTTCACCCGTTCCTGCCGCTGATCACCGAGGAGATCTGGCAGAAGCTTCCGTTGCTTCACGGGGGGGAGGCGCGTGCGGCTGCGGACGGAGTCCGCAGCATTATGATCCAGCCCTACCCCGCGGTCGACCCGGCCCGGGACGACCCTGCTGCCGAGGCCGTGTTCTCTACGCTGCAGGAGCTCGTGCGCGCCGTGCGCACCATCCGCAGCGAGTTCACGATCCCCCCCGACCGGAAGATCGACGTGACCGTGGTCGTCGACGGAGAGCTCCGCCGCACCTTCGAGGGTCACCGGGAACTGGTGGCGCATCTCTCGGGCACGAAAGCCCTGGTGTTCCAGCACGACCGTCCGCCGGCGAAGGGCAGCATCCCCACCGCGGGCAGGGGCTTCGAGGTGTTCGTGCACGTGCGGGAGGCGATCGACGTGCCGCGCGAGACGGCCCGGCTCGGGAAGGAACGCGAGAAGACCCTGGCCGAGCAGCAGCGTGTCGAGGCGAAGCTGGCGAACGCCGCGTTCGTGGACCGGGCCCCGGCCGAGGTCGTCGAGCGCGAGCGGGCACGCCTCGCCGAGCTCGGCGAGCTCGTGGGAAAGATCGACGGGTACCTCGCCACGCTCGGCGCCTGACCCGGTCCGCCCCGCCGGAGACGCCGACCTCCGCGAATGCCTCGAGACCCTGCACCGGACCTGGAACCGCCGGCGCTTCGTGCACCCCGATCCACTCGAGACCCTCTACGCGTATCCGGATCCCGCGGACCAGGAGATCGTCGGCCTCGTGGCCGCGGGGCTCGCCTACGGCCGGGTGGCGCAGATCCTCGCGAGCATCGGCACCGCGCTCGCGCCGCTGGGGCCCTCCCCCCGGGTTTTCCTCCGCGACGCCTCCGAGCGGTCCATCGACCGGCTCTTCGCGGGGTTCCGGCACCGGTTCACCTCCGGCGCCGAGCTCTCCTCGCTGCTCCTGGCCGTGAAGCGGGCCGTGGCTGACCACGGCTCGCTCGAAAGGCTGTTCCGCGCGGGCCTCAGCCCGGGCGACGGGACCGTGCTGCCCGCCCTCTCCCGCTTCGTCGCCGCCCTGCGCGCCCTCGCGCCGCGTCCCTGCCCGTCGCTGCTCAGCTCGCCCGACGACGGCAGCGCCTGCAAGCGGCTGAACCTCTACCTCCGGTGGATGATCCGGCGTGACGCGGTGGACCCGGGGCCATGGCGCAGCGTGCCTGCCGCGAAACTCGTGGTCCCGCTCGACACGCACCTCTTCCGCATCGGCCGTGCGCTCGGTCTCACCACGCGAAGGCAGGCGGACCTGAAGACCGCGCTCGAGATCACCCGGGGCTTCGCGGCAGTTTCGCCCCGCGACCCCGTGCGCTACGACTTCTGCCTCACGCGCCTCGGTATCCGACCCGAATGCCGCGGCATGCCACTGGCCGTCCTGCTGGACACGCGGCCCGGCCGCATCACCGGCGCTGCGCCAGCCAGTCGGCGAGCACCTTCCCGTGGTCGAAGGCGAAGGTGAGCCCGGGCGTTTCTTCGGGCTTCACGACGCGCACCGCGGCCGCATCGTCGCCGGCCCGGGGCGATCCGGAGGCCTTCGCCGTGAACACCGTGCTGACCGTGTGGAACCGGGGGTCGCGGGACGGATCGGAGTACGTGTGGAACTGCCGCAGGTCGGTCAGCTCCAGGCCCGTCTCCTCCGAGGCCTCCCGTCGCACCGCCTCCTCGAGGCTCTCCCCGTAGTCGACGAACCCGCCCGGCAGCGCGAAGCCGAACGGAGGGTTCGAGCGTTCCACGAGTACGATGCCGCCCGTCACCTCGATGATGACGTCGACGGTGACGAGCGGGCCCCACGCCAGCACTTCGAGGAAGTGGCGCACGTACCCCTCGACCACCTTACGGAACGGTTCGAAGCCCGCACGGTCGTCGGGGGCACAGGCGACCCGGCGCACGTGCACGGGGTCGGACCGGGCGAACCGGATGGCTTCCTGGGCCATGATCTTGCCCGACGCGGTCACCGACAGGCCGTCGGCCGAGACGCCGAGGGCGTGCAGCGACACCTCGCGGTGCCCCTGCCGCTCCGCCTCCTCGAGCGCCCGGCGGTACGAGACCCGCACGCCGTGCTCGTCGGGTGGAGGACCGGGCGGCGCACCCGCCGCCTGCCCGGCCTCCCACAGTACCTCGATCTCGACCTTCCGCAGCCTCACTCCTTCCCCTTCTCCTTCGCCGCTGCGTCGAAGTAGCGCAGCAGCTCGATGGGCAGCGGGAACAGGATGGTGGAGTTCTTCTCGACCGCTATCTCGCTCAGGGTCTGCAGGTAGCGCAGCTGCAGCGCGCTGGGCTGCCGACCGATGACTTCCGCGGCCTGCGCCAGCTTCTCCGATGCCTGGAACTCGCCCTCCGCCGCGATGATCTTGGCCCGGCGCTCGCGCTCGGCCTCGGCTTGCTTGGCCATCGCGCGCTTCATGCTTTCGGGCAGCTCGACCGCCTTCATCTCCACGGCGCTCACCTTGACGCCCCACGGGTCGGTGGGCGCGTCGAGCTGGGAGCGCAGCATCTCGTTCAGCGCCGTGCGCTTCGACAGGATCTCGTCGAGCTCGTGCTGGCCGAGCACCGAGCGCAGGATGGTCTGGCCGAGCAGCGAGGTGCTCTGCACGTAGTTCGCGACCTTTGTCACCGCGAGCGCTGGATCGAAGACGTTGAAGTAGACGACCGCGTCGACGAGCATGGGCACGTTGTCCTTGGTGATGACCTCCTGCTTGGGCACGTCGATGGTGAAGGTGCGCATGTCGATCTTCCGCACCTTGTCGATGCCCAGCGGGAAGATGAAGTTGAACCCGGGCCCGAGGATCAGCTTCTGCCGGCCGAGCCGGAACAGCACCCCGCGCTCGTACTCCGTGATCACCCGGGCCATGGGCGCGAGGATCACCACCGGCAGCACGAGGAGGGCGAACACCGCGTAGCTTCCGGTCGCGATGAGTTGCCACTCGAGCAACCCCCACGCCGCGCCCGTCACGAGCAGGAAGGCGAAGAGGACCACGTCCCGCCGGGCGAGGGCGAGCACGGCCCACAGCGCCCACCAGAACAGGGCGACCCCGACGAGGATCACCGCGATGGTCGATAAACCGTACATGCTGGACTCCTTTCTCCCTGCCGGCGAGTATACCCGGGCCGCCGGGCGGGCACAATGCTTGCCGGGGCCCGGCGTTCCGCCTATCATCGCCCGGCATGGAGACCGGGATCCGTTTCGAGGGCGTGTCGTACCGCTGGGTGGACGAGGATGACGGCAGCGTGACGCCCGTCTTCGACGGTCTCGACCTCGAGCTGCCCCGGGGCATCGTGTCGCTCGTCGGGCAGAACGGCACGGGCAAGTCCACCCTGCTCGCGCTAGCCGCTGGCAGCATCGTACCCGACGCGGGACGGGTGCTGGTGCGCGGCGTGGACACCCGGGAGCTGCGGGACGAGCCGGCGAGGCAGCGGCTGGTCTCGTTCATCTTCCAGAACATGGAGTTCGATACCGACGAGCCAATCGGTGCACTGCTCGAGGCCGTGCACGCGGCCGGGTTCCACGCCGTAAAACGCCCAGGCTTCGTGGCCGAGCTGGTCGTAACCTTCGAGCTCGCGCCGGTGCTCGCCCGGCGCACGCAGGAAGTGAGCAAGGGCGAGCTGCAAAGGACCATCCTCGCCTTCAGCCTGCTCTACGGCTCGCCGCTCCTCGTGATGGACGAGCCGATCTTCGCGCTCGAGGACCGGCAGAAGGAACGCGCGATGGAGTACCTGTGCTCGTACGCGCGACGCGAGGGGGTCGGCCTCTACTTCTCGCTGCACGAGCTGGATCTGTCGCGCCGGTTCTCGGACCACCTGCTGCTATTCAGCCGGAATGCACCGCCGAGGCTCGGTCCGACCGCGGAACTCTTCACCCGTGAGACCATCGAGCAGGCCTACGAGGTGCCGTACGATCTGTTGAAGAAACGCGAGGCGCTCTACCGGAAGGTCCTTACGGGCGCACTCGCAATGCACCGCAGGGAAGCCGCGGGCAGGGACGATGACGGGTCCGCCGGCGCCGGCCCGGACGGGCCGCTCACCTCCTGAACGCCCGCAGTACCTTCTTCACCGCCGCGATCACGAGGTCGATGTGCGGCCGGTCCCACGTGGGGTGCAGGTACAGCGCGAGCGTGCACGCGCGGAGCGCCTCGGCATTCGGGCACCGGCCGGCCGCGGGATCGGCCAGCCCCACGAACACGGGCTCGTCACAGCTTTCACGCCACGTGGCGGGTTGCAGAGGGATGCCCTCGGCCGCAAGCGCCTCGCGAACCCGGTCGATGCCGCAGGTGAGCCGCTCGAGATCCAGCTGCAGCGGGTAGAGCCAATAGGCGTTGCGCCGGGCATCCGTGTTCAGCGGCACGGCCTTCACGCCCGGGAGCTGCGAGAAGGCGTGGTCGTAGGCTTTTGCGAACCCCTGCCGGCGCGCGAGGTTCCAGGATTCGAGCCGTTCCAGCTCCGCGAGCCCCACGGCAGCCTGGACCTCGGTGAGGTGGTAGTTCCACCCCGGCCGCACGTGCGGCAGCACGGTGGCATCCCCGCCCCGCTCCCGGCCGAGGTCCGCAAGCGACCTGGCGCGCGCGGCCGCCTCTTCGCGTGCGGTCACCACCATGCCGCCCTCACCTGCTGTGGTCAGGTGCTTGACCTGCGAGAAGCTGAAGCACCCCGCGTCGCCGAGGGTGCCCACGCGCCGGCCCTGCCACTCGCCGCCGAGCGCCTGCGCGCAGTCCTCGACGACCGCGATGCCCCGGGCCCGCGTGCGCTCGAGGATGCGGCCCATGTCGCAGACGACGCCGTAAAGGTGAACCACGATGACGGCCCGGGTGCGCGGCGTGGAGAGCTCTTCGAGCGCCCGGGGATCGAGGGTCTGGTCGTCGATCACGTCGCAGAACACGGGCCTGGCTCCCGCGTGCAGGATGGCAAGCGGGGTGGCGACGAAGGTGTGCGATGGCACGATGACCTCGTCGCCCGGGCCGACGCCAAGGGCGGCGAGTGCCGCGTGCAGCGCCGCGGTTCCGCTCGCCACCGCCACCGCGTGAGGGGAACCGACCCACGCGGCGAACCCGGCCTCGAACGCGGCGACCCGGAGCCCGGCCGACTGCACGAGCCTGCCCGAGGCGAGCGTGGCTGCCGCCTCGGCCAGCGCCTTCTCGGACAGCCGGGGCCAGGCCGGGAACGGTTCCGCGGCCACCTTCGATCCTCCGAACAGGGCGAGTGAGTCCGTCACGCGATCTCCAGCACCTCCGCGAGGTCCTTCGGCTCCAGGCGGAACGGGCACCCCCGTCCCTCGTAGAAGCCGTGCGCCAGGATCAGGTGGATGTGCAGGTCCGTATAGGTCGCCTCCCGGCCCGTCTTCCGGTTGCGCACGGTGACGTTGGTCTTCGGGAAGATGCCAGGATCGCCGAACGGGCACGGCAGCCGGCCGCGCACAGAGTCCACCCGCACCTCGAAGTGGGGCGCCACGTCGATGAACTCCCCGAGCCCGGCCATGCCCGCGTCGCGCAGCTCGATCAAGCGGGCGGCCACGGTCTCGTGGTCGAGGTCGAGCGCCTTCACCGCCGCATCGTCGGCGAGCAGGATGTCTCCGAGCAGCCGCCGGTCGTCGCCGAGGAACCCGTCGCGGGTGATGACCCCGGGGGTCATCTGCCCCTGGGCTTTCTGCATCTGCACGGTCTGCTTCATGGCGCCTCCCCGGGTCTCACGAGAACTTGTCGAAGAAGGTCAGTTCGTCAGGCAGACCCTTGGCCTTGAACACCTTGATGGCGGCGTCGATCATGCCGGGGCTGCCGCAGAGGTACGCCTCGTGGTGCTCCATCCGCTCGTAGTGCCGTGCGAGAACGTCGGTGATCAGTCCGGTCTCCCCCTCCCACTTGTCCTCGGGCAGCGGGCTGGAAAGGGCGGGCACGAACCTGAAGTGCGGAAGGCGCTTCTCCAGGGCGCGCATCTCGTCCACGAGGAAGAGATCGCGCACGGCACGGGCGCCGAAGAAGTAGGTGGCCTTGCGCGTGCTGCC